>JAVHRO010000022.1:0-21753 GCA_036171675.1 Vicingus sp. | reverse complement strand
TTCTGGCAAGGCTATATATTTGTTTTTTATCGCCAGTTACGAACATCCATTTTGAAGAATCAACATTTAATCTCGAGGCATATTCTTTTAACACAGGCACTGAATCTTGCTCAGGCATTACCGTATGTGATAAAATTAACACATCATTATTCGATTTAAATTTTTCATAAACTCTAACCATTTGTTTAGCCATTTTTGGACAAATGGTTGGACAGGTTACAAAAAAGAAATCGGTTATGTAAATTTTATTGTTAAAATCTTTTTCGGTAACCGTTTTACCATTTTGATTTGTCAACGAAAAGCTTCCAACTCGATGTAATTTGGTAACTCCTTGCACCGACTCATCAACCAATTTCGGGTTAATATCTGAAGGATTATAAATAGGAAGTTTTTTAGGTTGAATAATAAAATACGCTATTATCATTCCAACCACTATCACTACAATAGCAGGAATTAATCGCTTCATTGTTTGCTAAAGATTTTAAATCGGTTTTCCATTATTTGCTTCAACAAGTCAGTATCTAATTTTTTACCTAAAATTATTTTGTTTTTATCGAGCAAATAAATTTGAGGAGTGGTAAATATATCATATGTGGTGCTGTAATTTAAGCTAGGAATATCAGTTAATCCACTTAATACGTATTCATTCACCTTTAATTGGTCTTTATATACCTCTTGAGGCACAGCTACGTTGGTAAAATCCATTTTATTATCCCTAATAAATTTTTTCCAATTTTCATTGTGATCGGAACTTACCGCAAACACTTTTATATTTTTATCTTTAATCGTTTCGAAGTATTTTGCCAATTTGGGCATTTCTTTTTTACAATGTCCACACTCAGGGTCCCAGAATACTAAAAAGGTATAATCTGCATTATTTTTATACATGTTTTGCCAAACACCTGCCGTGTCTAACAAGCTTAAATTTATTGCTTTTTTACCTAATAATAAGGGTTCTTGGGCAAGTGCTCTTTCTCTTATTTTTTCTATTTGAACAGAATCTACCCAGTACGCCAATTCGTGCGTATAATATTTAAGTGACATGTGAACAAACACCGCATCCATTCCCATGTATTTTGATTTCTCAAAAGTGTTGGTAATATAATGAACGGTGTACTTGTAAATCTCTGTATTAAAGGTCGTTTTTTTAATTATTTTATCGGCTTCAATATTAATAGAATCGGGCGATTGGACAACTATTTTGGTAAAATATTTTTCTAGTTTGTTGTGATAAATTGGTGTTCGCATTAAACGATCGTCATGGAAATCAAAATCATCCCAAAAATGGTCCTTCATGTAAAAATATTTTTTAAATCGAA
The DNA here is from genome assembly GCA_036171675.1 of Vicingus sp. Classification (GTDB taxonomy): domain Bacteria; phylum Bacteroidota; class Bacteroidia; order Flavobacteriales_E; family Vicingaceae; genus Vicingus. The sequence goes on along the minus strand of JAVHRO010000022.1, from coordinate 20,434 downwards.
CTATTGAATCATTTTTTTCTTCAGCAAAAACAGGTATTTCAGGCTCTTTCATAGCCCTAAAAATTGTTGAAACAAACGAAGTTGGATTTTCTTTTATAATATTTAAACGAAGTTGGATAATCTCATCACTAATTTTTTGAATTTGTTGCTGATAATTTTCCTTTTGTTGTTTAGTAGCAGTAGAATCGTTTATTTTACCTTGCAAATCAGCTAAACTTTTTTGCATATCGTTTACAAATAACAAGTGCTTGTAGAATAATTTATTTTCTTCCGACTTTTTAATTACCATCTTTTTGACATAGTTGGCCGTATCGGTTTCTATCTCAATAATAGGTTCGTTAACTACTAATTCGAAAAGCATGATATTATTGCAAATAATACTGTAAATTCCACCTGGCAATGGTTCTTTACCATCAAAAATACAAATACCATTAGCATCAACTCGTGCAGTATCTTTGTAATATTGCTTATTTCCAAAGTAATTACCCAAATAACAAGTGGTATCTTGCAAACCTTTAAACTTAATTTTAATTTTGTAGCCGTCGTTACCAGCTATTGCTGGCAAACAAATGCTAGAAATGATTATAATAACTAAGAGTTTCTTCATAACTTTATAAAATAATTTTTGATGCTCAAATTTAATGATATAATTTGCTTTTAAAATTATCGCTACATTTTTAACAAACTTTTAACTTGCCAACTTACTTATTATACTTATCAATCGTGGTTCCTACTATATTAATTAGCTTAGGTATAGCCTTGTATGTATTTCAAGAACGGCTAATTTTCCATCCAGAAACCTTGTCGAATATTTTTGAATTTAAGTTTGACCAACCATTTGAAGAAATAAATTATACTACCGATGATGGCAACATGATTAACGCCTTATTATTTAAAGTAGACAACCCTAGAGGAATTGTATACTATCATCATGGAAATGCAGATAATTTAATTTATTGGGGAGCCCGGGCTGTTGATTTTACTTCAAAAGGCTACAATATATTAATGTACGACTATCGTGGTTTTGGAAAAAGTTCCGGTAAAATTAAAAATGAGCGAATGATTTTTTCGGATGCATTAATGATTTATAAAAGGTTATTATACGATTATAAAGAACGTGATATTATTTTGTATGGAACATCATTAGGGACTGGTATTGCTGCCAGGTTAGCCAACGAAAACAACCCTAAAATTTTAATTTTAGAAACTCCCTATTTCAATTTTTACGATGTTTCGAAATATCATTACCCCTATCTTCCAAATTCCATATTATTGCATTATCAATTTAAAATAAATAAGCATTTACCAGAAATAAAAATCCCCATATTTTTATTCCATGGAACTGAAGATTTAACTGTTCCTTATAACTCTAGTGAACGATTGGTTAAACTAAGCAAGCACGCGACACTAATAACCATTCAAAATGGTTCGCATAATAACCTCAATTCGTTTGCGTTGTATCACGAAAAGTTGAATGAAATTCTAAATAACTAAACCATTGCTCTTTTAAACTCAGAGGTTGTATGGAAAGTTATTTCAGGATAATCGTTTTGTGCACTTTGTAATAAAAATGCAGTTTGTGCTAGAAACACATAATTTCCGTCTTTGTCGGTAGCAATAAATTGCGCTTTTCTTCTAATAAACTCATCAATTTTACTATCATCATCACAAGTCATCCAACATGCTTTATACAATGATTTGGATTGAAATTCGGCCGAAGCATTGTACTCATGTTTTAGTCTATATTGAATAACTTCAAATTGCAACTCACCTACTGTTCCAATTATTTTTCTATTACCTGGTTGTTGTGTAAATAATTGTGCAACACCTTCATCGGTTAATTGTTCAACGCCTTTCTCCAACTGCTTGGTTTTCATCGGGTCTTTATTAATCAATTCCTTGAATATTTCGGGCGAAAAGCTTGGTATACCTTTAAATTCCATTTTATCACCTTCGGTCAACGTATCGCCAATCTTAAAAATTCCTGTATCGTACAAACCAATAACATCACCTGGAAAAGCTTCATCAATCACACTTTTGTCTTGAGCCATAAAGCTAGTAGGATTGCTAAACTTAATTTTCTTTTCGTTACGTACATGGTAATAGAATTTATTACGTTCAAATTTACCTGAGCAAATTCGTAAAAAGGCAATTCTATCTCTATGATTTGGATCTAAGTTGGCATGAATTTTAAAAACAAAACCACTAAATTTTTCGTCGGTTGGCGAAATAACCCGTAATGTGGTTTCTCTACCTCTTGGTGAAGGAGCTATTTTAATAAAAGTATCAAGTAATTCTTGTACTCCAAAATTATTCAACGCACTACCAAAAAATACAGGAGCTAAAACACCTTCTTGATATTTTATTTCATTGAACTCGTCATAAACCCCTTCAATTAACTCAATATCTTCTCGCAATTTATTAGCTGGTTTTTCCCCAATTTGTTGTTCTAAAACAGGGTCGTTTACATCTTTGATAGAAACGATATCTCGTTCAATTTTAGTTTTGTTAATATCAAATAAATTTAAATGTTTCTCAAACATGTTGTACACCCCTTTAAATGTAGCACCTATGCCAATAGGCCAGCTTAATGGTCGTACTTTAATACCTAAAGTGCTTTCAATTTCGTCAAGCAAATCGAAAGGGTCTCGTCCTTCCCTATCCATTTTATTGATAAATACAATAACTGGAGTATTTCGCATCCGACATACTTCCATTAATTTTTTAGTTTGAGTTTCTACACCATTAGCGCAGTCAATAACTAAAATAACACTATCAACAGCAGTTAGAGTTCGGTAAGTATCTTCGGCAAAATCTTTGTGACCAGGAGTATCAAGAATATTGATTTTTACATCTTTATAATTAAATGCCATTACCGATGTAGCAACAGAAATACCACGTTGTTTTTCTATTTCCATAAAATCGGAAGTTGCAGTTTTTTTTATCTTATTCGATTTTACGGCACCAGCAGTTTGAATTGCACCTCCAAAAAGCAATAATTTTTCAGTTAAAGTAGTTTTTCCAGCATCGGGATGGCTAATAATACCGAATGTTCGACGTTTTGCAATTTCTTCATTTAAACTCATAGTTCGGCAAAAGTAAAAAAATTAAGTTAATGTTGTTAATAACTGTTTATCCACCTAGAAAGAAATTCTCTATTTAAAAACTAATTTAGATGCCTAACCAAATTTTTAAAAAAATGAGAAAATTAATTTTAGGAGTATTTGCAGTTTATACATTCAGTGTACTTCTTACTTCATGTAGTACAGAAAATAATGCATTGGGTGCGTTTGGAAAGAGAAAATATTTAAAAAATTTCAAAGAAACTAAATCAACGCAAGAAATTACTATTGATGAACATTTAGCTAAAATCGAAAAGGTTGTTCCTGAAAATGTAGAAAAAAATAACAACACATCTGAAGATATTCAGTCTATTTTAGAAGTTCCAACATTAACCCAACAAGATATAGAAGTTGCTATAAAAGCAACCAAAAAAAAGGTAGCAAAACAGCTAAATGAAGAATATCGTCATTGGGATAAATTCGATAGAAATTATTCAAATGAATTATTAGCTTCGACTGATATGCAAACAATTAAAATGCTAAACAAAAAAGCAGCTTCACAAGTAAATGAAATTGTTTTAGCCATTTTAGCCATATTTATACCTCCACTTGCTGTATTCTTATTTGATGATGCAATAAACGCCAACTTTTGGGTTGATTTGTTGTTGACTTTTCTTTTCTGGATTCCAGGTGTGATTTTTGCCTTTTTGGTAATATTTGCTGGAGTGTCTGTTTAAAATATTTTAATTCACACCTAAAAGTAGCCCCAAAAATTGGATTCAATTTTTGGGGCTACTTTTTATTTATAGAATATTCAAACCATAACCATCAAAACAAAATTATTTCAATTTCGTTCTACCTAAAAAATTAATCACAAACTCATAAACTGAATTATGTAATATAACTTTATCCATTAGAGATTTTAGAAACTTAGCAATAGGTACTTCAATAAATTTATTAATAAAGTATGCAAAAAATATCATAAGACTAGCCGTAGACAAAAAAAGAAAATACCTATTAATTTGGTCTCCTACATTGTTGAAAATAATAAAACCTATTTGTTGATGTATCAAATATAAAGGATATGTTAAAACTCCTAGTTTAAGCAATTTAGAAGAGTTAATTAAATTTAGTTTTCCTATACTTACCAAAAACATTACAACAAAAAAAACTGTAATAATAGAACCATTAACATAAGGAGAAAAACTTGAATTAAAATGACTAGAAATGGGCTTCAAATCTAAAATACTCAAATAAATTGAGGTTACTAGACAAACGAATAAAGGAAGTAAATATTTAGTTTTTTGGTTCTTTTTATAAGTTTCATGAAAAAATATACCGGCAATAAAATATGAACTCCATCTAAATATCAAATAATTATTTGCAATATTCATCAAATAAAATTCGCTATAAAAAATATGTAATAAGGTTAAAATCAGCCAGATGTAGGCAAGTTTATCAAGGCTAAATGACTTTATTTTAATTAGAATCAGGTACACACCAATTATCATGTAAAATTTGAGTTCTACAAGTAAACTCCAGTATGCACCATCAATATCCTTAACACCAACATACCCTTGTAACATTGAGAAATTTACAAAAAACTCCTTGAACGTTGCATAGTAACGTGGAGCTCCAAAAAAACAAACGACAGTGAAAGTTAAAATTAAACAAACCCAATAAGCTGGATACAATCTAGTTATACGGGATTTTATAAAAGCAAAAATTGAACCTTTACCTATTGATAAGCTAATTACAAAACCACTTATTATAAAAAAAATATCTACTCCAAGATACCCATATTTGAAATATCCGCCTATTTCGGTAAGGTTTAAGGTGGTCATGTTGTCAGCAGCATAACCTCTGTACAAATAATGATAAAGCAATACGCTAAGCGCTGCGATAAATCGAAACAAATCAATCTGGTAAATTCTACGCTCTTTATTCATTTTTTTGGATAGAATTTTTCTATTGTAATTTTTTTATCCAAATATAGTGAAACAAATAAATTAACTATAAAATAATGGTTTAGTATTTGTTTTTATCGATTGGCATAGTTAATTAAGATGCAGTGCTATTTTTTTTAATACTTGCCATCAACCCATCATTTAGGCTTTAAAAAGAAGTAATTAAACCCCTTAGTTCAGTTTGGGATTAGTTTTCAATGATAAAGTGTCATTTCGATTTCATTAACAAATTCTTGTTTGATAGAACTATCTAAAACTTAAAATTAATATATGCTAAATCCACTAGGGTTTAATTAGAATTAAGGTGGTTATTAAAATCAATTTTTTATGGTATATTATGGTATTTTAAATTATTTATTAACAAAATATCAAAATTAAAAACTGATTTAATTAAAATTTACAAAAAAATATTTTTTGTGCAAAATTGATGATTCAAAAAAAATTATTCAAACTTTTTACTACATTTGATTTATTAGCACTTTAAAACTCAATACATGAATTCAAGTATATTTAAAACAGGACAATCGAGCTCGTTTGCAAAACGTAGTCGACAAATGTATAAGCTATTAGCATCAGGCGCTGGAGCTTTAGCAGTAGTATACTGTGTGTTTATGAACTATTATTTTAAAGAAACATTTGTAATACAAGTTGATTCGTGGAGTTTATCAACACTATATTTAGTTTCATTTTTACTTAGCTATTCCAAAATTTCGAATGTAAAATTGTACGAAATTATTTTTTCTGTATTTGTTGTCACGTCATTATTTCTTTTGTATGTAGCATACCGTCTCGCATTTAATAGCGATTACATTATTTTAATGTTGGCTATTTTTAGTGTAATCTTAATTGCGTTACCCAACCCTAAACAGCTGTTGATGTATTTTGGATTTATTTTTATACCGTTAGAAATCACCCTCTTTAAGTCTGAAATATCGTTTGGATTTTCATTATTAATCTCTATTTCATTTGGTGCCATTTTTATGCTTAGTTATGTTATTTCCAAACAAAAAAGCATATTAAATTATAGATCTTATCAAAATGCTCGAATTCTAAAAACGATGGTTAACAACACCAAAGATTCTATTTTTTTAGTTGATGCTGTTTCAGGTCTCATTCAAGATGCTAATGAAAACACCAAAGAAAGTTTTGGATTAGAAGATACTCACGAGTTAATTTCAAAACACTTTCATAATCTCTTTAAAGATGAAGGTTTTATGGATGCTAAAAAAGATAAGATTGCTCTAAAGATGCAAGAAGATGGTTACTACCAATCGGATGCATTTTTTAAACATAAAGATGGTTCTAGTTTCTTAGGAAGATTGCATTTATCACCTTTTGAGGCAGTAGATAAACAATTTTATCTACTACAAATCAAAAACATTGCAATGCAAAAACTTTAAAGTTAAAGGTTCTGTTACTCGTAAAACAAATCCTCGATATCCATGGCATCTTCACCAAAAGCTTCAATCTCATCTTTGGCAACTAAATAAGAACTTTTGTTTCCAGCTTGTTTAGAGAAATGCAATTCATAATTGCAATTATCATCTTCCCCTACCATTAGTATCATAGCATGGTCTTTATTTTTTTTGGAGGTAAGATTAGCATGACAAATAGGACAGTGAAAATCAACCATTTCTCCTTTTTCTAATGTAAAGTTAGGGTGGTGTTTATAATTATATTCCCCAACCTTAGGGTTCAGCATAATAAGACCTTTGTGCTTTCGATGTGTTTCTGTTGCAAAAACCAAATAACCACCAACATTTAAATGCCCTTTACATGTTGGGCATAAATAATCATTTTCTTTCATTCCCATGATTTCCTATTTTTTTCTAAAGGTAATAATTTACGGCATTTTTATCAACAATACAGCCTATATTATTTAAAAAAATTACAAACAATAATTGATAATTTTAGTAGGAATAATTTGTTTAAAAGAACATTATATTTTTATATAAATTGAGTTCCCAACATAATAGCTGGGTTCTCTATTAGACTTTTAACGGTCTGTAAAAACTTAGCACCTGTAACACCATCAACAACCCTGTGGTCGCACGAAAGCGTAACTTTCATAATATTTCCTGATACAATTTGTCCATTTTTTACTACAGGAACTGCATTGATGCTTCCAACGGCTAAAATACAGGCATCAGGCGGATTAATAATAGCTGTAAATTCTTCAATACCAAACATACCTAAGTTTGAAATTGTAAAAGTGTTTCCTGCCCAATCTTCTGGTTGTAATTTTTTATCCTTAGCTTTTTGAGCAAAAGACATTACTTCTGTAGAAATTTGACTTAAAGTTTTTCCATCAGCAAAACGAACAACAGGAACCAATAAACCATCTTCAACAGCAACCGCTACTCCAATATTTATATGCTCGTTATATCTAATTTTTTCTCCTAACCAAGATGAATTAACTTTTGGATGTTTTTTAAGTGCTATAGCTACTGCTTTTATTATCAAATCATTAAACGATATTTTTATATCCAAAATATCCTGAATTGATTTTCTCGTTTGAATAGCATTATCCATATCTATAGCTATAGATAAGTAGAAATGTGGCGCAGAAAATTTACTTTCTCCTAAACGTTGAGCAATTATCTTTCGCATTTGTGAAACTGGAACTTCAGTATATTTCTCCACCCCAACAAAATTTGACACAGTAGTAGACGAATTATAATTTTCAATGTCACTTTTTGTTATTCTACCATTTTCTCCTGTACCAACAACCTGAGATAAAATTATATTACGTTCTTTAGCCATTTTTTGTGCCAATGGCGATGCAAAAACTTTAGAATTTTGTGCTATCGGTTGGTTTGAAACTGGTGGTTTTGGAGTTGGTGCTTGAGTTTTAGCCAAAGGAGTTGGAGAAGTTTCTGTAGGAGCAACCTCAACTTTTTCTATAGGTTTTTCTATGGCAATTAATGGTTTTTCAACCATTAATTTAGAAATATCTTCACCTTTTTTTCCTAGAATTGCTAAAATAGCGTCAACTGGAGCTGTTCCTTGTTCTTGAACCCCTATATACAGCAATGTTCCACTAACAAACGATTCAAATTCCATGGTTGCTTTATCGGTTTCAATATCAGCCAATAAATCACCTTCATTAATGGTATCTCCAATTTTTTTATGCCACTTTGCCACTACTCCATCAGTCATGGTATCACTCAATTTGGGCATTCTTACTATTTCAGCCATAATGTTTATTTTTAGCCTACCCCAACCCTCCCGAAGGGAGGGAGTTTCAAACGCTCTTACCCTACTTAGGTAAGAAAGTTTTTGTTTGGTAGCTTGTTATTTTTACTTTTTCAATTTATTCATTGTGCTTTTCCCCTCCCTTCGGGATGGTTTGGGGTGGGCTTTTAGTCTTTTATAAAGGGATAATTTGGTTCTGCATAAATTTCGTTATACATATCTTCTGGTTTCGGAAAAGGAGAATCTTCAGCAAATTTTATTGCATCTTCAATTTGCTTTTTAATTTTCATACCTATTGAGTCCAACTCCTTTTCAGTAGCCAACTTATTAACCTTAATAGTTTTCAACACCTTTTCAATTGGATCTTCATTTTGAAACTCTTCTTCTTCAGCTTTGGTTCTATATTTTCTAGGGTCAGACATGGAATGTCCTTTAAAACGATAGGTTTCCATTTCTAACAAAAAAGGTCCTTTACCGTCTCTACAATGTTTCACTGCTTTGGCAACAGCATGATGAACCGCTTCGACATCCATTCCATCAACCGATTCGCTTGGCATGTCATAACTTAACCCCAATCTGCTTAAGTGAGTTACGTTAGAAGTTCGTTCTACCGATGTTCCCATCGCATACATATTATTTTCGATAATATACACTACTGGTAATTTCCATAACATCGACATGTTAAATGCCTCATGTAAAGCTCCCTGACGAACAGCTCCATCGCCCATGGAACATAGCGTAACATTCTTATTACCTCTATATTTATCAGCAAAAGCTAAACCTGCCCCCAATGGGATTTGCCCGCCAACAATACCGTGTCCGCCATAAACGTGTTTACTAATATCGAACATGTGCATAGAACCACCTTTACCTTTCGATAAGCCAGTAGTTTTACCGTACAACTCAGCCATCATATATTTTGGGTCTGTTCCTCTTCCGAGTGGATGTGCATGACAACGGTAAGCAGTTATCATTTTATCTTCGGGTAACGTAGCTGAAACAGCTCCTGCCACAACAGCTTCCTGACCGATGTATAAATGCAAGAAACCTCCAAATTGACGTTGAATATAAAGTTGACTTAATTTCTCTTCAAATTTTCTCATTAACAGCATAGACTCATACCACGAAAGGTATTGCTCTTTTGAAAATGTAGATTTTTTTGCCATACAAAATTTATTTAAGCTGCAAATTTAAGGTATTTACATGTTAAATATCATACTTTTTTTAGAATGTGATCTGCTTTAAATGCAAAAGGTAGGAATGCACTAATGCTATCGAATATCCAAACTTTAGAATTGCCCGATTTTAAAATGGCACGAATTGGTTTTTTTTGAGCCATTTCGTATTCCATCAACACCTGACGACAGCCACCACAAGGCGAAAAAGGGGTTGGATTACTGTGTTCGGTTACGATTACAATGGTGTCAATAGTTTTGTTTGGATAAGTAGATTTTGCTGAAAAAATGGCTACCCGTTCGGCACAAAGCCCAGATGGATATGCTGCATTTTCTTGGTTGGTTCCCAATACGGTTTCTCCCGTTTCAAAAAGGATTAACGAGCTTACTTTAAAAAGCGAATAAGGGGAATAAGAGTTTGCCAAGTTTTTCTCGGCAAGAGTAACAATTTCAATATCCTGTTTTGATAATTCGTTTAACGAATCGAACTCTTGGTAGCTAATGTTTATATTTTTTTCTATCATAAGTTTAGGAGTAATTTAAAATTCATTTATAACAAATTAATAGAACGCTGATGACACTGATTGTTAAGATTTTCGCAGATATGCCCCGACTTGTCGGGGGTAAAATCATAATTTATCATATTCATCAGTGTCATCAGCGTTCTATTCTATTTTAAGTTTGTTTATCAATGAATATTTCTTCTGTTTAATTCTTGTTGGTATTTACGAGCATTTTTCATGTGTTCGTCATAATCTACAGCAAAATTATGATAACCCGAAAAATCTTCTTTTGCACACATGTAAATGTAGTGGTGTTTTTCGTAATTTAATACGGCATCTAATGATTTTATGCTCGGCAAAACAATTGGTCCGGGAGGTAATCCCAAATTTCTGTAAGTATTGTATGGCGATTCAATAGCTAGATGTTTTCCTGTTACACGTTCAATTTCAAAATCACCAACAGCATAAATTACCGTTGGGTCGGATTGTAACCGCATTCCTATTTTTAATCGGTTGATGTACAAACCAGCAACTCGTGGTCGTTCGTCAGCTCTAACCGATTGCTCTGATTGAACAATAGAGGCTAAAATAGAAACTTCTGATTGCGACAAATTCATCGCCTTTGCTTTTTGTTTTCGCTCATCTGTCCAATAAGATTTATATTCTTGAGCCATTTTTTTTACCATTTGTTCGGCAGAGGTGTTCCAATAAAAATCATAGGTGTCTGGTATAAAAAGGGTTAAAATGGTTTTATTATCTAACCCATATTTACTAACAAAATCGCTATCGGTCAGTAAATTATAAATTGAAATGCTGTCTGCTTCTATTTCTCTTGAAACTTTGCCTGCTAGTTCTTTAATTGTTCGGATATGGTCGAACGAAAGTTTAACAGGTTCTTGTTTTCCTGACCTTAACAAATCAACCAATTCGTTGTTGCTCATTCCTTCTTTTAGCAAATATTTTCCGGGTTTAATATTTTCTGTAAAATTTGATTTTTTTTGAGAAACCCATTCAAACGAAGTTCTGTTTTTGATGTAACCACCTTCGTACAAACTATTAGCGACATCAGTAAAAGTTGAACCCGTTTTAATATAAAAATAAGCCGTTTTACTTTTTGTAAGCGTTACATTGGGCATGTATATTCTGGTGTACATGGTGTAGCCAATGTAAGCACCTATCACAACTACAATTAATAAAATTGATACGATTACTTTTTTTAACACAGCTCCTTTATATTAAATTACTTCAGCGAAATTACAAAAAAGAGTTTGTGATTTCTTGTATAACATCACAAGCTTAAATTAAAATAAATACCACAATACTAAACTTGAAATTGTAAAGAATTGACTTTTTATTTTACTATTGTTAGGCACAATTTATGACTATATTTGTTGACAAACAAATTTCTCCATTTAATGAAATGCCATTGTAACAACTTCCTATTTCTGTTATTCAATGCATTTTTATGGTTAGGAGTTTCCGCACAAACTATTAACGTCAATAATCAACAATATTTATTGCCGACCGACAGCATCAACACAATCAATAAAACTGCATTAAATTTAGAGAACGCGAAGAGATACCAAGAGTCGTGCAAGATATTGAATGATTTAGGAAATTATTTATACGAAAAAAGTGCATTTAACGAATCGTTAAGTGCCTATGAACACGCATTGAAGATTTCCAAAAAACAAGCTAATTTGTTAATCTTTATTGAAATTCAAATTGGTATTGGTAAAGTGTACATAAAGCAAGGTAATTTATCTGGTGCACTTACTCAATTTGTAAATACCTTGGAACTTTCAGAAAAAGCAAATATTCCAAAATTTAAAGCAGAATCGTGGAATCAAATTGGAATTATTCACTGGAAAGAAGGTAAAAATAAAGATGCGTTAAATTCCTATTCAAAATCGTTGGAACTAATGATTGCTATTAACGATAGCCTTGGTATTGCTGAATTATATAACAACATAGGAATTATTCATAAACTTGAAAAAGACTATACTACAGCTTATTCTCTTTACATAAAATCGTTAACCATTAGAACCAAATTAAATAATAAAAAAGGTATTGGACAATCGTTATTTAATATGGGTTCGCTTAAATCAGAATTTGGTTTATATAAAGAAGCTCTTGAGTATTATAAAAAATCATTTCTCATTAAAAATGAATTGCACGATGAATATGGAAAACTGTCATGCTATTTAAATATGGGCAACACCCACATGATTTTAGACCATCTTGACGAAGCAATAAATGAACTTCAAACTGGATTGAACCTTGCATATAACATCGGTGCAATCGATTTTCAAAAATCATTTTGCAGAGAAATGGCATTTGTATATGAAAAACAACATGACTTCGAGCAAGCCTATAATTATCATGTAAAATACATGGCAATTAAAGACACGTTAATTAATATTAGTAACAATACCAAACTTGCCGAATTACAAACAAAATATAACATCTCAGAAAAACAGAGAAATATAGAAAGTTTAACCCTTGAAAAAAAACTAAACACTGAAAAATATAACAAAGAAATTTATTTCAGAAACTCATTGATTATTATCATTTTTCTTGTGTTAATAATAATTGCGTTTGTTTTAAATAGAGATCGATTGTTAAAAAAAACCAACGAACAACTTGCTGTACAAAAAACCATTATTGAGCAGCGCGAAAAAGAAAAAGAACTATTGGTTCGAGAAATGCACCATCGAGTAAAAAACAATTTACAACTTACTTCTAGCCTTTTAAATTTACAAGCACGTAAACTAACCGACAACGAAGCAATACAATCACTTAAACAAGCTAGAGATCGAATTCATGCCATTAGTTTAATACATCAAAAACTATATAGCAAAAATGATATTTCACAAATCAACCTGAACGAGTTTTTACCTGAGCTTTCGAGTGCTGTGCTTCTTTCAAACAACAATCAAAAAACCAGTATTTCAATTCAATATAAAATAGACGACATTTTCATTTCCTTAGATATGGCCATATCTATCGGTTTAGTTGTAAATGAAGCAATAATTAATTCTGTTAAACATGCTTTTATAGACAGAAATGATGGATTAATAGTAATTGAAGCCCAAAAAGAACCATTGTTTATCAATTTATACATTCGAGACAACGGAATTGGAACAAAAAACATTGAAAACACAAAAGATTTTGGCGGATTTGGATTTCAATTGTTACGATCGTTCACCACTAAATTAGCTGCAAAAATGTTGGTAGAAAATAATCAGGGAACTAGTATAAATATTAAAATACCTTTGCAATAAAATGGAGAAAAAAAGAATTTATATTATTGAGGACGACCCTATTATTGCTTCTGATTTAGAAGGTATATTATTAGATTTAGGATACACCGTTTGTGGTATTTCGCATCAACCATTTGAAGCAAAGAAAAAAATTGAGCTGTTAAAGCCAGATTTACTTCTTATGGATATCAATCTAAATAGCGAAATTGATGGAATTGAATTAGCAACCTTAATTCAAAATTTGGACATCGGTATCATTTTTATTTCTGCCTTTACTGATAAAATAACGGTTGAACGAGCAAAAAATGTATTTCCACTGGGCTACATATTAAAACCTTTTAATGAAAAAGAAATCGAAATTGCCTTAGAACTTGCTTTTAATAATAAACCTAAACCAGATAACAAACCTGTTGTAGAAGATAAATTTGTGTTTATTAAAACCAAAAACAACACCAGTGTAAAAATTAATTTTAAAGACATATTGGTAATTGAGGCTTGTGATAATTACTCGTTTATTCACACCACAACCGATAAATTAATGGTTAGCTACACGCTTAAAGAAATTGAACAACGAATAAAATCTCCATTATTAATTCGTGTTCATCGTTCATTTATTGTCAACTCCAATAAAGTAGAGTCCATACAATTCAACATATTATTTATAGGAAAACATGAAATTCCTGTTGGAAAATCATACAAAGACCAAATAATGAAACTATTTCCTTCATTATAAATTTCTTTACTTCTCAAAACATTTCATTCACTAAGTTTTTTATAACGTTCACCAAATTTCTCTGTGGTGATAGTGTTTCTACAACTAATTTTAACCAAAAACTTAATACAATGAAAAAAATAGTAGTAACAGTAGCTTTATTTTGTAGTGTATCCATTTCAATAAATGCACAAACTTCAAAATTTTTTGTAAACAAAGCAACAACAGCAAATTCTAATTGCGACTGTAAAACAGTAACATCAATAAAAGTTACAATTCCAATTCCAGCAAATGTAACTTCATTTGATTCGTACCTTTTGTATGTTAATTTGAGCAGTTTAGACGTTCCTGCCTCAATAGGTTTTGAGAAAAAAGAAATTGCATCAAAATTGGCTGGAAAAAAAGAATACACCGCCTATTTATTAAAAGAAGATGGTTCCTCTGATTTTTATTTTGACGATGTATTTTTATCAAAAAAGGATTTATGTGGAACACCAAGAATGTGGAGGATGACAGAAATGACCATGGAAGCTGGAAGTGCTGGGTATAAAATTATTGGACATCATTATGAAGACACTTGGAACGAATATTATAAAAGATGGGATAATAAAGAAATTGAAGATTGGGATGAAGGTGTTGTTTATGGAGAAGCTGAGCCTATATCTATCAAACAAGCTCCACTGTCGGATGGTTTTTATGACGAGAATGAATTTATCTTTGTAAAAGCAGCAAATACCGATAGTGCTAGTTATTCTATATCAAGTGAAGTAGAAGCCAAAGGACAACTAGCCATCGAAGATAATTCACAAGATTTTAAAACCACCATTTCGTACGCCTACTTTCAAAATCAAAACAACAGTTTCGAAGAGTTGAAAAACACCGTGCTTAATGCTTTAAGTGCTAAATATCAAGTAGGACCTGTACATAATTTTTATGAGTTACAAAACATGCAATTAACAGCTAAAAAAGAGATTGCTGGAAAATCATCAACCTTTTCTACGGTTACCATAAATGGTGTTTCTTATGAAACTGCCTCCTACGCTCAAAATAAAACAAAAGAAAGTAGCTCCTATAATCCATCTGATATTGGTGGTTTTTATGCTACCTACTATCTTGCTAAAGTTGGAAAATATGATGTTATTGTAGTTTCATTTACCAATAATATCGACCCTACCGATAGCAACATAAAAAAGATTGATGAAATTAACTCTAAGTGGTTAAATGCAACAACCTACAAATAAAATTTATTAATCAATTATATATATTTATAAACATTAAAAACAAAACACTATGAAAAAAATTTATATTACCAGCGGAATTTTTCTTTCTATTTCATTATTATCATGTGTAAGTGAAGTTAAAAAAGAAGAAGCTACAACAGAAGATCAAACTACCGTAACTACCATTGTAAAAGAAGAACCAGAAGTTGTTACTGTAAAAGATGTAGATGAAGATTACTTAGCCGATGCTAACGGACAGTGGGCTATTACAGCAAAAGCTAGTTCCACGTATGCCAGCCAAACTGGTCAAAATGCATCGTGGGGACCAGAACAAATGACAGGAGAACCTAATGTTAAAGCATATGGTGATAATGGTTTTGCTTGGGCATCTAAAGAGCAAGATAAAGGAATGGAATGGGTAAAACTTACTTTTGAAAAAGAAGTGAATGCAACAGAAATTCGTATAAAAGAAACCTTTAATCCTGGTGCAATAACAAAAATAGAGTTAATCGATACCGATAAAAATAGTCATGTTGTTTATGAAAATACTGCTGAAAAAAGAGACGCTTCAATGCAATATTTAGTTGCTAGTTTCGAAAAAACAGCTTATAAAACAAAAACAGTAAAAATCACTATCGATTCACCAACAGTTACTGGTTGGAATGAAATTGATGCTGTTCAATTGGTAGGAAAATAAGAGTTATAAAGAAAAAATAATTATCACTTCAAAAAATTAATTAATCATGAAAAATTTTAGGTTAATATTAATCTCTTTTGCTTTAATTATAAGCACAATTGGATTATCGCAAGTAACAATAGGAAATGATACGCTATATAGATCTGCACCTGTGAATCCCTATTATGGATATAGTTATACTCAAGTAATTTACTTGGCATCTGAAATAGGAATGAGTGGTAATATTACGTCACTTACCTATTACGCTAAACCCACAACTATAATAGATAATTCCAACGATTGGATCGTTTATATTGGTCATACTACAAAAACTGCATTTTATTTTGTAGACTGGGTTCCAGTAGATAGTTTAACACAATCTTTTGCAGGTACTGTAACAATAGTTGGAGGTCAAGTTAAAATTATATTAGACACTCCTTTTGCATACAATGGAACCGACAATCTAGTTATTGCAGTTGAAGAAAACAAACCTGGTTTTAATTCTTATAGTGATGCTTTTTATGCTACAGCAACGGGTATTGATCCAAGAACAATTGGTGTTACTAGCGATAGTTTCGACCCTGATCCTATTTCGGCTATCGGAATGGGATTTACAGAGCCTAGTATTGCCAACATAACCATTGATTTTGGAACTACAGGTATTGATAACCCAACAAATAAAAATACGGTGTTTAATCTTTACCCTAATCCAACTAACGGATTGTTTAAAATAAAAAATCCATTAGAAGAAAAAATTACCGTTGAAGTAAAAAATGTTCAAGGGGAAGTAGTTTACAAAGAAACTTCTAAAACATCAATACTTCCTATAGATTTAAAACAAAACGCGAAAGGAATCTATTTTGTAACAATTACTTCGAACGACGAAAATAATACTTTTAAATTAGTAGTTCAGTAAATAAATCATAGTTGATTTAGAAAAAGCTGCCATGTTTACTTCGGCAGCTTTTTTTTTAAAATACAACTTTAAAGATATAATAATTTACTTTTTGATGATCTAAAAATCGTTCTTCGACAAATGTAAATCCACAATTTTCAAATAAACGAATACTTGGTGTATTGGTTTTAAAAATATTGCAGAAGATATTAGCAACCTTTAGTTCATTTCGGCAATAACCAATCAACAAATTTAACGCTTCAGTTGCATAACCTTTATTTCTTGATGATTCATCAGCAATTAAGATGCCTACCCCTACTCTTTTTCCAATTTCATACTCAAACAAATCAATACAACCAATGGATTGATTGGTGTTGTTTAGGCAAATCATAAAACGAAGTTGTTGATTCAAATGAATGTCTTGAGGTTGATGAACAAATTCTTCAATTTCTTCTCGTGTAAACAATTTTTCGGTATTGCTCACTTCCCAATTTTCTGGATTATTCTCCCAATCGAAAAGATTTGAAGCGTCTAAAGGACTGAGATTTCGTAAATAGATATTAGCTGATTTTAACTTCACTGTTATTTTTTCGGTTTACGGCTACAATACTTTTATCTATATCTTGTTTTGTGTACTTCTTAAACAAAAAACTTTTGTTGATTAATTTGTCGGTTAAATTAGCTTCAAAACTTGCTTTTACTATTTTGTTTGAATATAAAACAGGCAATAATTCAAATATAAAATAAGCCTTACTCACCTCAATTTGAAAAGTTTTTTGGATAAAATCTTTAATCGGATTTAAACAAGATACATTGTTCGAAACTTTAAAATAATGTTTTACTAAATTGGTCATCAACATTTCAAGTTCCTCTGGCTTTTTATTGGAATCTATTAATTCGACAAACACCACCTCAACGCCTCTTTTTTGAGCAGTTTTCAACATGGCAGAACCGCTTAAATTATATTCAGGTCCGTTAATTGAGATTTCAAATAGCTTTCCGTTGATTATCATACCAATATGAGGAGGAATTTTACTTGCCCGATGAATAAAAATAAACACTCCTTTTTCGAGGTTTATTTCACTAATATTATTTGTTATTGGAATTAAGAACGACATTTTTTAAGTTGAAGGTTTATAAAGTTGAAAGTGGTAAGTTATCAAACTTCAATTCTCACATCTCCACATCATCACCGTTGCAAATTTTTAAATTAATATTTCTCCTTTAAACACCATGGTTGCAGGACCAATCAACCAAATATCGTGAAATACTCCACTATCATTACGTTTAAAAGCTACTTTTAATTTTCCTCCTTTGGTATTTACTTCTATTTTTCCAACAGTTGATTTATTTTTATCTGCCCAACTTAATGCTGATGCAGTGACGCCAGTGCCACAAGACAAGGTTTCATCTTCAACACCTCTTTCGTAAGTTCTAATATCAATACTCTCGGTTTTATAATTTACAAAATTTACGTTGGTTCCATCTTGTTTAAAGCGTGAGTTGTAACGTATTTTTTTTCCTTCTTCAAAAACATTTATAGAATTTACATCATTCACATCAACAATATAATGCGGCGAACCTGTATGGATAAAATAATAATCATTGCCTTTTTCAATGTTCTCTACTTCACGCATTTTAAGGCTTACTTCTCCATTTTCATTCATCCATGCTTCATGTTCTCCATCAATAGCTATAAATGTAGCTTTATTTACTACTATTTCCAAGTAACTAGCAAAAGCTACCGCACATCTACTTCCATTTCCACAAAAACTTTGGGTTCCATCAGCATTAAAATAAATCATATTGAAGTCCAAATCGTCAATATTTTCAATAAGAATCAATCCATCAGCACCAACACCAAATTTTCTATCACAGAGCTGTTGTATTAATTCAATATTAGTTTTATCAAATACATTTTCGCGATTGTCAATCATCACAAAATCATTTCCTGTACCTTGATATTTATAAAATGTTAAATGGTTCAATGGTTAAAATTTTAAGTAAAACTCACAATACCTATTCATCAAAGTTAATCGGTTTTAAATCGTCTTGAATCTTTTTTATCTGAAAGTTTTTTCTTGTTTTCAAGCCTTTTTCTAATAGAACCTTTTGTAGGCTTGCTTGGTTTTCTTTTTTTGATAGGTTTTAGCGCTGCTTTAATCAGGTTAATAAATCGCTCAAAAACAATTTCTTTATTTTTTAATTGACTTCTAGTTTCATCGCATTGTAAATGCAACAACCCTTCATTGTCAATTCTATTAGCCAATTTAAAAAGTATAATTTCTTGTTGCTCATTAGTAATTTGTGCAGAACTGCTAATATTAAAAATCAGTTCAACTTTTGAAGATACTTTATTTATATGTTGTCCACCAGCACCTCCACTTCTGCTCGATTTAAATTGTAATTCATTATAAAGTTGTTCCATATTCATACTACAAAGTTAATAAAACCGTTAAACTATCTAATTTAGGTTTATGAAAGGCAGCATACCTACTAAATGAGTTATTAAGTAAGATTATAATTGAAAGTGTTAAGACTAACACTTAAAAAGTTTGGCTAAAATTAACTTTAAGAAAAGAGCGTTCAGAAATTGAACGCTCTTTAAACAACCCAATAATAACTAACTATAATTCTAAATATAATCTTCAACGTTTTCGGTTTCCAAAACCTGTTCTGTTAATATAAAAATTTCTTTTTTTAATAATTGGAAATTTTTACAGAAATTGGCAATTTTATTTTCAAGTACCTCATGTTCAGCCCTAAACGTTTGTGAATCGTACAAAAATTCATTTTCAATAATTTCTTCAATATGACGCAAATGTTGAATCGTTTTATTGTTCAAATTCTTTCTTGCTTTGTCAACTAAATACAACTTTGTAGCAGTTAGTTCAACTTCACCAACCAATTCATCTTTGGTCAGCCATATATAATATTTATCGATTAATTGATGTAAAAAAGTCAATTCAAAATTGTAAAATTCTAAGTCTAATTTCCATTTGTTGGTTAAAACATGGAGTTCTTCCCAACTTGTTACTTTTATGTAATCCCCTGAAGGTCTAAATCTTAAATTTTCCATAATTATTGCATTTAAATTAACTTTACTAAGTTAAAGAATATTGTTTTTATGGAATATGATACAACTCAATACATTTAATGATTTAAATCACTTTTAATTTAAATAAAAAATAAGTTTAAAAGTTACTAATTAAGTAATTTTGAGAGCTAATAACAAATTTTTATAAAATGGCAAGTAACAGAACTTTTACAATGATTAAACCTGATGCAGTAGAAAAGAACTACATTGGAGGTATTTTAAAAATGATTAATGATGCTGGATTTAAAATCGTAGCAATGAAATACACTAAATTAACACCTGAGAAAGCAGGTGCTTTTTATGAAGTACACAAAGAGCGTCCTTTTTATGGAGAATTAGTGAGTTATATGTCTTCAGGTCCAATAGTTACAGCAATTTTAGAAAAAAATAATGCAGTTGAAGATTTTAGAAAATTAATTGGCGCTACCAATCCAAAAGAGGCTGCAGAAGGAACTATTCGTAAAATATACGCAGAATCCATTCAGGCAAACGCCGTTCATGGTTCGGATAGTGATGAAAATGCCAAAATTGAAGGAAACTTCCATTTTGGTGCTAATGAAATTTTTGCTTAACCTATTTTCACCCGTTATAACTATAAACAAAAGAGGGTGTCCAAAAAGAAATAGACAGCCTCTTTTTTTTATCTCAAAAATTTTGTTATTACGTTGA
>JAVHRO010000021.1:0-5350 GCA_036171675.1 Vicingus sp. | reverse complement strand
AATACAGCATAATTATGAAAAATTAAATATCAACACTAATTTAAACTAGAGCCAATTATAGTTATGAAAAAAATAACAACTTATTGCAAATTACGTTTCTTAGAAGCGTAAAATTGATTATTCTCATATTATTTATTACTGTAATTAATAGCTGCAAGAAAGAGACAACTCCAACTCCAGCAGCTCCAACCCCAACTCCATCACCAGCTCCAAATTACACGAATTTTAAAATCACATCTGTTATTCTTACTCAAATCCCATTCGTAAATTCTAGCAGTGCAAGCTGGGATTTAACTGGTGGACCTGATGTTTTTTTTAATATGGAAGATGCGAGTAATAATGTTTTGATGAATGGGGTTAGTGCTCGTAGTACCGATATTTCTCCTTCTAACCTTCCTTTAACATGGAATTTCACAACTGCATATCAAATTACAAATCTTGCAATTACCCACTTCGTTACTGTTTACGACTATGATACTCCAGATCCAAATGATTTAATAGGCTATGTTGGTTTTACATTAGCAAATAACAAAAGTGGATATCCAACATCAATTTCTTCATCAAATGGTGGAGTAAATGTGACTATAGTAGGATCATGGTATTAATTTAATTACACCACCACTTTCTCGCAAGCGTCAGCTTGTAAGCAAACAAATAAAGTTTCAAGCGGACGCGTGAAACAGAATTGAGTTTTATAAGTTATTCCAACCCAATAAACAGGATGTTTCGGCTTCATTTTTCATCCGTCAGCTGACGGATGAAAAATTTTGCTCAACATGACAAAAGAAGAAAAAAAAAGAAAAAGCTACTTTATCCCAAAAGGCACTTTAACCGAAACCACTAAATTTCTACCCATATCGTAAATGCCATCCGCTTTTAATCGCGATAAATGGTTGTAATATCTTTTGTTCAATAAGTTGGTTGCTCCAATACTAATTTCTAGGTTTTGTTTACCAAACTTGAGTTCTGCACCAATTTTAGCGTCGAGCAACACATAAGAGTTGGTAGGTGTTTCAAAATCGATAACATTATTTTGTTCAAACGTGGTATTAGCGGTTAAACTGATGAATGGGTTTTCCAATTTTTTGTAATTATCCAATTCTACCTTTATCGTATTACTCAGATTAAACGCAGGAATCCTTGGTAAATATTCGCCTTGGCTATTTTTAGCAATTACCATAGCATAATCAGTTTCAAAATGTAGCCAGTGCATCACGTGAGGATGAATGTCTAATGTACTTTCTAAACCATATAAATTGGTATTGGTTTGATTATAAGTAAATAGTTGTGCTCCATCAATAAACGAATCAACTGGAGATAGAAAAATATAGTTATTGATACTGTTGTTAAATGCTGAAATAGCAAAAGAGACGTGCTCACCGGCGTATTCAAAACCAAAATCAACTTCAAAATTTTGCTCTGTTTTTAGCGATAAATTTCCTATTTCATACCGAAACGTTCCTTCGTGCACACCATTAGAAGAAAGTTCGGCCAAGTTCGGAGCTCTAAAACCACTTGCCAAATTGGTTCGCATTAAAAATGCTTTAGTAAATTGATAAGTAAATCCTAATGAACCGTTGTAACTTTCGTAAAACTGTTTGAAGGCTCGTTTATAACCTTCTCCGCCTAACGTATCCATTTGAAAGCCTTGCATTTTTTTTGCATCGTACCGCATTCCTGCAATGGTGGTAAATTTGTTTTTTGAAAATTTTGCCATCACAAAACCTCCAGCTTGCTGTTCGTTTGCGTCTGGTATTAAATTTTCTTCACCAGTGTTTCTATTGGTTTGGTATTTACCTTGCGAACCAAGAATTAACTCAATGTGCTGCATTTCTGGCAAATGCCATTTTACATCGTATGAAGTGGTTTTCAGCGTCATATTTAATACTGCAGGCGAGCTGTAATTATGATAAATGGCTTCAGGTAAAACACCTTCACCAAATTCTCTACGGTTGTTTAGCATGTAACCTAAATTTACATTAACATGAGAATTTTTTATGTAAAATGTATTTTGTGTAGAGAGTACGTGGTTGGTGATAATCTGAAAAGGCGTTAACAATTCCCTGCTTGTATTCTGCACTCCCATTTCTTCAGGAATTCCAATGGCCGATTGTAAAAATGAATAGTCCACATCGTTGGTCCACCATTTTTTCATAAAACCAACACCCGTTTTTAAGGCACTTTCGGTATAACGCGTATTGGTAACTCGTTCATTATTTCCTTGCAAGTAATCGCCATGTGAAGAATATCCACCTCGTATTCGATAACGAAAAGTTTCGGTAGCACCTTTAATTCCAAGATTAGAAGCATAACCATTGGTATTTGAAAAATACTTCGTTCCAAAATCACCAACAACAGTGTTGATGTTGGCAGGTTTTTCTGAAATAAAATGCAACACGCCACCCATGGCATCAGCACCGTAAAGCAATGAAGATGGTCCTTTAATCACCTCTACTTTATCAATGCCAATTTCGCTCAAGCCTAAACCGTGCTCATCGCCAAACTGTTGATTATCGATGGCTACACCTTCACTAAAAACCAACACACGATTATAACTCAATCCTCTAATTACTGGTTTTCCGATGTTGGTTCCAGTGCTAATCATATTTACTCCAGCAACATGGGTTAACGATTGCATTAAAGTTGGCGACGACGATTGAGCCAATTTTTTACTATCAAATTGAATTACATCTACAGGATTTTCATTTTGGCTGCTGTGATAAACCGAAGAAATTACAAATTCTTTCGTCTCAATTACAGTAGGATTTAACTCAAAATTCATCGTTAAATCATTCTCTAAGTTGACCATTTTTAGAATAATATCATAACCCACAAATGAAATTTGTAGTTTATAAGTCCCCTTTCGAGTTAAGTTCAACAAAAAGTTTCCGTCTATATCGCTAACCACTCCTTTTTTCAACTCAGGAAGATAAATATTAACACCTGGTAGTGTTTCTTTGGTGGTAGCATCGGTAATTTTACCTTTTATAATTTGTGCTGAAATACTTGTTATGCCTATCCAAAAAAGGATAAAGAACATGTATATTTTGTTCATGAATTTTGTTTAAATAATGTTTTGTTGAATTAAAATTGGAATAGTTTAAAAACTATTTGGTCATTATTTAAAAAATTGGAGGGCCACGTAAGGTAAGAGTAGTTAAAAACTGATTTTGTAATTCGTACCTAAAATTTGTAATCTTTATAGTTTTGAAAACTCCAAAAATTCCACTGAACAAATTGGTTTGAAGGGTAATTAAAGTTGACGAAAAATTAAAACTGCACAATAAATCAGCTGATGGCGATTTTTGTTCGTGAAAATGTTGAGTAGTAGTTGCTTCACAATGAATTTCTTGATGATTGTGAAACAACACTTCGTGAATGCTCTTACCAACAATTGTGTTAATTACGGTTAGAACTAAAACTAAACTAATTATATTTTTTACCAGTTTCACGTTGTGAAAGTAATCATTTAATTTTTCAACAAAGCATTCCAGCCTTGTGGTATCAATTTATGTACTTGTTCGTTTTTATCAACTATGGTATAGTTTTCTTTATCGGCAGTTATATGTCCAATTATGGCCACTCTTTTTTGATCTTTTATTTTTTCGTAATCTTCTAACGAAATAGTAAAAAGCAACTCATAATCCTCACCACCATTTAAGGCACAAACGGTTGGATCGAGGTTCATTTCTTGAGCTAATGACACCACCGTAAAATCTATTGGAACTTTCTCTTCGTAAATTACACAACCCACTTCCGATTGGTTGCAGATGTGCAATAAATCGGAAGAAAGTCCATCAGAAACATCAATCATTGCAGTTGGCTTAACTCCTATTTCTTCAAACATTTGTATTACATCCTGACGAGGTTCTGGTTTTAACTGACGCTCCAACACATAATCGTGACCATCAAAATCGGGTTGAACTCCTTTGGTTTCCTTAAAAACCAATTTTTCTCGTTCCAACAATTGCAAACCCATAAAAGCGCCACCTAAATCTCCTGACACGCAAATTAAATCGTGCTCTTTTGCTCCATTTCGGTAAACAATATCTTTTGCGTCTGCTTCACCAATGGCAGTAATACTTATAATCAAACCAGAAGTTGAAGAAGTGGTATCTCCACCGACTAAATCAACACCATAGATATTACAAGCCAGAGCTATTCCTTCGTACAAATCTTCCAAACCTTCAATCGACATTTTGTTTGAAACAGCAATTGAAACCGTAATTTGTTTGGGATGGGCATTCATGGCATAAACATCGGAAATATTTACCACCACAGCTTTATAACCCAAATGTTTCAATGGAGTATAAAGCAAATCGAAATGAACTCCTTCGACTAACAAATCAGTAGTTACTACTGTTTGTTTATTTTTGTAATGAAGCACGGCAGCATCATCGCCCACTCCTTTTAAAGATGATTTGTTTTGTAAAACAATGTTTTCAGTAAGGTGTTTAATTAAGCCAAACTCTCCGAGTTGACTTAATTCGCTTACTGGTTTTGGATTTTTATCTTCTAACATGCAACAAAGTTAATTAGATAATTGCTAACTTTTCTAAAGTTTTAAACATTAGAAAATTGCTGTAGCTACTAAATACATTTCTTAGCTTCGTTTTCATCAAACCATTGCCAAATGGCCAACAAAGACTAAAAAGTAGTTACAATGAAGATTTGTAATAAAAAAACAACATATTATTCATAAATTGCTTTTTTAGCTTAAAGCTACAACCTTGCATCTAGAAACCGATATTAAAATTATCAACAGAAAAATATAGCAAATTAGTTTGCTGTTCTTGGAGGCGTTGGAATTCTAGTTGCTGATTTTCCTTGTTGAAGATTTTTTTCATTGGTTAAATACACTCTGTATTTTTTGTATTGATCTTCGGTAAGAAGTTGTTTAATTTCTGCTTCTGCTTGATCATTTAATTTCTTCTTCTCATTGGCATCTTTAGTAGCCGTAAATAAATCAAAATATTTATCACTAATTGCTCTAGCTTTAACAGCTTGTGCATCTGATAACCCTAAATAACTTATTATTTTTTCGGTTCTTTCTTTAGTTTTTGCATTATTTGCTGTTTGAGCAGAGCTAATCGATATCATTGCTAAAAAAGTAAATGCCATTATTCCTATTCTTATTGCTTTCATAATTTTTCGTGTTAAATTTTATTGTTAAAAATACCATTTTTATTTAAAATGCGAAAGACACAACAACTATTTTATTTCCAACCATGTTAAATATGAATATTTAACACATTTTAACCCGTTGTGCATTTAGAAGAATTTTTAATAAAAAATGTGTCAGTTCGAGTTTTTTCTGAAAGAAAAAGTATCGAGAACACACCTTTTTTAT
>JAVHRO010000020.1:0-5354 GCA_036171675.1 Vicingus sp. | reverse complement strand
CCAATTATCACGATATTCATAATATCCATTTGGGTCACATATCAACAATAAGTAGCTATCAACTCCATCTTTACCAGGTCTTCCATCAGATAATCCTGGTCCACCTCTATTTACAAAAACTTGATAAGTACCATACCAATAATCAACATCGTTTATAAAATATTCAAAATGATAAATACCAGGATAAGTGTTGTAATATTCTCCGAGTATAGGATTAAAGGGAATTGATTTATTGTTATCCCAATAGCTGTATGGAGGATGATGGTCGTAATCAATACCAAAATAGCAAAATCCGTCCCTTCCATTGGGGCCAGGAGAATTATCTACAATTATGCAGCTTGAAAGTGATAGTAAAAAAAAGGTAAATAAAAGAATCGCTAACTTTTTCATGGCTTATAGTTTACACTACAAAACCAAAAGCTGTGCCAAAATTTAATCAAAAATATTTGCCACCCGGACTAGACCTTGAATATTAACCAGTTTTATAGTTCTTCCGTTAATATCAATTAATTTATCTTTTTTGAATTCAGATAATAAACGAATCACTGACTCAGTAGCAGTACCAATGATGTTCGCTAATTCTTCACGCGATAATTTAACTTGAATATTTTTTTCTTCATCAAGTTCGAACGTGTCTTTTAACAGAAGTAAGGATTCTGCCAATCTTTCTCTAACGGGCTTTTGAGCCAAATCAGTAATAACTCTTGCTGCTTCGCCAAGTTCATGACTCAACATTTTTAGCATTTTAAGGTTAAAAGCAGGGTTTTCTTGAATTACCTTTAATACTTGTGACTTAGGGATGAAACAGAGTGTTGCTTCTTCAAGTGTTGCGGCAGAAGCTGAAAGTGGCTCCTCACTTAATAAGGCTCTGTAACCAATAATATCTCCTTCTTTAGCAAATCGAATAATTTGTTCTTTTCCCTCAGATCCAATTTGAAAAATTTTTACTTTTCCACTATTAATGCAATAAATCCCATTAATTCTGTTCCCCTCATGAAAAATTACTTGCCCCCTATCAAAAAAATTACATCCTTTAATGGCATCAATTTCTTTAACTTCAGATGATGCAATACCACAAAAAACAGACTTATGACGAGACCCACAAGTTTCGCAATGAGGTGTTTCAATTTTTTTCTTCATCCTTAATATTTAAGTATGTGACAAAAATATGATAAATTTCATGTTTTTACCTAACTTTTAGGTTAATTTTTGTAAAATTATATGTTGAAAAATTCTTCAAAAGCTACTATTCCTCATTGTTTTCATTGTGGAGAAAATTGTAATGAAACTATTATCATTTTCGAAAACAAGCCATTTTGTTGTGAAGGGTGCAAAACTGTATATGAAATTTTGAATCAAAATAATTTATGTAATTATTATGATTTAGGAAATTCGCCTGGGATAACCCCACCTAAGAATTTAAATAAGAAATATGAATACCTTGAAAGCAATTTATTAACTGAAGAATTATTAGATTTTAAGGATGAGAACACGAGTGTAGTAAAATTTTATTTACCACAAATTCATTGCAGCTCTTGCATATGGTTGCTCGAAAATTTATTTAAATTAAATCCAAATATATCCTCCTCGAGAGTTAATTTCTTAAAAAAGGAAATAAAAATTGTTTTTCATCACCAAAAACTTTCCTTTCGGCAATTGGTTGAACTACTTGCTTCTATTGGTTATGAGCCCAACATAAATCTCAACGATTTAAGCAACGCAAAAAAAAAAACAATTGACAGGAGTTTGTTTTACAAAATAGGTATAGCAGGATTTTGTTTTGGGAATATTATGCTCATTAGTTTGCCCGAATATTTTGGATTAAACAGCATAAAGGAATCTGCATTTTCAAATTTTTTTGGTTACATCAACATCGTCCTTTCTTTACCAGTTTTACTTTATAGTTCAAATGGCTATTTAAAATCGGCATTACATGCCATTAAAATTAAAACAAT
This sequence comes from Vicingus sp., assembly GCA_036171675.1. Classification (GTDB taxonomy): domain Bacteria; phylum Bacteroidota; class Bacteroidia; order Flavobacteriales_E; family Vicingaceae; genus Vicingus. Next base: position 3,399 of record JAVHRO010000020.1, on the reverse strand, counting down.
CAATATTGATATTCCTATAGCTTTAGGCATCTTATCGTTATTTTTTAGGAGTATTTTCGAAATTTTTTCTCGTACTGGCCCTGGATATTTAGATTCTCTATCAGCACTTATTTTTTTCATGCTAATAGGAAGGATTTTTCAACAAAAAACCTATGATTTATTGTCATTTGAACGAGATTATAAATCGTATTTTCCTATAGCAACAACTTTAATCGATTTAAATAATAATGAAAAAAATGTTTCAGTTGCTGATTTAGAAATAAACGATATTATTTTAATAAGAAACAACGAGTTAGTTCCAGTCGATGCTATATTAGTTGAAGGAGAAGCCAATATTGATAATAGTTTCGTGACGGGTGAATCAAATCCTTTGCAAAAAAAAATTGGTGATAAAATCTATGCTGGTGGCAAACAAATTGGACAAGCAATAAAATTAAAAGTTATTAAAAAATTATCCAATTCTTATCTCACCCAACTATGGAACGACGAGGCCTTTACAAAAGAAAATGAAGACCGATTTGAAGGAATTACGAATAAAATGAGCAAGTATTTTACCGTTGCAATCCTTTTAATTGCCTTAGGCAGTTTAATGTATTGGTGGAATTACGATATTAAAACAGCCATCAACTCTTTTACCGCAGTATTAATAATTGCTTGTCCATGCGCTTTGGCTCTTGCAGCACCATTTACTTTTGGTAATGTATTACGAATATTGGGTCGGAATCGAAATAAATTTTATTTAAAAAATGCCTCCATCATAGAAAAAATATCAAAAACCAATACCTTAGTTTTTGATAAAACCGGAACAATAACCCAATCATCAAAAAGAGAAATTAGCTATCATGGCATCGCATTAAGTGAAAAACAAAAAAATCAAGTTTATTCATTATTCAGACAATCTTCACATCCGCTTAGTAAAATGATTTTTAATAAGGGTAACCAAATTGATTTAAAGGAAGTTAAAAATTATAAAGAACATGTAGGTAAAGGATTGTACGGCGAAGTATTAAATGATGTTGTTATGCTTGGCTCCGAAAAATATGTTTTATTAAAAGAAGAAATTGAAACTAAAGCAACACGTGTTTATGTAAAAATTAATGATCAATATTTAGGGTATTTTCAACTCGAAAACTGCTACCGAAATGAGTTAAAAAGCACAATAACAAAATTAAAAGAGGTATACAAAATAAATTTAATCTCGGGAGACAATGACAGTGAGCTAAAGAATTTAATAACTTACTTTGGAAATGAAAGTGAATTTCATTTCAACAAATCACCAGAAGAAAAATTACACTATATAAAAACCTTACAACAACAAGGATGTATTACCTTAATGATTGGTGATGGGCTAAATGATGCTGGAGCAATAAAACAAAGCGATGTAGGTATATCTATATCAGAAGATATCAATACATTTTCACCTGCTTGTGATGCCATTTTAGATGCCACATCATTTGAAAAATTACCTACTTTCATCAAATTTTGTAAATCGAGTATTCGAGTAATCATTGCAAGTTTTATCATCTCATTTACTTATAATATCATAGGACTTATTTTCGCAGTGAGTGGTTTGTTATCGCCTGTTTATGCTGCCATTCTTATGCCTATAAGCTCAATAACCGTGGTTATCTTTGTAACCTTAGCTACAAATGTTATCGCAAAACGTAATCAAATATAATTGTTCGTCTCTTTATCATTCATATATTGGTAATTTTACAAAAAATTTAGTCAAATGGATATTTCAACACAGATTAAAGAAAAAGGATTTGTAACTGCAGAATTAGAGAAGGAAAAAAATCTAATTGAAGAAATTGCCCGATTAAAAAAAGAAAAAAATGCCATAATTCTTGCTCATTATTACCAACAAGAAGAAATTCAAGATATTGCCGATTACATTGGCGATAGTTTAGGTTTAGCTCAAGAAGCCGCTAAAACCAAAGCTGATGTAATTGTGTTTGCTGGAGTTCATTTTATGGGTGAAACTGCCAAAATTTTGAATCCAACAAAAAAGGTTATAATCCCCGATTTAAACGCCGGTTGTTCATTAGCTGATTCGGCTCCGACCGATAAATTTGAAAAATTTATAAAAAATTATCCTAACCATACTATAATTAGTTACATTAATTGTTCTGCTGAAATAAAAGCGTTGAGTGATATAATTTGCACCTCTTCAAATGCGGTAAAAATTGTTGACAGTTTACCAAAAGACGAGCAAATTATTTTTGCACCTGATGTTAATTTGGGAAAATATGTTGCTAAAAAAACAGGTCGTGATTTGGTTTTGTGGGATGGTGCTTGTGAAGTTCATGTAGAAATATCAAATGCTAAACTTCAATTGTTACAAGGAAAATATCCAAATGCAAAATTAATTGCTCACCCTGAATGCCAGGAAAATGTATTGGCCGATGCCGATTTTATAGGTTCTACCACAGCACTATTGAACTATGTGAAAGAGGATGAAGCAACCGAATTTATTGTTGCTACTGAGGTTGGAATTATTCATAAAATGAAACAAGCAGTTCCTCATAAAAAATTAATTCCTGCCCCGGCAAACACCAACAATACGTGTGCTTGTAGCGAATGTCCTTATATGAAATTAAATACGTTAGAAAAAATTTATGCAAGCTTAATCCATCTTCAACCCGAAATTTTTGTTTCTGAAGAAATAAGACTTAAAGCGTTAAAGTCGGTAAATAGAATGTTGGAAATGAGTAAATAATTTGAAAATTAATCAATTTGAAAATTTGAAGATGATTTTCGAGGAGGAAGAATATAAAAAATTGAATGAACATGATGTGTTATGGAAATATTTAGACTTTCATAAATTCATTGATTTAATCTCTAATAAAACCCTTCATTTTACTCGTTTAGACCAATTTGAAGACCCTTTTGAAGGAGCGACAAGAAACCTCATCTCTAATAGATATATTGCAAAACAAAACCCTACAAATCCACTTTTAGAAGATGTATCTGGAAAAGGATTTTTAGACAAACGAAAGAAGAAAAATGAACAAACCTTTAAAGACTGTGAAATTGAAATAAATACTTCCCAAAAAAGTCAATTTGTAAATTGTTGTAATAAACTAGAAAGAGAATCAATGGCTATGTGGGATTTGTATTCAAACTCAAATAGTTTGGCCATTAAACTTAATGGGAAAAAGTTTATTGATAATTTATAATGTTTTTATTGAAGGTAAAACTGAATTATTTCCAAATCACTTCTCTTATGCGAGTAGTGTTTTTTATGACAAAATTAACCCTCCTGATTTTTTTGATAAAGATGAGAAGCCTAATAGATTAAGTGCTTTTAAAAAGGATGTTTGTTTCTCACATGAAGAAGGGTTTGTAAGCTACCCCGAAAGTAGACCAATTAAAAATAGAATTCTACGAGCGACGAAA
>JAVHRO010000019.1:0-5371 GCA_036171675.1 Vicingus sp. | reverse complement strand
TTAAAATTTGTTGCATAAAAAAAGAGGATGCCTTTTTGGACACCCTCTTTTTTTATGGATAAAAACTAATTAAAAACTATCTTTTGTTAATATCAGTATATGTAAGATTGGTATGACCAGTAAACATTTGTCTAGGACGTCCAATTGGCTCCTTGTTAGTTCTCATTTCTTTCCATTGAGCAATCCAACCTGGTAAACGACCTATTGCAAACATTACCGTAAACATATCAACTGGAATTCCTAATGCACGATAAATAATACCTGAATAGAAATCTACATTTGGATATAAGTTTCTAGCTTTAAAATATTCATCTTCAAGAGCAGTTTGTTCTAATTGTTTTGCAATATTCAAGATAGGGTCTTGAATGCCCATTCTACCTAAAATATCGTCAGCAGATTTTTTAATAATTTTAGCTCTAGGGTCAAAGTTTTTGTATACTCTATGACCAAATCCCATTAAACGGAAAGGGTCATCTTTATCTTTCGCTTTTAACACAAATTTTGCCACATCACCACCATTTACTTTAATTTCTTCCAACATTTCTAGAACAGCTTGGTTAGCACCACCATGAAGTGGACCCCAAAGTGCAGAAACTCCTGCTGAAATCGAAGCAAATAATCCTGCATGAGAAGATCCGACTACTCTAACTGTAGAAGTAGAACAGTTTTGTTCATGATCAGCATGTAAAATAAATAACTTATCCAACGCAGATACCACAACTGGATCAATTTTGTAGGGTTCTGTAGGTATTTCAAACATTAAACGTAAAAAATTTTCTACATATCCCTTAGTGTTATCATAATAATTTAACGGGAAACCCATATTTTTTCTGTATGTCCAAGTAGCAATAACCAAGAATTTACCCATGGTTTTACATACCGCTTCATACATCTCTTGTTCATTGTTAACATTAACCGATTTAGGATTAAAAGCTGTTAATGCACTAGTTAAAGACGCCAAAATACCCATTGGATGAGCCGATTTAGGGAAGCCATCAATAATTCCCTTCATTTCTTCATTTACCAAGGTGTATTTTCTAATATCATCTTCAAATTTTTTAAGTGCTGTTTTTGAAGGAAGATTTCCAAAAATAAGTAAGTAGGAAACTTCTAAAAAATTTGATTTTGAGGCTAGGTCTTCGATATTATAACCTCTGTATTTAAGAATACCTTTTTCACCATCCAAAAAAGTTATAGCACTTGAACATGCTCCAGTGTTTTTAAACCCTTGATCCATAGTAATATAACCCGTTAAATCTCTAAGTTTAGAAATGTCAATAGCTTTTTCTTTTTCTGTACCTTCCATAACTGGAAATTCGTAGGTCTTTCCATTAAGTTCTAATTTTGCTGTTTCAGACATGATTTTATGTTTTTTATCAGTGAATATTCGATTTGTTCTACGAATTTAATCAAGGAAAAACGATTCTCCAAACAATTAGATTAAAATAAATTTTATATTTTGAGAATAATTTATAACTAAAAAAGCCCTACCATTCCGCAGGGCTTTTTTTTTATTTTACTTGTTATTACTTACTTTAGAAATTTAAAATCCTTTCCCAAATATCTGGCCGATGCACCAAGTGCTTCTTCAATTCTAAGTAGTTGATTGTATTTAGCCATTCTGTCTGAACGTGAAGCAGAACCTGTTTTAATTTGACCTGTATTCAAGGCAACTGCTAAATCAGCAATAAAATTATCTTCTGTTTCACCAGAACGGTGGCTCATAACCGATGTAAACGAAGCTCTGTTAGCCATGTCTACCGCATTTATGGTTTCTGTTAACGATCCTATTTGATTTACCTTAATTAATATTGAATTGGCCGATTTATCTTTTATTCCTTGAGCCAATCTTTTGGTGTTGGTTACAAACAAATCATCTCCAACAATTTGGATTTTTTGACCAACAGCTTTGGTTAAATTTGCCCAACCTGACCAGTCATCTTCAGCCAACCCGTCTTCAATTGATAAAATAGGATATTTGTTTACCCAAGATTTCCAGTAGTCAACCATTTCGTCTGAAGTTCGTTTGTCGCCTGTCGATTCAAATTCATATAATTTCTTGTCGCTATTATAAAATTCAGAAGCTGCTGCATCTAAAGCAATATAGATATCTTTACCTGGCTTATAACCTGCTTTTTCTATCGCAATTAATATCGTTTCAATCGCTTCTTCATTCGAACCTAGGTTTGGAGCGAACCCCCCTTCGTCACCTACATTGGTTGAATGACCTTTTGATTTTAACACCGCTTTTAAATTATGGAATATTTCTGCACCCATTCTTAACCCTTCACTAAAACATGTAGCTCCAACTGGCATTACCATAAATTCTTGAATATCAATTTTATTATCGGCATGAGATCCTCCATTTAAAATATTCATCATTGGAATAGGCAAAAGGTTTGCATTTACTCCACCAATATAGTTGTACAATGGTATTCCTGTTTCCTCAGCAGCAGCTCTAGCAACAGCTAAAGAAACTCCCAAAATTGCATTTGCTCCTAAATTTCCTTTATTATCAGTTCCATCTAAAGCAATAAGTGCATTATCTATGGCTGTTTGGTCTAATACATAGGCTCCTTGCAATTCTTCAAAAATTACAGTATTGATGTTTTGTACCGCTTTAAGTACTCCTTTTCCCATATAAACATTCTTATCACCATCACGCAGTTCTACAGCCTCATGTTTACCTGTTGATGCTCCTGATGGAACAGCAGCTCTACCTAAAACCCCATTTTGGGTGATAACATCAACCTCTACGGTTGGATTTCCACGTGAATCTAAAATTTGACGAGCATGGATTTGTGAAATAAAACTCATTTTTTTAATTTTTTTTGGATTAGTATTAAAAATAAAAAGCAACCCTTTTAAGATTGCTTTTTATTTGATTTATTTTTTATCTCTAACTAACACTTCATCAATCATTCCATAATCCTTAGCCTCTTGAGCTATCATCCAATGATCTCTATCGCTATCCGCCCATACTTGTTCGAATGATTTTTTTGAATGTCTTGCAATAATTTCGTACAATTCGTTTTTCAATTTTTGAATCTCGCGAGCAGTAATTTCGATGTCCGAAGCTTGTCCTTGCGCCCCGCCAAGTGGTTGGTGAATCATTACTCTAGAATGTGTTAATGCGGTTCGTTTTCCATCAGCTCCAGCACATAATAAAACTGCTCCCATCGATGCAGCCATTCCAGTACAAATTGTAGCCACATCAGGACCAATATATTGCATGGTATCGTAAATGCCTAAACCAGCATATACGCCTCCTCCAGGAGAATTTACATAAATTTGAATATCTTTTTTTGCATCTACCGATTCTAAAAAAAGTAATTGTGCTTGAATAATATTCGCTACATAGTCATTTATTTGTGTACCCAAGAAAATAATTCGATCCATCATTAATCGTGAAAACACATCCATAGAAGCCACATTCAATTGTCGTTCTTCAATAATTGTTGGTGAAATATAATCAGCATATATGGATTGATACTGGTCGTAAACTAAACTACTAATACCTTTGTGTTTAGTGGCATATTTTCTAAATTCGTCTTTATCAAACATAGTTATTTTGGTTTTAAATTCGTGTTAAAATTGACTCGACTAATTTAGTATTTTAAGATTTATTTTTTGATGATATTTATACAAAGATTTAAACAAAAAAAAGCCCCGCAAATTTGCGGGGCTCGGTTGTATTATTTTTTTCCGTATGCTATTTTCACAAAATCTTCGTAAGAAATCTCTTTCTTATTTAATTTGAAAGTAGATTTAAACATATCCATCATTTTTACATCGTAAAGCATCATATAAATATTTCGAGCTTCTTCTTGGTTTTTTAATACTCTATTGGCGGTTTCGGTTAAATCTGTTTCATCATCGGTTGGTAAACCCATACTAGCCAATTGTTGTTTTAACAAACCTTTTGTATATTCTACCACTTCCTCTGGAGTAACTTGCAAATTGTATTTGCTTATAATTTTGTTTTCAATCAGTTGCCATTTTAATTCTTTCGAGTACTGATCGTAATCTTGATCAATCTGCTCTGGGGTTACAGGTTTTTCATTGGTAGCAGCAATCCATCTTTTCATAAAAGCATCGGGCAACGATATATTTAATTTTTTAAACAATTCGTCTTGAATATCCGATTTTAATTTTCTATCACTATCCACTAATAAACCTTGTGATAATTGATTTTCAATTTTTGCTCTAAAATCCTCCTCAGTATTTATAACGTTAGGTCCAAAAACTTTATCAAACAATTCTTGATTAATCGCGGCAGGAACTATTCGATTAATTTTTTCGACAGTATATCTAAATTTACTAGGTATATTTTTAATTTCTTCTTCCTTAATACCTAATGCAGCAGCAACATCACTTTGATGTTCCGAAACTTTTCTAGGATCTAGCTCAACAACAGCTCCTGGTTTTAATCCAATGAGTGATTTTTGTAACGACGAATCGGTTACCGATTTAATAATTACTACCGATGAATGTACAATACCACCAGCTTTGAATTCGCCGTTTTCTAATTCTTCAAATTTTCCAAAAAGCATATCTTCGGCTTCCGAAACTTCTGGATTATTCATTTTACCATATCTTCTTGATAAGTCGTCGACATATTTATCAACGTCTTTTTTGGCAACTTTAATGATGTATTGGTCAAATTTGTATTTGTCTGATAAGTCAATTTCGAATTGCGGCGCTAAACCAACGTCGTATCTAAACACAAAATCTTTTTGATTTTCCCAATCAATTTTTTCTTGTTCATCTAATTTTGGAAGTGGGTTCCCTAAAACATCCAATTTCTCGTCAGCAATGTATTTTTGTAATGATTCTGATAAAACTTTATTGATTTCATCCACCATTGCATTAACCCCAACCATTTTCTTAACCATTCCCATAGGCACATGACCTTTTCTAAATCCAGGAACTGTTGCTTTATTTTGGTAATCTTTTAATACTTTATTAACATTTTTTTGGTAATCAGCTTCAGACAATTGAATTTGAATTACTGCATTTAAGTTGTCAATTTTTTCTTGTGTAATATTCATTCGTTATTTGATTTAATAAAAAATTATTTGGTTTAAATTAAAAAGGTATAAGGTAAAACCCTCATACCTTTTTATTTTTTGTACAGGCGGAGAGACTCGAACTCTCACACCTCGCGGCACTAGATCCTAAGTCTAGCGTGTCTACCAATTCCACCACGCCTGCAAAAGGAATGCAAAAATAATATTTTTTAATTAGATGACAAGATGTTTATTGAAAAGTTTTCTGTGAAACTAGATTCCTGCGTAAGCAGGAACGACGATAGCGAAAAAAGAAGAGGGTGTCTAAAAAGAAATAGACAGCCTCTTTTTTTTATCTCAAA
>JAVHRO010000018.1:0-23096 GCA_036171675.1 Vicingus sp. | reverse complement strand
GCTAATAACTATAAGTAATACAGAGATTCTTAGCCTAATTTTTGTCTATTAAGCCAAAAATCATAATACAGTCAAAGACCCAATGCCTTCTCTTATTACAACAGGTTCTCCTTCGGTACAGTCGATTACCGTTGAAGCGTGATTATGTCCAAATCCTCCATCAACTACTAAATCAACTAAATTTTCATATTTTTCATGAATTAGCTCGGGGTCAGTGATGTATTCCAAAATTTCATCTTCGTCGTGCACAGAGGTTGACAGCAATGGATTCCCTAATTCATTAATAATTTCTCTAGCAATTTTATTGTCAGGAACCCTAATTCCAATGGTTTTTTTATTGGATTTAAACAATTTAGGCACACTAGTATTTGCATTTAAAATAAAAGTATAAGGACCAGGCAATGCCCTATTTAATAATTTATAAATTGAATTACTAAATTGCATCGTATAATCTGATATTGAACTTAGGTCATAACAGATTAAAGAAAATTTAATCTTTTCCACCTTTACGCCCTTTAGTAGTGCCATTTTTTCTACAGCCCTTCGGTTCATCAAATCACAAGCCATACTGTACACCGTATCCGTTGGATATATTATTACGCCACCCTTTCTAAGTATAGCAACTACTTGCGCTACTTTTCGTTTATCTGGATTATCTGGATGTATATCTAACAACATATCACTTGGTTTTATTTATTTGCTTTAGCATGATCTGCTAAAAACTGAGCCAATCCACTATCAGTTAAAGGATGTTTTAACAAACCTAAGATTGCGCTTAACGGACCAGTCATCACATCTGAGCCTAAATGAGCACATTGTAAAATGTGCATGGTATTTCTAATTGACGCAGCTAAAATTTGTGTTTCATATCCGTAATTATCAAAAATCAATCGTATTTCAGCAATTAAATTCATCCCATTAAACGATATATCATCTAATCGGCCTACGAATGGAGAAACATAGGTGGCTCCTGCTTTAGCTGCAAGTAAAGCTTGCCCTCCAGAAAAAATTAATGTACAGTTGGTTCGTATTCCTTTGGTAGAAAAATATTTAATGGCCTTAATTCCTTCTTTTGTTGCCGGTATTTTAACTACAATTTGAGGGTGTAAAGCAGCTAAATTTTCACCTTCTTTAATCATTCCATCATAATCTGTTGCTATTACCTCAGCACTAACATCACCATCTACAATATCACAAATAGCTTTATAATGAGCCATTATATTATTATAACCGCTTATTCCCTCTTTAGCCATTAGGGATGGATTGGTGGTAACACCATCTAAAATTCCTAAATCTTGAGCTTCCTTAATTTGGTCGAGATTTGCTGTATCAATAAAAAATTTCATAAGTAATATTATTTACGTTCGGTTATTTACATTTTTACAAATGTAAAAATGCTTTTTGCCAAAGTCAAAAAAAGATGTTAAGAGATATGAACAGCAACGCAAATTATTGAGCTATTGAATACATCAATAAAGTTTTTATCAAATCTTCTGATTGATAGGTTAGCTGCAAAGATTTATCATCAACTGAAATTACTTTAATCCAATTCACTTTAAACAACGACTTCTCTTTAGTCGGAGTTAGAGTGTATTTACCCAATTTTTCAGACCAAATACCTTCAATAGTTAAGCCATTAATTAACCCTGAAAATTTACGATCATTTTTAAAGTCTATAAAATCGTTTAGCTGGGCATCCGTTGCAGCATATTTAACACCAAACTCTTCTGCATCAATAAATTTCCATTTTTTTTCAATTGGTAACAACGTATTTTGAGCAGATAATGAAATCGAAATGATTAAAAAGAAAACTAGTGAAAAAAGTTGTTTCATAGTGGATAGGATATTTGTACAACTTAAAAAATGGGCAAGCTACTTACATCGCACCGCTCAACCGCTTATCCTTGCTTCGTTCCCGACCTGGGGAAGTTCAGCAGGAGCTGGTCGTATAAGACTTGCCCGTGACAAAATTAGAATTATCTTTGTAATTCCAACAATTAACGTGTTGAAATTTTAATCTTTTATTATTTTTGCTCAAATGTTCAAACAAATTAATAATTCAATAAAATACGGGTTTTTTGGTTCTATCATAGGGGTAGTAATTTTTTTCTTATTGGTATTTTCTGGTAATAGTCCATGGGGTCCAGCAAGTTGGATGGGCGCATGGATTCCATTAATGTCAGCCTATTTTGCGGTAAAAACATTTAAAAACAACTCAAATCAAGATTATTTTAGTTTCTCGATAATTTTCAGAACAAGTTTCTCTACAATTTTTTACCAAGCCATGTTCTTTAATCTACTTTGCTATGCAATTTCGAACATACTAACTATTAATGTGTTAGAAATTTATAAGAACGAAATGATGCAAAATGCAGAACAAATGAAAACTATGTTAAATGAAGAAATGTATCGCCAAGTTCAAATCGAACTGAGCAGAATAAATTATGGGATTTTGGCTTTTTGGGATTTTATCTATAAAATAATTGGAGGAATAATAGTTTCGTTAATTTTAGCAGGAATTTTAAGAAGAAAGAAACCAATTTTTGAGAACTAAATGACCGAACAACTTCAAATATCGATTGTAATTCCATTATATAATGAGGAAGAATCATTAAAAGAATTGAATGATTGGATTGAAAAAGTTATGCATAAAAACAACTTTTCTTATGAAGTAATCTATGTTGACGACGGTAGCACAGATTCTTCTTGGAACGTTATCGAAGAATTATTAAAAAAAAATAATCAACTAAGAGGAATAAAATTTAGAAGAAATTACGGAAAATCTGCAGGTTTAAACGTTGGTTTTGAAGCTGCAAAAGGAGATGTAATTATTACTATGGATGCTGATTTACAAGACAGTCCAGAAGAAATTCCAGATTTGTATAAAATGATTACAGTTGATGGTTACGATTTAGTTTCTGGATGGAAAAAAAAGAGATATGACCCACTTTCGAAAACAATTCCAACAAAAATATTTAATTGGGCTACTCGAAAAATGTCGGGCATCAATAATTTACATGACTTTAATTGTGGTTTAAAGGCCTATAAAAAGGATGTTATTAAAACCATTGAGGTATATGGCGAAATGCATCGTTACATACCCGTATTGGCTAAATGGGCTGGTTTTGCTAAAATAACCGAAAAAGTGGTTCAACATCAAGAAAGAAAATATGGCGTTACCAAATTTGGATTTGAACGTTTTATCAACGGATTTCTAGATTTACTCTCCATTTCTTTTATTGCAAAATTTGGAAAAAGACCTATGCACCTTTTTGGTGCTCTTGGTACCTTCATGTTTTTTATTGGATTTATGATTTCGTTATGGTTAGGAATAAATAAGTTGTTTATTGATACTTCTGGGAAATTAATTGCCGATAGAACAGAATTTTATCTTGCTCTTACAAGCATGGTGCTAGGAACGCTACTTTTTATCTCAGGTTTTTTAGGTGAGTTAATTTCAAGAAATTCTCCAAATCGAAATACCTACCATATTGAGAAAACTATTTAACTAATTCGATATCAAATTAAATTTCTATGAAAATTGCTTTTCTATCTGTATTTTACCCATATAGAGGCGGTATTTCTCAATTTAACTCATTACTACTCGAAGCTTTAGAAAAAAATAATGAAGTAGAAGCTTTTAACTTTACCAGACAATACCCTCAAATTTTATTCCCAGGTTCAACACAATATGTTACTGAAAAAGATAGTATTCTTAAAACAAAATCAGTTAGAGTATTAGATTCAATAAATCCATTCACCTATTTTTCTACCGCTCGAAAAATCAGAAAACAATCCCCACAACTTCTTATTTTGGGGTATTGGATACCATTTCTTGCTCCTGCATTAGGAATGGTTGCTAAACTTTTACGTAAAAATGGTACTAAAATTATTTCGGTTCTTCACAATGTCACCCCTCACGAAAATCGGCTAGGTGACTATCAATTAAGTAAATTCTTTTTAAATCAAAATGATGGATTTGTGGTGATGTCTAAAGCCGTAAGAGACGATTTGTTGGCAATACTTCCAAATGCGAAGTATATGCTACACCCTTTCCCAATTTATAGTCAATTTGGAGCCGCCATTGATAAAAAAGAGGCTAGGCAATTATTAAATATACCTCAAGACAAAAATATTTTACTTTTTTTTGGACTTATTCGCGATTATAAAGGGTTAGACATAGCAATTGACGCTTTTGACCAATTAAATGAAGATTATTTTTTAGTTATTGCAGGTGAGTGTTATGGTAAATTTGACGAATATCAGGAACAAATTAACCGAAATAAAAATAAGGATAGAATTTCGAAAAACATCAAATACATTGCTGACAATGAAGTTGCCACATATTTTTCGGCAGCTGATTTAAATGTTTTACCATATAAAACAGCTACACAAAGTGCAGTTGTAGCTCTTGCCTACCAATTTAATTCCCCAGTATTAGTAACAGACGTTGGGGGTTTAAGAGAAATGGTGGAGCCATACGGAACTGGATTAGTAGTAGATAAGCCTGAACCTAATATGATTTATGAAGGAATTAATAATTTCTTTCGTAAGAAAATGGAAAATGAATGTAAGGCTAATATTGAGAAATTTAAATTGGATTATTCGTGGGATAATTTGGCAAAATCTATCGAAACATTTTATCAAGAATTATAATAACAAGTCCAACAATTTATTAAAATACTCGTTTTAGTGGAGTGGCATATTTGTTGCCGACATCATATCGTAATATTTCATAATTTTGTAAAACCATGAAAAGACTAATAACCTTATTACTATTCAGCTTTACCCTTTTATCGTTTTGTTTCGCTCAAGACTATAATAAAACAGATACCTCAGGTAAAAAACAAGGCCCTTGGAAGAAGACCTATTCTACTGGCAATCTTCGATATGAAGGTCAATTTAAAGACAACCAACCATTTGGAACCTTCAACTATTATTATGAAGATGGAAAACCAAGTCTAATCATGATTTACGATGGCGAAATTGCAAGAGCCACTGCATTTTATAAGGAAGGAAAACTAAAAGCAAAAGGAAATTATAAAAATCAACAAAAAGACAGCATTTGGAATTATTACAGTATAGTTGGATTTAGAATTTCTGAAGAGCTCTATGTGAATGGAAAAAAACAAGGAAAAGTTAAAAATTATTTTGATGATGGCACCTTAGCCGAAGAAAAAGAATATTTAGATAATGTTGAAAACGGAGATTGGATTCAATATTACGAAAATGGTAAGGTTAGAATGAAATCGACTTACAACAAAGGTAGCTTAGAAGGAAAAACATACTATTATGATAGGACTGGAAAAAAAATTATTGAAGGAAACTTTTATCACGACGTTCGTCACGGTGCTTGGATGTTTTTCGATGAAAATGGAGAAATAACCAAAAAGGAAATATACATAAACGGAAACCGCGAAGGGGGTAATGACAATATTATAAATGAGGAAGGCGAAACCAGAGATCAGAAAGATATCATAGAATATGAAGACTTGTTTCCTCCTCAATAAACAATTTTAAATGGTTAAGAAAGAAAAAGTATTAGTTGCCATGAGTGGCGGTATTGATAGTTCTGTTGCTGCCATGCTTCTTCACGATCAAGGTTATGAAGTGATTGGAATAACCATGAAAACATGGGATTATTCTACTTCAGGAGGTGTAAGAAAAACCACTGGATGCTGTAGTCTTGATGATATCAACGACGCTCGAGCATTGGCTGTTCAAATGGGTTTCCATCACATAATTTTAGACATCCGCGAAGAATTTGGAAATTTTATCATCGATAATTTTGTAGATGAATATCTTGCAGGTAGAACCCCAAACCCATGTGTATTATGTAACACTCATATAAAATGGGAAGCATTATTAAAAAGAGCTGATCAACTAGGTTGTAAATACATTGCTACTGGCCATTATGCTCAAGTTAGAAACGAGAATGGACGATATGTAATTTCAAAAGGAAAAGATGCTAACAAAGATCAATCCTACGTTTTATGGGGCTTAACTCAAGAAAGTTTATCCAGAACGCTATTTCCACTTGGAGGATTTGAAAAAAAAGAAATCAGAAATATGGCTTTTGAAAGAGGATTTAAAGAACTTTCAAAAAAATCAGAAAGTTTTGAAATTTGCTTTGTGCCAGACAATGATTACAGAGGTTTTTTAAAACGAAAAGTTGAAGGATTAGAAGAAAAAGTGAAAGGTGGAAATTTTGTTGATACTACTGGTAACATTTTAGGAAAACACCAAGGCTATCCGTTTTATACTATCGGACAGCGTAAAGGATTAGAATTAGCTTTTGGCGACCCACGTTATGTAATTAAAATTGATGCTGCTAAAAATGAAGTGGTGTTGGGTTTAAAAGAAGATTTGAATTGTAAAGAAGTAATAGTAAGAAATCCAAATCTTTCTAAATATGCAGCAATTGAAGGTGAAATGGAAGTTCTTTCAAAAATCAGGTACAAAGACAAGGGTGCAAACAGCCTAATTTCAATGTTACCCGATGGAAGATTAAAAATTTTGTTTTTCGAAAATGTACAAGGAGTTGCTCCCGGTCAATCTGCTGTATTTTATGAAGGTAACGACTTAATTGGCGGAGGATTTATAGCCTCCCCAGCCCTCCTAAAGAGGGGGCTTACGTAAAGGGGCGAAGACCAGCCAAATTGTTATAGGTGGACGAATGTCGGCATAGTGCGTTAGCTTCCCGTATTGAGAATGGGAGGAGTGTGTTTTTGAAAATTCAGACCATACATTTACACAATCACTAATTTTCACCCGTTGTGCATTTAGAAGAATTTTTAATAAAAAAGGGGTCAGTTCGAGTTTTTTCTGAAAGAAAAAGTATCGAGAACACACCTTTTTTATTAAAAATTTGTATTCTCTATACAAATTTCACTCATTTCAATCTCCGTCAGCTGACGGATCGAATTGACAAATTTTCTTACAAATGCACAACGGGTTAATTTTCATATTATTTTAGTAACTTTATTTTATGAATAATAATTTCATCACTTTATTTTTTCTCATTTCAGTACTTTTTTTCTCGTGCAAAAAAGATGAAGAAACTATTGTACCAATTAATTATAATTACAATTATGCAGGGTTAAATGTTGGTAAATATGTGATTTATGATGTCGACTCTACTTTTTATAATGTTCCTTTTAATGTTGTTGCCCATTATAAATTTCAAATAAAAGAAGTTGTTGATTCAAAATACATTGATGCACAAGGCACTGAAGCCTATAAAATAATTCGCTACAAAAAAGATACGACTATCTCTCCAAATTGGGTTCATCAAGTAGTTTGGAACGCCACCATAACCAATTCCAATTTTCAAAAAGTGGAAGATAACATTCGTTTTGTAAAGTTAACTTTTCCAATAAAAACAGGAAAAACATGGAATGGTAACTCAATGAATACCAATTCTAGTTGGAATTATGAATACGTTAATACCCATCAAACCGAACAGATAGAAACTTCATTATTAGACTCCGTATCAACCGTTACACAGTTTGATGATGAAAATCAAATCTTGATTCAACGTCAATTTTACCAAGAAAAATATGCCGCAAACATTGGCTTGGTTTATAAAAAAATAATTGATGTTCAAAAAGCATTCAACAATTCAACAGGATTGTTCGAAAACAGTGAAGGTGTAGATATTACCTACACCTTCAATTCTTATGGGTATTAAAAGCGAACCTATCGTCGTAACAATTTAGTCGAGTAGATGTTTTGTTGACCAATTACAGTTAATAAATAAATGCCTGAAGACAAATCAAAATGGTCTATTCCAATCTCATTCAATCCCTTTGAAATGGTTTTGTTTTGATCAACAATTAATCGCCCTCTATAATCATATAAATAAACTTGAACTTGATCATCTTGAATGGAATTAATAGTAAAATCTAGCTGATCTTCTGTTAGTTGAAGTTGAGTCACTTCAAAACTATTTGATATACAATTAGAGGCAATAACATTACTATAATTTATGGTACCGTCAAAATCGACTTGTTTTAATCTCAAATAGACAATTTTATTTTCCAATTCAAGTGAAGCTTCGTAAGAATTAGAGACATTGCTATTTCCATTACCATTAATTGTAACAACATCAAAGAATACAAAACCATCGTAGCTTTTCTCAAGCACAAAATAATCATTGTTAATCTCTGTTTGGGTTGTCCATATTACCTTTATTTGGTTATTCGCACATTCCAAAGAAAAATTGGACAACGTAACAGGCAATGGATTCGCATTGTCGACTAATATCCAATCTTTAAAAAAATCTGCTGCAGGAACAATAATATTAGTCACATTATCAACAGCTGCATTGTTTGTTCCAAATAGAGTTGTTTCCCAAGAACCAGCACCAACATAACAAGGGCCACCTGCTACAGCTCCAGGATTAAATCGTTGTGCTTGTAAGTTGGCTTCAACTAACGTATTAGTTCCTATCAATTCATTTGCTGCAGGATTATAAGCAATGGTCATGTTAACCGAAGGTTTTGTACCATAACCATTGGCATTAATTTGCCAAAATCTATCTACTACTAATAAAGAACCATCACTATTAGTTATTGCAGAACACATATTAGTAACACCCGATTGCCAAGGGGTATTCGCATCGGTTGTTGTTTCATAAGTAGAAAAGATAATGTTTCCAGCTCCTACACCTGCTCCAGTAACGGTTACCGACAATGGTATTTTAACTGCTCCTGTAGCCACACTTGTTGACCAAGGAATTGAATAAGCTCCAGTAGCTGTTCCTATGTTCCATTTTATCCGATCATTTTCTGCTTCTGATATTATACTTCCTCCTGTACCAGCTACAGCTAATGCATTGGCATTGCTATTGTCTATTACTAAATAAGCACTGTTGTCTATCACTAAATAGGCGTTATTATTAATAACCATGCGAGATTGTGGGAAGATAACGATAGACCATATACAGGAAAAAACTAGTATTAATATTTTTTTTTTCATAATTCTTTAAAGTAAACTTTAATGTATTCTATTGTTTTTTTCCTTCTGGTTTATATCTACGTGTGTCAGGTGATGATTTATGAATTTTTAACTTATCTGCTTCAATCTTATCAACGGGTATATTCTTATCAAAGCTAATGTCATTTCCATCCCACCACAATGGAGTGCTTTCATACTCTGCATCATCATTATGCATTACACCATCCATATTAACATCAAATTCTTTGCTTAAAATTTCAGCGGAAATTTGTGGATTTTCATACCCAGCTTTTTCGGCAATAGCCATCCAACTAAAAGATACGTTTGAAGTTCCACCACCATTTTCCTTAATTTTAAATCCCTCTTTACTTACCGAAACAATGTAAACGCCTTTGGTTTCTCCCATAGGAGTTACGGTTACAATAATTGGTTTTTCAGCAGAAATTAAAGTCACATATTTATCATCAAATTTAACTTCAGCTTCTCCATTTTTTAAACTAGCTGTTCCTTTAGCATTTACATCTACACTTAACGAGGTAGAAGCATAAGATGCTGTTCTTTCGTTGGTTTCATTTCCATTTAATACCACGTATAAATCGTTGGTTAAAGTTTTGCCATCTACATAAGCACCATAACGTTTACCTGAAAAGTTTGCACCATACTCCAACCCTTTTATCCAACCACCCATTACACCACCATAAATACCCAAACCTATCATATTATTAAAATCTCCTAAAGGATTAGATGAACCTGCCATTTTTCCTCCTGGACCACCATTAGTATGAGCTTGTCCGAATCCATAAACAGCGTAATCGATGGAATTATTTGCGTAGTAGCCTAGAGCACCTCTTGCATAAAAATCATTACCTAAAACCCCTCCAGTTCTTACACTAATATTATTTCCTACATCAGCATAAAGACCAAAAGCTCTTGTTAAGTTCCCTGTTGAAAGAGACCCTGAAATACCTGCAACAGTATTTCCATTAAAATCAGTACCGGCAGTAGTTGTGTAGGTAGAACCTCTAACTCCAGGACCTATTCTGTTTGTACCCACATATTCACCCTGAACTGCTGCAAAAACTGTTGCTCCTCCAGTAATTTGACCATAAGTTCCAGATCCATCTTGATCAGAATAACCATTTATTGCCCATGGAAAAGCCGCATTCGAAACGCCATTCATTAAATCACCCGTAAGTACTGTATTAAGTGTTCCGACAAAAAACTCTCCCAAGCTACTAATTCTAGCTCTATAAATATTATTAGTTCTAAAATCAATATTTTGGTTGTCGGTAGTACCCATAAAATTAGTTCCTGCAGTGGTTGTATTACCACCATTAAGTCCAGCATTACCAATGGTTTGCCATGCATCACCTGGAGTAGTGGTAGTTAAAAATCCTTGCCATTTCGCATTGGCAATGTCCCAATAATAATAACCCACACCAATACCACCTATTGGTGCTGTAGTACTATAGACTAACAAACCAGTTACAGCAGCACCAACAACAGGAGCATAGGTAGTTACATTAGTTAGAGCCACTCTTGGGGCTAAAAAGCCTTTATTAGTAAAATTAACATCTAAACCAGCACTTGCAGCGGGAGCAGCACCTGTCGAATTAATACCAATGTTTTGTGCTTGCAGTTGCAAATTACAGATTGCAAATTGAAAGATTGCTGCAAAAAGGATAATTTTTTTCATCTTATTTTATTTCTGTTAAACTAAAAAACAAACAGTTTTTCTTGATTATTCGGGAAACTGTTCTGTAAAAAAAGTTATTATTATGATAAATATCATAAATTTATGATGTAAATATACTTATAAGTTTACAGTATTTAACGAAAAAAAAATAAAATGGTTGCTTTTTTTTTGTTTTATAACAATTTATTTACAACCAACCACTATTTGCACGTAAAAACAACTTGTTTTAAATTGTGGTGCATTTGATAAAAAATTTATCCATTCGAATTTCACAATTGAAACAAATGAAATTTGTATCGAGACCACAGTGTTGCATAACCGAACAAAGTGAGAAATACTGAACCCCTAAAAAAATAAGCCCCTATGCACTTCGTGTTTGTTTTATAGTAATTGTTTTACAGCTCGATTATAGGTATTAGCAAATTGAAAAGAGATTTTAAGCACATCGATTTAAACGCAGATTGAATAAACTATTGGAAGAATAATGGTTAAAATAGATTTGCTTAAGAACGGACTAGGGGAATTTTTTTTATGACTTTTTGGTTACTATTTTTCAAAACTCCTCAAAAAAAACATGATCACTTTTAATCTCAATTTGTTTTAAAAAACTTTGAAGTAAAGCTAAGTTGCCGTTGGTGTAAAACAGATGGTTTTGCAAATTGGTGGTGTTCAGCCATTGATGTTGATCCAATATGTTTTTGGTTTGTTTAGCAACCGCCTCACCAGAATCAATAATCATCACGCCAGAAGGAACTATAGTTTTTATAATGGGTATCAAAAATGGGTAATGAGAGCATCCCAAAACAATATAGTCAACACCTTCGTTGATCATGGGTTGCAACAGTTGATGTAGTAATGGTTTAGTCGAAGCTATATTGCCCGATTCTATTAATTCGACCAATCCCTTGCCTTCTACTTCAATAATATCTCTATGGGTTCTAAATTGCTCAGAAGTAGAAAGAAACAACTCGCTGCTCAACGTTCCTTTTGTGGCTAAAACGCCAATTTTATTGGTTTTACTTAGCAATGCTGCAGGTTTTATAGCAGGTTCAATTCCTATAAACGGAATATCGTAATTTGCCCTTAATACTTTTATAGCATTAGTAGTTGCGGTATTACAGGCTACCACAATCATTTTACAACCTTTAGAAAGTAAATATTCGGTATTTTTTATACTAAAATCAATTATAGTTTGCTTTGATTTTTCTCCATAAGGCGCATTTTTACTGTCGGCTAAATAAATGGTATTTTCGTTGGGCAAGAGTTGGTTAATTTCTTTCCAAATTGATAAGCCACCCAAACCTGAGTCGAAAACTCCAATGGGAGAAGTAGAGGTTATTTGATTAGTTTTAGTCATAAAAAAAAGCTCTTTCAAATGTAATCGAAAGAGCTTTTAAATTTACGTAAAAGTTTATTTTTTATAAACCCAATTTCTTTTTTACTAAAGCCATAATATCATCACCCTCAACAGAGTATAGCACCACGCCAACACTTGAATCTAAAATATAGGTATAACCACCTTCTTTTGCGACAGTGTTTATGGCTTCTTTTGCCTTATCAATTACAGGTTGTAATAATTCTTGTTCTTTCTTTTGCAAATCAGCTTCAGCTGTTTGTTGAAACTCTGTAATTCTTTTTTCTAAATCGGTAATTTCTTTGATTTTAGAATTTTTAATTACATCAGTCATTACATCTTGCTTTGCTTGAAACTCTTGAACTTTAGTATCATATTCTTTTCTCATCGATTCTAAAGTAGTTCTTAATTCAGTAGCATGATCTTCTAAATCTTTCTGAATTTTTGTTCTTTCTGGCATTGCAGACAATAAATCATTTGAATTAATGTGACCAATTTTTACTGCTTTTTGACCAAAAACTGATGTTGACATAGCAACTACCAGCATCATCATTGTTAATTTCAATTTATTCATGTTGTTTAATTATTTTTAAGTGTGTAAATATAAATTATTATTTAGATTCGCCTGGTGTGAAGCCCATTTTTTTTAACACCGCATCGCTTTTATTGTATTTTGAGTTTGAATATAACATGGTTAAACCACTTGATTTATCAAAAACAATATCCAAACCACCAATGGTTGCGATATCTTGAACCGCTTGATAAACTTTATCTTGAATAGGTTTTACCAATTCTTGACGTTTTTTAAATAATTCGCCATCAACACCAAATTTTTGTTTTTGATACTCTTTGGCTTCTTTTTCTTTTTTTACAATTTCTTCCTCTCTCTTTGTTTTCATATCTTCAGTAAGTAAAATTTGTTCTGCTTGGTAATTTTTATACATCTTATCAATTTCACTGTACTGACGTTCCAATTGTTTTTGCCATTCCACAGAAAGTTTATCTAATTCTGCTTGTGCTGTTTTGTAATCTGGAATGTTACTTAAAATATACTCGGTATCGACATAACCAAATTTTTGGGCTTGAGCAGAAAAAGCTGTAATTATTAATGCAACTACTACTGCAATTTTTGTTAGATTTTTCATTTTTAGTTCCTCCAATTTTTTTTTAGTTTACACTAATTATTTTCTATTTACCAGCCATTTATGCTACCTCCAATACTAAAATGGATTTCGCTATGACTATTTGGGTCTGTTTTACCAGGGATTTGATCAAATCGATAACCCCAATCTAAACCAAGCATTCCAAAAAATGGCATATAAATTCTAACTCCAAAACCAGCAGCCTTATATACCTGAAATGGGTTGGCTTTACTAAACGATGCCCATGAGTTACCTGCTTCACCAAAAACTAAGCCATAAATTGTGGCTGTTGGATTTAATGTGATTGGGTAACGCATTTCTGCGGTATATTTTGCAACAACAGTAGCTCCTGTACTTGGCGAAGCATCGCCACTACCAAAACCTCTTAAAGCAATTATTTCTCTACCGTCGATAGAAAACCCAGATAATCCATCACCTCCCAAATAAAAACGTTCGAAAGGCGAAGGCAAGTCAGGGTTATACGTACCTAAATATCCAACTCCAGCTTTGGTATTTAACACCAAATCGCCAACAATTCTAGAAAACCAAGAAGTTTGAAATTTCCATTTATGATATTCAGTAAATCGATATTTGTCTTGCGCACTCATGGTTGTATAATCCGTATTTTTTGGTCTAAATAATGAATAAGGAGGAGTTAATTGAATGGTTAGTGTAGTTTGAGAACCATTTCTTGGATAAATAGGGCTATCTACAGAGCTTCTAGATAAAACAGTTTTAAAACTGATATTGTTTGCGAAACCATCTGAAAAGGCAAATGCAGAATAATATTTATTTAACACATAATATTGATACGATAATTCATTATACAAGGTGAAATAATCATCTGGAAATTTAAGTCTTCTTCCTAAACCAACAGAAGTTCCATAGATTTTAATCGATTGCTGACTATCGCCCGTCAATCCGTTTGATTGAACTTGATGAAATAGACTTACGCTTAATGAGTTTGGTTTTCTACCTCCCAACCAAGGTTCTGTAAACGAAAAACTATAGGCTTGGTATTGTTTACCACTGGTTTGAGCTCTTAAACTTAGTTTTTGACCATCGCCAGATGGAAGTGGACGCCATGAATTTGCTTTAAAAATATTTTTTGTAGAAAAATTATTGAAACTTAACCCAAGCGTTCCAATAACCCTTCCTCCACCCCAACCACCTGACAGTTCAATTTGATCAGAAGGTTTTTCTTCAACCACATATTCAATGTCAACTGTTCCATCTTCCTGATTAGGTTTTGGATTTACGCCCAATGTTTCAGGATTAAAATATCCCAATTGAGCTAGTTCCCGTTGGGTTCGAATTATATCTGCTCTACTAAACAATTGACCTGGTGAAGTTCTTATTTCTCTTCGAATAACATGGTCGTTCGTTTTGGTGTTACCAACAATGGTAATGTTGTTTATGGTGGCTTGTTTGCCTTCATAAATTCGCATTTCAAAATCAATAGAATCGTTCTCTATTTTAACCTCAACGGCAGAAATATTGAAGAACAGATATCCAGCATCGAGATACAACGAACTTACATCCCTTCCATTCTGATTCATAAAAAGGCGTTCGTCTAAAATTTTCTTATTGTAAACATCACCCTTTTTGATGTCTAATATTCTATTCAATTCTCCAATTGAATGTATGGTATTTCCAACCCAATTTACATTACGGAAATAATACCGATTGCCTTCAGAAACAGTGACATTAATTTCGACCAATTTATCAGAAATCTTAACTACAGAATCACTTACAATTTTGGCATCGCGATATCCCTTTTCGTTGTATTTTGATATAACATTATTTTTTTCTTTTTGATAGGTATTTGGAACATACTTTGATGAACCAAAAATATTATAAAACCTTCTACGCTTAGTATCTTTTAATGCACCCCTTAATTTTACCGCAGCAAGAAACGAATTGCCGTAAAAATTTACATCTTTTATTTTGGTTCGTTTCCCAAATTTCACCTCAATGTTAAGAATCACATTATTTGCCACATTGGTATCAATTTCTTGAACAATATTAACCTGAGTGTTTAAAAAACCTTTGGCGACATAGTGGTTTCTCACTTTATTTTTAGTGTTTACAATTAAATTCTCATTAACTACTTTTCCACTTACCAAATTGAGTTCTTCTCTTAAATCCTTTTGTTGTCCTTTCCTAACCCCAATAAATCGATATTTTAACAAACGTGGCAATTCCTTGATTCTAATTTCCAAGAAAATTTTATCGCCTTCTATTTTTACGGCATAAATTTTTACATCAGAAAATAACTTTTGATCCCAAAGATTTTTTATTGCTTTAGAAATTTTTTCGCTTGGAACTTTAATGGTATTTCCAACGGTTAATCCTGATAAAGAAATTATGGCCTGACTATCGAAAAACTCTGCTCCTGTTACAACAACTCCTGCTATTTCATAATCATGTGGAGTGGAATAATTAATATTTTCTAAATCTGAATTAATGGAAAATTGCCCTTTTAAAAATAAGGGAAAACTGCATATTAGTATAAGGTAAATGTATTTTTTCATTATTTCGTTAATTGCTCACTGGTAAGTCCAAATCTTCGTTCTCTCTTCTGATAATTAATAATGGCATCAAATAAGTCTTCTTTTCTATAATCTGGCCAAAGCTTTTCCGCAAACAACAGTTCTGAATAGGCTATTTGCCATAATAAAAAATTGCTAATTCGATGTTCACCGCTGGTTCTTATGAGCAATTCTGGTTCTGGAATATTTTTAGTATTTAAATAATTATTAATTAGCTGTTCGTTAATATCATCCACATGTATTTTTTTGTGGGCTACATCTTTTGCTATGAGCTTTATTGCTTGAGTTATTTCCCATTTTGAACTATAACTTAATGCCAAAACTAAACTTAAGCCTGTATTTTGAGACGTTTTTTCAATTGCTTTCTTTAGCTCATTATTACAATTTCCAGGAAGGCTTTCTAAATCGCCAATTGCCAATAACCTAACATTATTTTTGTTTAACCTGTCGGCTTCTTTACTAATGGTTGAAACCAGCAACTGCATTAGCGCATTAACTTCTAATTTAGGCCTTTTCCAGTTTTCTGTAGAGAAGGCATAAAGTGTTAAAAATTTCAATCCAATTTCACCAGCGCCTTCAACGACACTTCTAACCGAAACAACGCCCTTTTTATGCCCATAAATTCTAGGTTTACTATGGTCTTTGGCCCAACGCCCATTGCCGTCCATTATAATAGCAACATGGGTAGGTAATTTTTCTAAATTTATTTTTTCTTTTTTTAGCATTAAAAAGCCAACATTTTTCGAGTTTGCAAATATGGTATTAATAAGCCTATTTTACAACTGGACACCTATCTGTTTTTGTTAAAATTTTATAATTGACAGAAATACCAGCGAAAGAATACCAATCGTTGTTTTTGGAATTACTTTCTTGATACAAATTTTTATAGGTAGGTGGCAAACCATCTATTTCATCAGTAAAGGTTTTTCTAATACCCCATTCGACGTTTAAACCTAAATTTTGAATAAAATTAAATTTAAACCCAACACCAAATGGAATTGATGGAGCAATAATAGACCTTGCTGCAACAGTTGTATTTGAATTATTATAACTTACTTCTGGCGAAACTCTAAACATAGCTGCCCCCACAAAAATAAAAGGAGTAAATGGTGACGTTGTATAATTATTGATTTGGTAGGGTAAAAAATTAAATTCCAATATACTTGAAGCCTCCATAATTGAAGTTGAAAAGGAACTATTCCTAAAACTAAACCATTCGGAGCTATTTTTTGTGTCGTCCGACCCTAATAGACCATAATTGAAACCAACTCTAAGTGCATATCTTTTACCTAGGTTTCTTCTATAAAGCACTCCTATTGCTGGATTTATTTTATTAACAAATGGATTTGCAGGATTTAGCTCTCCAACGTAATAAGATAAGCCACCAAAAAAACCTATTTCAGCGTTTTGTGCAGTTAATTTAGTAATGAACAAAAGAGCTAAAACTAAGAAAAATATGATTTTTTTTCCCATGGAATTTTTATAATGCTAGCTACTAAACGAAACTAATAATGATTAATTGTTTAGAATTTCGGAAGATTTCTTCTTCTTTTTCCAGGTTTAAAATTGATAGAAACAACACCAAGCATGTAAGCATCTTTATCTTTCACATCACCTCTTTGTTGCCCGATTTTATTTCCACTACCATCATCTATCAATCCATGGTATTTTCCTGAAGGATCTGCAAAATAAGCTGCTTCATCACCATAAGCTGCTTGAATAGCACCGTTATCGTAATATACATTACTCACATCATCAATATAGTCGGAGAATGTTTTTCTCATACTTAATTCAATTCCAATAGCCCACAAACCTTCTCTAGTACTACCTCCTAAGTTTCTTCTAAAACCAATACCATACGGCATAACAAAAGTAAACCCTGTATATTGCTTAGGACCACCAGGTAATCCTTGACCTTCAGTATGCATTGGTCTAAGATTTACCCAATTACCTTGTGTATCTCTAGATTGAGGGTCGTACCAAATGCCACCTATTCCACCAAAAACATAGACTTCAAATCTAAACCACGATTTTCCTCTAACCCCTCTAAGCCGATATAGGTGACCGCTTTTTTGTTTAACCAACATGTATTCAGCCTGTACCGACAATTCGAGCAAATGCGATCGAAAACTTAATTTTCTACTATTTCTTGCAGGTTCTTTGGTTAGTGCATCATCACCAGCAACCATAACATAATCGAAATTTGCACGAGCAAACCAATCTTCGCCTAGTTGATATCTATAACCTAAAACAGCTCCCATTCTTGTAGCCGTAATTTCAAAGTCACGCAAACCATTTGTGCCAACTTGATTTGCACCACCTAAGTCGCCTAAAAAATTTGTAGCTCCTATCCCGAACGAATATTCCTTACGGTTTCTTTTCCATTTCTGTGCGTTTGATAGTGCTGGAAAAAGTAATATAGTTAATAGTAGTATAAAAAAACTTCGCATTCTTTATTAATTCGTTATAAATGAGAACAATTGCAAATATATTATTTTTTTTTTAAAATATCCAAATTAATTAATTTAGGACTTAACCTTAGCTTAAGGTTAATTACGTTTATCAAGCCCCCACATTAATTTATTTCTAAGTGTGCTGAAAAAATCATGATGGTTTAATCGAACCAATTCAATCTGATTTTTAGATTTTTTTATAATTATTTCTGTCGAAGCTGGAATCGTTGCTGATTTATAATCTAATGCAACCAAATAATTTGCTGATCTACTTTCTATTTTTAACTTAATTTCTATATTACTTGGAATAACCAAAGGTCGTACATTTAAATTATGAGGTGCGATTGGCGTGATTATAATGTTGTCCGATTTTGGCAAAACAATTGGGCCATTACAACTTAAGGAATATGCTGTAGAACCTGTTGGTGTTGATATGATTAAACCATCTGCCCAATACGAATTTAAAAATTCACCATCCAAATAGGCATGAATGGTAATCATTGATGAGGAATCTTTTTTCTGAATAGTCACCTCGTTTAATGCAAAATTTAATGTTCCAAAGGGATTTTCGGACATTTCTACATCCAACAACGAACGCTTATCAAGTGAAAAATTATTGGATAAAATACTGGCTATTGCTTCATCTATATCTTGGTTTGAAACAGAAGTCAAAAATCCTAATCGACCTGTATTAATTCCTAGAATTGGAATATTTCTGTTATTAATAAAAGAAATCGATTCAAGCATAGTGCCATCTCCTCCAATGCTAAACATGTAATCCACATTAACTAAATTATCGCCACGTTCAAAAGTTTCTACCTCAATATTGGTTATAATCTGTTTAGATAAAACTCTAAAAATGGGCTGAAATACCGTTATTTGTATTTTTTCGTGTTGGAGTTTTTGAATAAGTTCATTTACAAACTCAACGTGTTCTGGCAATAAATTTCTACTATAAATGGCAACCTTCACTTTGTCAAAATTTTGGTGGAAAATTAATGATTTTGTTTTACAAGGGCGCTACAAAATGTATGAATAGTCCTTGTTCATTCAAATTATTAAAGGAATATTCAAATCTGAAAACGATATCGTAATAACTTACCAAATCTATTGATGCTCCGCCGCCATAAAGCCATGCCTTGTTCAAAAAGTTAGGATAAACGTTGTTATTTTCCGACACATATCCGCCATCGAAATATGTACCTAGATAAATAGAAAGTGGCACTTTATTAAATTTTTCGGTAGGAAAGAAATCGAGTTTAAAAATTTTATTATCAAGTAACACATACCTCAATTGCGACTTAAACAATCCATAATGATTACCATTAACCACGTAATATTCATATCCGCGAACCACATTATTAGAAGACCCCAATCCTCCCATAAAATAATACGGTTGCTGATTAATTGAAGCTTTTCCTTTTATCATTGCGGCAATAGAAACTTTTTGCCCTAAAGGAACATATTTTCTATAACCAACTGAAAAAAATGAATTATTAATCGATTTATCAAAAATTCCTAATCCATTTTGGGTAAATTGGAAATCGTAAAAATATCCTTTGGTAGGATAGGCTTTATTATTTCTTTTATCACGTTTTAAGTAATATGTAAGACTCAAAAACTCAGCGTTGGTATTGTTTTTTGACAAATAATTGTCGTTAAACCTCAACACAGAATCTGCTAGTTCAATATTGGAATAAGAAACCTGAATACTATGATTGTTGTATAATTTTGGTCTAAACTCGTAGGCTACCTTGGCATATATTTCTTTTTTAAGATACGTATTGTCGTCCTTATAAAACAATCGTTTATTTTGAAAGGTACCGTAATTAACTTCTCTATTTCTACTGTAGCTAAAACTAACACTAAGCCCTTGAGTTTGTTTTTTGTTGATGTACGGAATTGCATATCCAAATCCTGCCAATTCTGTATAACCAGCTTGAGCTAAAAAAGTTAATCGTTCCTTTCTACCTCTAAAATTATCTTTTGCGATGTACATTCCATAAATTGCTCTATCCAAATTTTTGGTTTGCCACCACGTATTAAAGTTGGGCTCTTGAATATCGAAAATAGGTAATGGCCACCAATACCAACGTTCTTCAACTGTTATATAAACGGAAATATACGTGTCGTTAAAATAAACAGGCTCAATGGTAATAAAATTAAACAACGAAGTATTGAAAATATTGCTTTTTGCTCGTTCAAAAATCTTAGTCAAATCGTTGGTATGAATGGTATCGCCAAGCTCAAAAGGTAGTTCACGCAGAATAATATGGTCTTTGGTAGTTTTGTTACCTATAAGTTTAACTCCGTTAACAATTACGTAGGAAGTCGAATCTTGCGCACTACCCATTTTTGATAGTGCAAAAAAAGCAATAAACAATAAAATTATTTTAGGATACATTAGTGAAATCAGGGGTTTAAAAACCTCATAAATTCATCATACCTATTTTTTAAATCTTGGTGGTATTCGCTTTCGTTGTATGATGCGGTTACGACATAGTTAAATCGTTCGAACGAACGAAGTATTCTGTTAATATCCGTTTTATTTATTTTTAGCGTAACTTCAATTTTGGTAGAATCTTGATGAGAGGTAATAAATGACGTTAAAATTTTTGCGTCGTCTGATTCAACAATCTTCGCAATTTCAACCATCGAATAATCAATCATATTCAACTCCAGCGAAACTATGCTACCGACATTTGCCACTGAAACAATTTCAGCTAAAAATTGAAGAATTTTTTTGGCTGTTATTAATCCTAAATATTCTTCGTTTTCACCTAAAACAGGTATAACATCTACATCGTTTTCTACAAATCGACCAATCACATCAAAAATATGTTGATGTTTAAATACAAATGGTTTTTTAAGGTTAAGCGCATAGGTCTCTAACTTATCTTCTAGATTATTTCTATCCAACAAATCAGTTTCTTCGATAAGACCGATGTATTTTTTGCTTTTTACAACCACCATATCTTTCACCTTAAACTCTTCCATCCATTGTAGCACCTTGTTTCCAGTATCAGATGGTTTTAGGGGTGGAATTTCGTAAGATATTAGTTCTTCTGCAATCATAATTTAATTGAATGAAAGTTTTACCTTTGTTTTGTAAACCTACTATTTTTGCTCAAAATTACCAATTTATCCCGCAAGCATTAAAATTTGTGAAAAAAAGAAAACACTTTACTGCGGCATAACTGAGAGTATGTTATCTTTGCTTTGCAAAGCAAACCACGCTCAGTATAAACATGACAAAATTAAGTGTAAACATCAATAAAGTAGCAACCATAAGAAATGCACGTGGAGGAAATACTCCCAATTTAGTGCAGGTTGCCATCGATTGCCAAAAATTTGGTGCTCAAGGAATAACCGTTCATCCTCGCCCGGATGAAAGACATATTCGATATGCAGATGTTTACGATTTAAAAAAAGTGGTGAAAACCGAATTTAACATCGAAGGCTTTCCCAACACTCCATTTATTAACTTGGTGTTAGATGTTAATCCCGAGCAAGTTACCTTAGTGCCCGACCCCCCTGGAGTGTTAACTTCAAATGTTGGATGGGATACGCTTAAACAAAAAGATTACTTAAGAGAAGTTATTGCTGAATTTAAAAAGCACCATATTAGAACATCTCTTTTTGTAGACACCAACCTAGTAAACATTAAAAATGCGATTGAAACAGGAACAGACCGAATTGAATTTTATACTGGTCCTTATGCTGAAAATTATGCAACAAACCATGCTATAGCCATTCAAGATTTTATAGCAGCAGCTAACCTTGCCAACCAATTAGGTTTAGGCATAAATGCTGGTCATGACCTTAGCCTAGACAATTTAACCTACTTCAAACAACATATTACTGGATTACTTGAAGTTTCTATCGGGCACGCATTAATTTCTGATGCGTTGTATTTTGGATTAGAGGAAACCATAAAAAAATATTTATCTTGTTTAAAATAAAAAACTCATGAAAAACCTAATAAAAGTAGTTTCTTTACTATTAGTTGTTGCCTTTGCCCTTTCATGCTCAGGACCAAGAAAATGCGGAAATAAAAAAGGAATAAGAACCCCTATGGGGGTAATGTAAACCATAATTATGAAATTTTTATCATTCATTTTAATACCGCTGCTATTGTTTGCTTGTAGTACAACAAAAAAACAGGCTAACCATTCAACTTTTAATTTTAAAAGCATTGATAAAAATACCCATTGCGGAATTCAAACATCAACCCAAACCATTTATTCCAATAAAGTAGATTTTGAGCGTGATTGGAATTTAGTTTGGCCGAACTTTGAAGAACCTATTGCATTACCAAAAATTGACTTTACTAAAGAAACTGTTGTGTTGGTTGCTTTAGGTATGAGAAATAATGGTGGATTTCAACTAAAAATAAATTCGGTAAGTGAAGAAACCTCTCAAATTATTGTTGAATATACTGAAATAACACCTAATCCTAAATGCTCCTATTCTCAAGCCATCGTTTTTCCTTATGAGTTTATTAGCTTTGTTAAAACTTCGAAAAAAGTGGTTTTTAAAAGTAGCACTAAAGTTGGGGAGTGTAAGTAAAATACATAAACAGCCTTGTATTTTGCCCAACCGCACCCAAAGCCCACCCACCACCCGACAAGTGGAATGTTGAAAATTTGGAGGCAACTTTTGACCAATTTTCTAAAAATAATTTTTACATATTGCCAATATTTGTCAAGTCAAAAGAAAGCACATTGAAACCTTTAGGTTCACGAACACAAATGAAAAAACAAATGGAAGTGAGTAAAACAATTGGGACGACATTACGAGAATTAAGAGAAGCAAAAGGACTATTGCTTAGTGTCTCGTCCTGAAATAGGTTTACACAAAAAAGTGTAAAAAATGGACAAAAAAGTAATAGAAAAAGGAAAAGTAAATAGCTCCATCAATATGCTAAGAAAAATTGCAAAA
>JAVHRO010000017.1:0-5552 GCA_036171675.1 Vicingus sp. | reverse complement strand
CAAATTTGGTTGTACATGTGCACCTTTTGGTAAATATATACCATTCCAAATATATCAAATTATTTATTATAAATCATCAAAAGGACTTTTTATATTTTGCAAATTTTTGGTGCTTACATAGGTATAAATTTCGGTCGTTTTACTGCTGCTGTGGCCCAATAATTCTTGAATATAGCGTAAATCTGTTCCTGATTCAAGTAAATGTGTTGCATAGCTGTGTCTTAACCAATGTAATGTTACAGGTTTTTTATTTCCAACTTTTTGTAACGATTGTTTTAAAACTTTTTGCAAACTAGTTTCAGAATATTTTTCATTTGCATATTGACCTTCAAAAAGCCAAGTGTTAGGCTTGTAAATTTTAAAATATTCGCGAAGTAACTCAATAATTTTTTCTGAAATAGGTGTTATTCTATCTTTTTTACCTTTGCTTTGCCTAATTATTAAAAGTTTTCTCTTTGAGTCGACATCAGTAGGTTTTAAATTTATCAACTCGCTTCGTCTTAAACCACAAGCGTAAATTAAACTCAACATAGCCCTATGTTTTAAGTTAGTTGATGCTTCTAGTATGGCTTTAACTTCTTCTTTGCTTAACACATTGGGTAATAGTTTTTGTCTTTTAGGACGATGAATTAAATCAGTTTCAAGTTGGGTGTTTTCAATTTTTTTGAAAAACAATTTTATGGCATTTACCACTTGATTTTGGTATGACGACGAGTACCCATTTTTAAGTATATACTCGTTATTAAAACGTATCAAGTCTTGATTATTAATTACATTTAATGGTTTATTGTAATAAAATCTTAAAAAAGTAGTTAGTGCTTCAGCATAAGTTTTTATTGTATTTGGCGAATATCTTCTACTGTTTAACCAATCTTTAAACTGTGTTATTTTTTCTAGATATGGGTTTGTTAATGTTGTTGTGAGTATAATTTTTTCGTGAATGGAATTTACTTGATTTTTAATTTTTTCTTCGTTAGAGAAAATAGTTGTTGTGTCTAAATAAGCTTTGTCTTTAAAAACTTGAAATAATTCCTTCAAATTGTTGCTGTTGTTAATAATATGCCAACATTTATTAGATTTGCTCCAAGCTGCATCAGGAAAAGTTTTTATTAAACTCAATAACACTTCGTTGTAGGGAAAATAAAGTGCTAATCGTTGCTCATTTTTGTAAACAAGCGTTTTGACTTCTATTTTTTTTAGCATACTAAAATGGTTTTACAAGAAAAATAAAAGTAAACAATTTTTTAACCTAATTCAACAACCGTAATCTCAGGCAAAATACCAACTCGACCTGGATAACCAATAAATCCTAAGCCTCGGTTCACATACAACTGTTGTAGGTTGGAAGTGTAAAGCCCAGCCCATTGGTTGTAGAGGTATTGCGAGGGGCTCCATTTAAAATTGGGTATTTCTATGCCAAACTGCATGCCGTGTGTATGCCCCGAAAATGTTGCAGCAATGTCGCTGTGTTCGGGCAATATTTTGGCTTCCCAATGCGATGGGTCGTGGCTCAATAGCAATTTTATGTCGTTTGGTAATAGTCCATTTTTAGCTTGGTCTAAATCGCCATATTTTGGAAAACGTTCGCCAGTGCCCCAGTTTTCCACACCCAAAATAGCAATACGTTCGTTGTTTTTTTCTAACACCACGTTTTCGTTTAACAACAATTTCCAACCAATTTTTTTATGAATTTTTTTCATCAATTCATAGTTATGTTTCTTTCCTTCTAAGTCGTCTTTTTGGTAAAAATAATCCCCATAATCATGATTTCCAAGTATTGAAAAAACACCCAGAGGAGCTTTAATTTGGCTCAAAACATCGATAAACGGAAGAACTTCTTCTGAAATGTCGTTTACCAAATCGCCAGTAAAAAAAATCATGTCGGGTTTTTGCTCGTTAATCAGGTTTACTACTTTTTTGATTGGTTCGTCATCTAAAAAACTGCCCACATGCAAGTCAGAAATTTGTACAATTTTTAATCCTTTAAAAGCATTTGGAAGGTTGGTTATCTTTAATTTTTGTTTTCGTATGGTAAAATCGTAGGCTGTTTTTACCATGCCAAACAACAGTGTTCCAAAAGGAATTGCAGCAGCAATTACTCCTGCTTTTTTTAAAAAATCTTTACGGGTAAGGGTATTGGGATGAATAGGAATTACTTTCGGGTAAAGTTTCTTTTTAACAAAAAGTACAAGCGATTTTAAATCGTGAGCAAGAATAAACAGCGAACCAATCATTTTTGAAATAAAAATCATAAAAATCAGTCCCATTACATAAACCCTGAATATTTTTGGGGCAGCAATTTTATCGACAAAATAAGAAGCGACAAAAAACATGAAAACAACTGTAAATAAGGTAAACAACCAATAACTTATAGTTATCGTTAATTTTAATTTTTTGTTGTAATTTTTGATAATCGAACGGAACGAACGGAAAAAATATAAGTCTAATGCAATGATGACAAGGATGGAGGAAAGGATAAATTTTAAATACATTTATTGGTTGTTTAAATTTATTTTACCTAAGTAATAAAGGAGGTTGTTTTTCGCTATTCTACGTTCCTGCGAAGGCAGGAATCTAGTTTTATAGGAATTGTTTTGTGGTCTAGATTCCTGCCTTCGCAGGAACGAATACCGTGAGAAGATAACGAAAAAATTATTAAATTTAAACAACGTCTTAGTTTTAAAGTTCATTTAAAATGGCATTTTCAACTTCAATACTATTCCATATCGTATTTATATCTTTAAAAT
This sequence comes from Vicingus sp., assembly GCA_036171675.1. Taxonomy (GTDB): domain Bacteria; phylum Bacteroidota; class Bacteroidia; order Flavobacteriales_E; family Vicingaceae; genus Vicingus. Next base: position 2,805 of record JAVHRO010000017.1, on the reverse strand, counting down.
CCGCCATTACTTTTTTCATGATAGCATCTTGTTTCTGTCCTGTTTTCCAAGCATCGGAATAACGAATGTGGCTAAAAGTTACCTGACTGTACAATGGCATCCATTTTTCTGGGTATTTTTCCGAAAAATGAGCTTCAATTTTCTTTTGCAATAAAAATTGTGGGTCAGCAACAAAATCACGCATCACGTGGTAATTGTGCAACGATAAATCTTGTACACCATCGCCGTCGGGTTTACGCAATTGTTGGTATTCTTCAAAAATCAAATCCCAATTTTCGTTGTGTTTTTTCATTAAATCCCACATCACGGTACAATCTTCAAAGCCGCAGTTCATGCCTTGTCCGTAAAACGGAACAGTAGCGTGTGCAGCATCGCCCATTAAGGCTGTTTTTCCATGTGTCCAAGGGTAGCAACGAATAATTGCTAACGACGATAAAGGATGGTCTTCCCAAGCATCAGCAATTTCGGGCATCATGGTATAAAAATCGGGGAAAGTAGATTTAAAAAATTCCTGAACGGCAGCTTTTGATTTTAAACTCTCAAACGAGTTTGCTCCTTTTATGGGCATAAAAAGGGTGCAAGTAAAAGAACCGTCTTCATTGGGTAATGCAATCAACATAAATCGTCCTCTGGGCCAAATGTGCAAAGCATTTTTTTCTAATCGGTAACTTCCATCAGCATTGGCTGGAAGTAAAATTTCACGGTAGCCGTCATCGATGTAATTTTGGCTGTATTGAAATCGATCTAATTTTTGAAAAGCATTGTAACGAGCTGCCGAAAAAGCACCATCAGCGGCAAAAACAACATCCGATTGGTATTCTTTTCGTTCTCCACTTTCTGTTTCAGTGTAAACAATACCTTTTTCAAGGTTTACGTCAATACAACGTTCGTTGTAGTTGATTTGAGCATTGCCAAATTTTTCAGCAACATCCATCATTTTTGCATTTACACCACCTCTCGAAACCGAATAAATTGCTTGACCTTCTTTTCCATAAGGTTGGTAAGTTAAATTTCCTTGTAAATCGTGCATCAAACGACCCGACATTGGAATGGCAATTTTTCTGATTTCATCGCCAACACCAACGGTGTCTAAGGCTTTCCAACCTCTAGTTGATAATGCCAGGTTTATAGATTTTCCAGCAGAAATATCAGCTTTTCTGATATCGGGGCGTCTTTCTACCATAGTTACTTTATAACCTGCTTTTGAAAGATATACTGCCCATAATGAGCCTACTAATCCTGCACCTACAATTGTTGCTGTTTTCATGTGTTAGTTTGAGGTTTAATGTTTGAAGTTTGAGGTTTGAAGTTTCGGGATGGGATAACCTCAAACTTCAAACATTGAACTTAATTTTATTATAAAGCATTTTTTAAAATTACTCCAAATTTATAGATGTCTGTAAAACTGTTATAAAGCGGAACAGGAGCTAAACGAATTACGTTAGGCTCCCTCCAATCTGTTATAACACCTTGGTCTAATAATTTGTTAAATAAATCTTTTCCATATCCGTGAGCAACTATCGAAATTTGGCAACCACGTTCGTTCCAATTGCGTGGAGTAATGTTCTCTAAAGAAGAATTTACGATTGTTGATTTACGATTTACGATTTGAGATTTGAGATTATTGTTTATTTCATCTATTATAAATTCTAAGTAACCTGATAATAAGCGTTGTTTTTTAAGGAGTTTTTCCATCCCCACTTCACTGAAAATATCCACAGCAGCTTTGTGTGCAGCCATCGTTAAAACAGGAGCATTACTCATTTGCCAAGCTTCGGCAGATTTCATCGGTTTAAACCCTTTTTCCATTAAAAAACGGGTTTCTTTATCGTGACCCCACCAACCTGCAAAACGTGGTAATTCGGTATTGTTACAATGTTTTTCGTTCACATAAATTCCAGCAACTCCACCGGGTCCGGAGTTTAAATATTTGTATGAACACCAGCAAGCAAAATCAGCTTTCCAGTCGTGTAAGTTGAGTTCAATATTTCCGACTGCATGGGCCAAATCGAAACCACAATAAGCACCAACTTTGTGTGCCGCTTCGGTAATGGTTTTCATATCAAAAACTTGTCCGGTAAAGTAGTTTACACCGCCAATCATAACACAGGCTAATGAACTACCTGCTTCTTCAATGGCTTTTATAAAATCTTCGTTTCGTATTGTTTTTTCGTTTTTGCGAGGAGCAACCTCAATCAATGCTTCGTCAGGATTAAAACCTGCACTTCGCACTTGCATTTCAAGGGCGTATTGGTCGGACGGAAATGCTTTTGCTTCGCACACAATTTTGTAGCGTTCTTTGGTTGGTCGGTAAAACGAAACCAATAACAAATTAAGGTTAACGGTAAGGTTGTTCATTACCACCACTTCTTTGGGTAAAGCTCCAACAATTTTAGCAACAGGCTCAGCAAATTGTTCGTGGTAGGAGAACCAAGGGTTTTTTGCATGAAAATGACCTTCAACACCCCATTTAGCCCAATCTTCTAATTCCTGATTGATATAGTCTTTGGTAGATTTAGGTTGTAAACCCAAAGAATTACCTGTAAAATATAAGGTCTCTATTCCGTTAATTACAGGAATATGAAATTTACTTCTATAGTTTCTTAACTCATCTTGATAGTCTAATTGTTGAGCAAAAGCTATGGTGTTTTGATAATTCATTCAGTTATTTTTTTCGGATTACAAATATACATACTCCATAAAAAACAAAATGAGTTCTTTTGATTTTTATGTTGATTAATATAAAATGTTACCCGTTGTGCATTTGTAAGAAAATTTGTCAATTCGAGTGTCCCGCAGTATTGC
>JAVHRO010000016.1:2024-23211 GCA_036171675.1 Vicingus sp. | reverse complement strand
GACACCCTCTTTTTTTGCTATCTATTTATCGTCTTTGCGAAGGAGGTACGACCAGAAGCAATCTCACCATCAAACAGATTGCTTCGTTCCTCGCAATGACGTTAAGCCAATACTTCTTTTACTTTATCAGCAGCTTCTTGAAGCAATACTGCAGAAAGCACTTTTAAACCTGAATCATCGATTAATTTTTTAGCTTCAATAGCATTGGTACCTTGTAATCGAACAATAATTGGAATAGGAATATTTCCAATATTTTTATATGCATCAACAATTCCTTGAGCAACTCTATCACATCTTACAATACCTCCAAAAATATTTACCAAAATAGCTTTAACATTTGGGTCTTTTAAAATCATACGAAATGCTTTTTCCACTCTTTCGGCATTTGCAGTACCTCCCACGTCTAAGAAGTTAGCTGGAGAACCACCAGAAAGCTTAATAATATCCATCGTTGCCATTGCTAAACCAGCTCCATTAACCATACAAGCTACATTTCCATCTAATTTTACAAAGTTCAATCCAGCTTCTTTGGCTTCCAATTCTGTAGGGTCTTCTTCTGTTGGATCGTGCATTTCTGCAATATCTTTATGTCTGTACAAAGCACTTTCATCAATATTAACTTTTGAATCAACTGCTATTATTTTATTGTCAGATGTTTTTAATACAGGGTTAATTTCAAACATAGATGCATCAACACCTTCATAAGCAGCATACAATGCAGCAATAAATTTGGTCATTTGTTTAAATGCCTCACCAGACAACCCTAAATTAAAGGCAATTTTTCTAGTTTGAAAACCTTGTAAACCAATTTTTGGGTCAATTTCTTCTTTAAAAATTAAATGTGGCGTGTGTTCAGCAACGTGTTCAATGTCCATTCCACCTTCTGTTGAATACATAATAATGTTTCGACCGGTTTCTCTGTTCATCAATACCGACATGTAAAACTCTTCAGTTTGTGCTTCTCCAGGATAGTAAACATCTTGAGCAATTAATACTTTGCTAACCAATTTACCTTTTCCTTTTGTTTGGGCGGTAACTAAATGACCTCCTAAAATACCTTTAGCAATGTCTTCTACTTTATCCAACCCTTTTGCTAAGACTACTCCATGAGAACCTGTTTCGGTAACAATACCCTTACCTCTGCCTCCAGCATGAATTTGAGCCTTTACTACATACCACGTAGTGCCTGTTAATTTGTTTAATTCTTTAGCAGCCTCTACCGCTTGTTTTGGAGAGTCTGCAACGATACCTTCTTGTATGGCAACGCCGTATCTTTTTAGTAAAGATTTACCTTGATATTCATGTATATTCATTCCTAATAGTTTTTGAAAAAATTTGAACTCAAAAGTAATTTTTTTGAGCATGATATCAAAGTTGTTTGTAATAAACTTTTATGATAATTTAGTAGTTTTAAACTAAGTTATGATACAGCTACAAAACATACATAAATCATACGGTAAAGTAGAGGTTCTAAAAGGTGTTGATTTAATTATTGAAAAAGGACATGTTATTTCTATAGTTGGAGCTTCAGGCGCTGGTAAATCTACCCTACTTCAAATACTTGGAACGCTTGATAAACCTGATGAAGGTCTTTTAAAAATGAATAGTGTTGATGTGTTGAAGTTAAAAGACAAAGAATTGTCGTTATTTAGAAATAAAAACATAGGATTTGTTTTTCAATTTCACCATTTATTACCTGAATTTACAGCTATAGAAAATGTTTGTATTCCAGCATTTATTTATAAAACTCCAAAAGCTGAGGCTGAAAAACGAGCCATTGAATTATTAACTTCATTGGGTTTAAAAGACCGACTTTACCATAAACCTTCACAATTATCGGGTGGTGAAGCTCAACGGGTAGCTGTTTGCAGGGCATTAATCAATAAACCTGCAGTAATTTTAGCCGACGAACCTTCTGGTAATTTAGATTCTGCTTCTGCAAAAGAATTACACGAATTATTTTTTAAACTCCGAAAAGAGTTTAATCAAACCTTTATTATTGTTACACATAATGAAGAACTGGCTGATATGGCTGATCAAAAATTGGTAATGAAAGACGGTAATATCTTGTAGAGACGGACGATTGTCCGTCTAATAAAAAAAAGAGAGACGGATAATTGTCCGTCTAATAAAAAAAAGAGAGACGGATAATTATCCGTCTCTACAGTAAATTATTTGGCGTAATTAACAGCTCTTTTTTCACGAATTACCGTTACTTTAACTTGTCCTGGATAAGTCATTTCTGTTTGAATTTTTTGAGCTAAGTCGAACGAAAGTGTGTCAGCTTCCGCATCGCTAATTTTTGCACTTTCAACAATAACTCTTAATTCACGACCAGCTTGAATAGCGTAGGCTTGTTCAACACCAGGATACGACATTCCAATATTTTCTAAATCCTTAATTCGTTTAATGTACGATTCCATGATTTCTCTTCTTGCACCTGGTCGAGCACCCGAAATGGCATCACAAACTTGTACAATTGGCGAAATTATGGTAGTCATTTCAATTTCATCATGGTGAGCACCAATGGCATTACAGATATCAGGTTTTTCGTTGTACTTTTCAGCCAACTTCATACCTAAAATAGCATGAGGCAATTCTGGATCATCGTCTGGAACTTTCCCAATATCGTGTAACAAACCTGCCCGTTTAGCCAATTTAGCATTTAATCCTAATTCCGATGCCATAGTAGCACAAAGATTGGCTACTTCACGAGAGTGTTGCAATAAATTTTGTCCGTAAGAAGAACGATATTTCATTCGACCAATCATTCGCATCAATTCTGGATGTAAACCATGTACTCCTAAATCAATGCAAGTGCGTTTACCTACTTCTATAATTTCTTCTTCAAGTTGTTTTTTGGTTTTATTCACTACCTCCTCAATTCTGGCAGGGTGTATTCTTCCGTCTGTTACTAATTGATGTAACGATAGTCGAGCAATTTCTCTTCTTACAGGGTCGAAACATGAGAGAATAATAGCCTCTGGTGTATCGTCAACAATAATTTCAACACCTGTTGCAGCTTCTAAGGCTCTAATATTTCTACCTTCTCTTCCAATAATTCGCCCTTTTATTTCGTCACTTTCAATGTTAAAAACCGATACGGCATTTTCTACGGCTTGCTCGGTAGCTACACGTTGAATGGTTTGAACAACAATTCGTCTTGCTTCTTTATTCGCATTAATTTTTGCCTCATCCATAATGTCTTTGATATGCGACATTGCTCCAGTTCTGGCTTCCGCTTTAAGCGTTTCCATTAATTGGTTTTTGGCGTCTTCGGCACTTAGTCCAGAAATAACTTGTAATTGTTCAACTTGTTTACGGTGCGATTTTTCAATTTCCGCTTCTTTATTTTCAATTACTTCAAGTTGATGGGTTAGACTTTCTTTGGCTTTATCCAAATCAAGCTCTTTCCGTTTAAGGTCTTCTATTTGTTTTGAAGCAGCATCATTCTTTTGTTTAGCTCGATTTTCTAAATCGTTAATTTTTCTTTCACGTTCAGTAATAACTTTTTCGTGTTCTTCTTTTAGTTGAAGGAATTTTTCTTTGGCTTGTAGAAGTTTCTCTTTACGTTGAACTTCTCCTTCCGCTTTTGCATCTTCTATTATTTGTTGGCTTTTTTTATCAATGCCTTTTTTATAGATGATGATGACAATAACTGAAGCTATAGCTGCTCCAATAATTGCTCCGATTAAAATACTTAATGGTTCCATTGTTTGATAATTTAAATTAATTAATTGATGGAAACTGAAACTGAAACTCAAATTACTTATTAACGGAAATAAAAAAACCCGTACAAAATTGGCTTGGATAAACCCAAGTAAAAATGGATGGAACCGCCAAGTTTGTTCAAACTTCCCATGTCCACAAAAGTGAATACCCATAAGGGGTTACGAGGGGTCTGTTTTAGTAACTTTTGAGCTTTGCTCCAACTAAGTAAAGTGTTAGTTTATCAAACAAAAAGAATTGTACGGGAATTTTTAAATAAGTTGTTAGTTAAAAGTTATTAGTAGTCCGTTTTGTTATCCTAATCCTACTGAAAAGGAAATTAAACCATTCAACTTCAAATTTTTAACTTTTAATACTAATTCTCGATAATATTGCCATTGTATTTTAAAGAACGTTACAAATAATTATCAAACATCTGTTCAAGTTGAATTAGGGTTTCCTCAATTTTGGAATCACCTTCAACATCTTGTTGCTTATGGTTAAAGTTTGTCGAAGCCAATTTTAGTGCAACCATTGCCAGTAAATCTTGATAATCTTTTACAGCATACAATTTTTCGTATTCTGCAACTGATTTGTTTATTTCTTCGGCAGCTTTTCTCACTCCTTCTTCCTCTTTAGCATTAACTGTAAGAGGATAAACCCGGTTTGCAATTTTTATTTTTATCGACAACTCTCCCATAAAGGGTTTAACTATTTGTTAATTTGAGCAATACATTTATCTATTTCCCGTACCATTTCGTTTATTTTCAACTTCACATCTTTGGTACTTTCACTGTCAACACTTTTAGAAATTTTCAACACGCTGTTTCTGTTTTCCAATATCTTTAGTTGCTGATTTTTTTGATTTAATTCTTCTTTTAATTTTTCAATTTCAATGCTAAGTTGATGGCTTTTTTGAATAACCAATTGATGTTTTTCTATCAATCGCTCTGCTTTGTTTTTCAGACTGGTTACTAAAACAGCTAAATCTTTCATTGCTATATTGTTAAATCATTAAAAAAACTTAACCGCCGTAAATGTACTATTTTTTAAACAAATCAATTGTGAATATTAATTTTAAATTTTTGGGTTATTACCTTTTTGTAATGATAGTTTTGCATAATACTTGTACAACATATCAACTAGATTTAATTATGATGATAAAATCAATTGCAACACTTTACTTCTTGGTTCTTTTTAATATTTGTTTTTCGCAACAAACCAATCTGTATCCACAAGATTTTTTTAGGTCTCCTTTAGATATTCCATTACTCTTGGCTGGTAATTTTGGTGAACTTCGAAACAATCACTTTCATTCTGGATTAGACATTAAAACACAAGGTGTTGTAGGTCAAAATGTTAGAGCTGTGGCTGATGGATATGTTTCACGAATAAAAATCATGTCAATAGGTTATGGAAAAATAATTTTTATTACACATGCAAACGGCTACACCTCTGCTTATGCTCATTTACAACAATTTAAAGGCAAAATTGCCGAAGTAATCAAAAAATACCAATACGATCATGAAACTTTTGAAATGGACTATTATCCACCTGACACACTGCTTAGGGTAAAAAAAGGAGATCTTATTGCTTTGTCTGGAAATTCGGGAAGTTCGGGAGGCCCTCATTTGCATTTTGAAATACGTGAAACGGTATCTGAATATGCTGTAAACCCTTTATTATTTGGTTTCGATATAAAAGATGAAGTGAAACCAATTATCAAAAGTATTGCAGTTTTTCCTTTAAACGACACCAGTTATGTGAATGATAAAACCCTGATTCAAACATTTAAAGTAACTGGCTCTGGGGGTACCTACAAATTACTAGAAAATGAAGTAATCAATGCTTATGGTCAAATTGGCGTTGGAATTAATACCTACGACCAACAAACAGGTACGTCGAATCAAAATGGCGTCTATAGTATTGTGTTATTCGACAACAATGATCTCATTTATAAATCAGAATTATCAAGTTTTAGTTTCAACCATAGTAGAGCAATAAATTCGATGTTGGATTACGAATTGTATCAACGAAAAAAAATTAGGTATCTACGAAGTTATATTGAGCCCAATAACCCGTTAACTATTTTTAAAGAAAACAAAAATAGAGGCATCATTCAAATAAATGCCAACGAAAATAAAACCATAAATTACATGGTAGCTGATTTAAATAAAAACACAGCCATGGTTTCGTTTTCAATTAATGGCAAAAAACCCGACGTAACTAATGTTGCTAGTATAAAGCCTAAAATTGATACTGTTTTTAAATACAACGATGATAACGTATTTGAAAAACCAAACATTGTGGTAAAATTTCCGAAAGGAGTATTGTACGATGATTTACATTTTCAATATCAAGAAAAAAAACCGTATTCTTCATTCATCGCTCCTTTGTATCAAATTCACAATGGTTATACCCCACTCCATAGCGAAATACAAGTTTCAATTAAAGTGGCACGAATAAGTGAAGAATTAAGGAAAAAGGCAGTGGTGGTAAATATTGACCAAAATGGAACCATGTATTCTCGAGGTGGTGAATGGCGAAATAATTTTCTTACTGCAAAATCAAAAATTTTAGGTGGTTTTAGCGTAATGATTGATACCATTGCACCAATAATAAAACCCATTAACATTTTTACAAATAAAACCATGACAGGAAATTCATCTATCACCTGCACCATGTCAGACAACCTAAGTGGTATTAAAACTTATAGAGGAGAAATTGATGGTAAATGGATATTAATGGATTACGATGGAAAATCAGCAAAACTCACACACGTTTTTGACAACCTTCCTACTGGAAATCATACCTTCAAATTGGAAGTAACTGATTTTGTGGATAATAAAACCATATTGGAGATTCCTTTTATTCGTTAAATAGGAGCTATTATTGCTCGATTAAACGTAAATATTAATGATAAAACCCCTTTAAACAGATTGTTTAAAGGGGTTTTAAGTACTAACAAAAACAAAAATCTATCATTAAATTACCATGGGAATAATACGGTATCTTGACCCATGACCATTAAATTCCTGATGTCCTGATCTGTAATAGTTTGTGATGGCATAGTACCTGCACTAAGGCAACCAGCATCAATATGTTCACGATCGCTTGGCATACCCCAAACTGCTTTGTGTTGAATTTCATGTGGGTCTTTTCTAAACATTTCTCCTAAAAATAACCCTTGACAGTAAATATCAATAGATTTACCATCAGCACCATGACACATTTTACATTTAGCATTATAGGTAACTAAACCAGCTGCGGCATTACCACCTTTACCTATATTTGAAAAAGTTTTAGTTCCTGTTGGATAAAACCCTGATGTTGATAAATCATAAAAATCATCGGTATTATGAGCGGTTTCTTTTAAGAATTTAACCGCATCCCAAATTTGAACATCGGTTAAAATAGCAGAATAATCGGGCATCGTAGCATCGTATGATGTTTTATCTGTTTTTCTACCTCCTACGTTTTTAACGGCGTCAAATATTTCCCTAATGTTGTGTTGTTTAGCCCAAATGTACAAATTACCATCGGCAGCAATTGGGTAAGTAGCTGTTGGTGCTTTGTTAATTAAAATACCTGATCTACCTTTTAAATCCCAACCATGACAACTTTTACATCTATAAAAATTGGTGTAAGCATTAGGGTATTTAGTTTGGTTTGCGCCGACATAATTAAGAGGATGGTCGTAAATTTGAGCTCCATTTACACCATTTGCAGCAGCATATGCCGCTTCGTCTGCTGCCGAAACAAGTGTTGCATTGGTTCCATTTGTACCGTTCGCACCAGAAGTTCCATCTGCTCCAGCTGGACCAACTGCCCCATCTTTCGCGCATGAGGTTAAAAACACTATTCCTGAAACTACAAGAATGGATAATAATTTTTTTGTTCTCATTTTTTTAAGTTTTAATTTTATTTAAATTGGTTAATAATTAATACCCCAAAAGTATATGGCGATAATTGGTTTGACAATACCACTATATACTAGTAATTGGATTAAAATTAAAAATACCATGAAATACTGAACTGCTATTTATAGCTAGTGTTAGCTTAGCATTATGTGGTTACATTTTTATATAATACCATTCAAGGAAGCGTATTTTACCAATGCGATAACACTTTTAACATGCAATTTCTGCATAATATTTTTTCGGTGAGTTTCTACTGTTCTTATGCTTATAAATAATTTTTCTGCAATTTCTTGATTACTTTGTTCTTCGGCTATCAACTTCATAATTTCCCTTTCACGCTTAGTTAGAGGTATTTCGCCAAGAGTTTTAATATTTTGATGATTGGCTTCTTTTTCAATATTTATTTGATTTGTGCTTTCTCCAAAATTATTTTCTACAGGATGATGGTTAGCAATCAATATCATTCCTTTAGTAAAACCTTTATCATCCAATATGGAAGAACCTGAAAACAATACTGGAATTTTATGCCCTTCTTTTGAATAATAAGAACTGAAAATATTGTGTATATGTTGGTGCTCCTTCAAATCGCTTATTATGGTGTTTTCCATAAAAGCCTTTTTATCAACATTTTTACCAAATAATACTCCAAAATGTTGTCCTACAATTTCTTCCTCGGAATAGCCTAATAGATTAATTGCTGCTTGATTTACCAAGACTATTTTAAAATCCATATCAGTAATAATCAAAGAATTCTCCATTCTACTAATAATATTGTTAAAATAATCACGTGAAATAGTTGTCTTATCCAAAACATCAATCATATTATTGAAAGAAGCTATAAGATTGCCTATCTCATCGTGAGTTTTTACAGCGATGTTTGATGGGTAATCGCCAGAGGAAATTTTTTGTGTTGTTTGAATTAATTGATTTATTGGCTTCATAATTCCTCTCAGAAAGAAAAATCCACCAATTATCAAAAAAATAGCTATCATGATTCCAATTAATAGAATAGTCTTTTTTCCATTATCATTTGTTTTTTGATTAGTTTCAATGTATTCATTCATTTCATGTTTAGACTCCTTCAAAATCTCATTTAGCTCATAAACAGCCGATTTTGAACTTGAATTTATTTGTTCTAATAATACTTTAGTTGCCACAGTGTCAGTATTTTCTAACTGAAAGAGCTTACTTGATAATGATTCTACAATAACAATGTCTTTCTCAAAACTAATCAAGTGTTTTTTATTATGGTTGTTTGTAATCGCTATTTCAGATTCTTTCATCTGCTTTTTTGATTTATCAAGATAATATTCAAAATCTTTAATCTCTAATTGAGATCTATGAATTAAAAAGTTTTGTACCGATAATAATATTTGTTGGAAAGAAATTCTCAATTCTTGAACAGTGTTAACTTCTATGTACTCCACCTCCATTTTATGAGCTGTTTTTGAAAGATTACCAACAATTATTATACTTCTAACTACTATAACAAGTAATAGTAATAGTATAAAGACTTTACCAATAAAAAATTTTTTACCTATTGATATCATTTTTTCGTATTTCGAAATGCGAAATTAGTGAATTGTACTCAAAGAATTATGGAATGTTAAATTCAATGATATTGATGGGAGTATAATTTACCTGAGGACAATCACATGCTTAGGTCTATAAATAACTGATTTTGTGGATAATAAAACCATATTGGAGATTCCTTTTATTCGCTAAACACAATTTTCTTAGATGTTATTTGATTGTTTAATTCAAACTCTAAAAAGTAAACACCTGGTTTAAAAGTTTGCTTATCCATACTAACCTTGATAATGTTTTTTCCTGGATAAGCCAAACTACTTTCATTAGAAACAACATTTCCAGTAATATCTTTTATAACATAATTAAGCTTTCCCGACACCTTTGAATTGAATGTTACAAAAACAACATCTTTGGTAGGATTAGGAAATACTGCTAAGCCATTCATGGCCTGTAATTCTTCAATTCCAACTACCCTAGCAGAATCTTGATACTGAATGGTGGTAACAACACCTGCAGTAGTTATCACAGTTAATACTGGAGTGTTCATGTTATTAGCCAACCATTTATATTCTATTTCTACAGGACGAGGAAATGTAAACCCAAAACCTAACGTATCTAAAAATAAGGTATCCACTTTCATTAAAACAGATTTTACCTTCACCACATTAAACGACCCAAATGGGGTATTTAACTGTCCCCAACCTTCAACAGTAGTAGTTCTATCCATAGATTGACCATAAGCAGCAAGCGTTGGAATAGATATTAAATATTCAGAAGAGGAAAAATTAGAATCAGTATAATTTAATGGAAAAACGTACTCTACATCGGTTGGAATATTTCTAGTTGACGATGGAATACCACTAATTTTTGAACCAAAACCAACATTTTCATATTTTGATGAAGAGTTTTTAATAAAATTAAACACATTCGTAATGCTTAATGGAATTGGCAATGCTGGTGGCATTACAAAATCTTGACCTCTTAACGCATAATTAGCTTTGTGCGTTGGGTACATAATGTTGTTGTTAAAATAAAACTGATAAGCAACTGGTGTAGATGTAACGGAAAAAAAAGTGTCAATTCGCTGAGAATTTGGAGTTAGCGCAGTGTAATCCCAAACGTAATTGGCACCAGTCAATGTAGGGTCTTGCCCTTGAATGTTATTGGTTAAACTATATCTAATTGTGTCGTTTGTTGATGGCATATCAGCCGTAGTAATAGTAATTGGAGTTTGAGCAAATAATATGGTTGAAAGCATTAAAAATGCGATAAAAGTGTAAAAAATCTTCATTCTATATTTTTTTAGAAACTCAAATATACATTTTAAAACTTAAAAATAGTTAGCGATGAAAATTCTTATGATTTTATTAACATTTGTTAAAAAATTTGAATTTCAAGAAAACTGATTAATTCAATTTTATAGACAAACCCGCTCTCCATTGGTACATGGTTTCATAATCCCACACTTGAGTATGTTGGTTGTAGAAAAAAGCCATTCCAAATCCTGCGCTCTCATTAATAGAAAAGCGTTCGTTTAGTTTAATTGACAAGCCTAAACCAATGGTATTTTCAAACACAAGAAATGGCCCATTGCTGGTTATAATATACTCAGATCCTGAAGGTTTTTTGTTTGAAAACGCCATATATTTTGTTTTCATATTGGCAAATTGCACATTAAATAAAACGTATGGAGTTACATATGGATTGATATTTCTTAAATGATACTCACAACCCAACGATGCTCCTATGTAATCCATAACATTATCAGCAAAAAATTGATTATGATACAGATGTCCATATTGACCTGAAAGAGTAATGGACTCGTTGATATGGGATTTTATCCCGATTAAAATAGAATAGTTCTTAAAATTTTTATTAAAATCGACAGCAATATTTTTTCCAATATCAGTAGTATAAAAAGAAATATCTAATTCACTTTTTGCAGAAGTAACCGTTTCTTGTGCAATAACAAATTGACCCATTGAAAAAAAAATGACTAAAAAAATCATTTTCTTCACACTATTTTTCTTCAATAAAATCATGGTAAACAAAATTATCCTTTTAAAATAATAAAATATAATACAAGTAATAATAAAAACATGATTTTTAACATAATTTGCTAAGATGATATTAATCAATTTTGTTCAATATTAAATTGAATAATTGTGTTATTACATCTACGCTTATTATTTCTGAACATCAAAAAACGAGATTCATTTTTCTAGTCTTATAAAGTGCTTTAAAATTATCAGAAGCAATCTATTTTTAAACTACATTTTAATTTTTTTACTCAAATTTTAATACTATTTTTATGGAAATTCCATTTGCAGAATCATATAAAATAAAGATGGTAGAACCCATCAAACGAAGCACTCGTGAAGAACGTATCCAATGGATTAAAGCAGCCCGTTACAATTTATTTAATCTTCGTTCCGACCAAGTTTTTATCGATTTACTTACCGACTCAGGAACAGGTGCCATGAGCGACAAACAATGGGCTGCAATGATGCTTGGTGACGAAAGTTATGCCGGTGCTTCATCGTATTACAACATGAAAAATGCCATCAAAAAAATATTAGGTTTCGATTATTTTTTACCCACACATCAAGGGAGAGCAGCGGAAAATGTGTTGTTTTCGGTGTTGGTAAAAGAAGGCGATATAGTTCCTGGCAACTCCCATTTTGATACCACCAAAGGACACATCGAATTTCGAAAAGCAAAAGCACTTGATGTAACAATTGATGAAGCAAAAGATACTCAAGCTGAATATCCATTTAAAGGAAATTTAGACTTGAACAAATTGGAAAATGCCCTTAAAACTTATCCAAAAGAAAAAGTGCCTTTTATTTTAATAACCATAACTAACAATACTTCTGGTGGTCAGCCCGTTTCAATGGAAAACATTAAAGGCGTTCGACAACTTTGCGATAAATACGGAATTCTGTTATTCATTGACTCTGCTCGATTTGCAGAAAATGCATATTTTATTAAAATGCGCGAAAAAGGTTATGAAAACAAAACCATTAAAGAAATTGTTGCCGAAATATTCGCAAATGCAGATGGTATGACCATGAGCAGTAAGAAAGACGCTATAGTAAATATGGGTGGTTTTATTGCCATGAAAAGCAAAAAATTATTTCAAGAAGCAAGTGTATATAACATCATGTTCGAAGGTTTTATTACCTACGGAGGTATGTCGGGACGAGACATGAACGCATTGGCGCAAGGGCTTGATGAAGGAACCGAATTTGAAACACTTGAAACACGCATTAAACAAGTGGAATATCTTGGAAATAAATTGATTGAATTCGGAATACCCATTCAACGCCCAATTGGCGGACATGCCGTATTTGTTGATGCAAAAAAGATGTTATCACACCTACCCAAAGAACAATTTGTTGCACAAACTTTAGGCATTGAATTATACATTGAAGGTGGCATTCGAGGCGTTGAAATAGGCGCAATTCTTGCCGACAGAGACCCAATAACACGCGAAAACCGTTTTCCAGATTTAGAACTTTTGCGATTAGCAATACCTCGAAGAACCTACACCAACAACCACATGGACGTAATTGCCGCAGCTTTGAAAAACGTATACGACCGCAAATTGGAAATTAAGAGTGGTGTAAAAATTATTACCGAAGCCCCCATTATGCGTCATTTCACTGTTGAATTAGAACGTATTTAGCTGAAATTGAATTAGATTAAAAAAATAACATGCCAAAATTGGCATGTTATTTTAATAAAGTGGAGTCGGAGGGATTCGAACCCTCGTCCAAACAAGGAATTAATAAGCTTTCTCCATGTGTAGCTTTTACTTAATTGTTAGACTTAAAGCAGGATAAAAGCCACCAACTTTAAGCTTAAGCTTCTTTAGTCTCGCCAATAAATCGAAGCAATTTACGAGCTAGTTTGAAATTTTGATACCTCTAATACAACCATTAACAAACAGAACAGTTGCGAGATAAATGGTTCTACCTCTTGGAGATAGAATAAAGGTAATTCGACTTAGTCGAGATTACGCAGCCATTGCATAATTATAGTCGCCAATTAGCGATTTGAGAGCCAATATTTACGAGCCAACTCACAATGCTCGACATGCTTACTTACCACTTCATCTTGCAGTCAAAACCAAAAACGACCCCAAAATTTTCAAAGAACATAACAAATTTACGATATTTTAATATCATTTTTGGCATTTCACATACATTTTACTAACTTCGTGGTCAAACTAAAAAAATGATTAAAATTGGTATTATAAAAGAAGGAAAAACTCCACCAGATGAGAGAGTTCCTTTTTCTCCTGAACAAATAAAGTTAATGAATACCAATTACCCCGAACTTAATGTGGTAGTTCAAAAAAGTAATGTACGTCGTTTTAAAAATGAAGAATTCAGTAATTTGGGAATTGAATTAGTTGATCATCTCGATGATTGTGATATTCTAATGGGAATTAAAGAAATTCCTTTGGCTGATTTAGTGCCAAACAAAACCTATTTATTTTTTTCTCACACTATAAAAAAACAAAGTTACAACCGAAATCTGTTGGTGGAAATGTTAAAGAAAAACATTACCATGGTTGATTATGAAACTTTGGTTAACAAAAATGGTTCAAGATTGATAGGCTTTGGACGTTACGCTGGCATTGTCGGCTGCTACAATACTTTTTATACCTATGGCAAAAAAACAGGTAATTTTGAATTAAAAAGAGCCTTTCTTTGCCACGATAAGGCCGAAATGTTAATCGAACTTAAAAAAGTTAAACTTCCTTCAAATTATAAAATTGTCATTACTGGTGGAGGTCGAGTAGCCAATGGAATAATTGAAATTTTAACCCAATTACAACTTAAAAAAGTAACTCCCGAAGAATTTATTTCCACCACTTTTAGTCAACCTGTTTACACCCAATTATTTCCTGACGTTTACAATAAACGAATTGACAACAAACCTTTTAAAGTAGAGGAATTCTTTGCAGACTCTACAGGATTTGAATCCGATTTTATGAAATATGCAAAAGTTGCTGATATGTACATGTCTGGTCATTTTTGGGCAAAAGGTTCTCCATTTATTTTTAGCAAAAAAGACGCAAAATCGCCTGATTTTAATATCAAAGTTGTTGGCGATATTAGTTGTGATGTTGATGGACCAGTGGGCTGCACCATCAGGTCTACTAAAATTTCTGACCCTATTTATGGCTATGATCCAATTACCGAAAGTGAAGTCGATTATAAAGCTCCAAATTCAATTACCGTAATGGCTGTTGACAACTTACCTTGTGAATTACCAAAAGATGCTTCTAATGATTTTGGTCGTGAATTTATTGATAAAATACTTCCTCATCTTATTAACGACAGTGAACACGTAATTGAAAGAGCTACCATTTGCAAAAATGGCGACCTTATGCCACGATTTCAATACTTACGTGATTATGTTAATGGAGGAGTAAAAGCTTAAAAATTTATGATTAAGTGCATTTATTTTTCAATAATTGAACAACTTTAGTGTTTTTGCTGATGTTTTTGAAATTTCAAAATAAGGTGTTTGCTTTCCACCAAATGCTCTAAAATAACGTTCAATAGGCTCAATCATACTTCCTTCAAAATTAAATTGATTTGTTTTATTAGATGATCTTTTTATAGATTCCCATAGCAACAAACTCATTGAACCAGTTGATTTAAAATCGGGATTGGTTACTCCGTGCAAATAATAAGCTGAAGCATCATCCCATACGTATAAAATTACAGAATGAACATTTCCGTCAGCATCTTTCGCTACCAGTAATTCACCACATTTATTTTCTAGACAAAATTTGTACAAACGGTCAATAAATAGAAACGAAAATGGATACTTTATACCCTTCACTTGATACGATTTTAAATTTAAATCATAAAATAGCTGAACATCGTCAAGAACACTTATCGTTAATTGTTTTTCCGCTTTTCTAATCTCGCGACGAATGTTCTCTCTAAAATCGTTAAATATTTTATCATGATTTGAAATATCTTGAAGAATATAAGTGTATTTGGTTGTTTGTTGATAACCCTTCCAATAAAACGGTAACCAATTTGTAAACTCGGGGAAAAATTTTTGTTTATACACATCCACATTAGGCAATTTATCAATCAATGAAGAAATTATCGTTTTTTCATAACTCAATCTATTGGTGTATTTTTGATCTTCGCTATAACTTAACCAGATTCCGTTGTATGGTGTTAAATAAGGTGGTAATATTAATTTATAAATTAATTTTTTATAAAGAACATAAGGTGAAAAGCCAATAATTTCATTGTTTTTTTCTTCAATTACAACCCCCCAATCCTTATCATTAAATAACTTGGCGTACCAATTATATCTTAAGAACAAAGGAATGCCGATATGATTATCACAAAATTTTTTATATTTTTCTTTATTGTTGGTCATTCCGAATTCAAAAATAGCTTTAAATATTAAAAACCGCTAAAAACTATATTTATTTTATAATTTTGCTCTCTTTGAGATATAAAAAATATGAGAGAGATTCAATTTAGAGAAGCATTAAATGAAGCCATGTGCGAAGAAATGCGCAAAGACGACAGTATTGTTTTAATGGGTGAAGAAGTTGCAGAATACAATGGTGCATACAAAGTAAGTAAAGGAATGTTGGACGAATTTGGCCCAAAAAGAGTTATTGACACTCCAATTGCAGAAAATGGATTTACGGGTATAGCTGTTGGTGCTGCCATGAATGGAATGCGTCCAATTGTAGAATATATGACCTGGAATTTCTCGTTAGTGGCCATTGACCAAATAATTAATAATGCCGCTAAAATGCACAACATGTCGGGTGGACAATTAAAAATTCCAATTGTTTTTAGAGGTGGAACAGGTGCTGCAGGTCAATTAGGAGCAACTCACTCTCAAGATTTTGCCAACTGGTACGCCAATTGTCCTGGATTGAAGGTTGTTGTGCCATCCAACCCCGCCGATGCAAAAGGCTTATTAAAAGCTTCTATCAGAGATAATGACCCCGTTATTTTTATGGAATCAGAACAAATGTATGGCGATAAAGGACTAGTGCCTGATGGCGAATACATTATTCCAATTGGTGTTGCTGATGTTTTTAAAACAGGAAAGGATGTAACCATTGCTGGTTTTGGTAAAATGATGAAATTAGTAAAGACCGCAGCATTAGAATTAGAAAAAGAAGGAATAAGCGCAGAAGTGATTGACCTCAGAAGTATTCGTCCAATCGATTATAAAACAATTATCGATTCTGTTAAGAAAACAAATAGATTAGTATTTGTAGAAGAATCTTGGCCGTTGGGAAGTATAGCTTCAGAAGTAACATACAAAATTCAAAAAGAGGCTTTCGATTATTTAGATGCTCCAATAATAAGAGTAACAGGGGCTGATGTTCCTATGAGCTTCTCAGTTCCATTGATTGAAGCCTATTTGCCAAACGTAGAGAAAATTATTACTGCTGTAAAGCAAGTTATGTATAAATAAATTCAAACATTAATTATTGAATATTTCAATTCCAATTATCCATTTTTATTCACGAATTCATACTTTTTAACGACTAATCTAAATTTATTAAATTTTCGTATCCATTATTCATTAAAATACCTACTTTTGCCGTCCAAAAAAATACAGTACAATATTAATATATTATCAAATAAATTAAAGAATGAGTTCAATTATGATTTATGTGCCAATATTAATGGCGTTTATAGGCTTAGCTTTTATGGCTGCTAAAAGAGCATGGGTATTAAAGCAAGATGCAGGTGATGGTAAAATGAAAGAAATTTCAGATTACATTTATGAAGGTGCGTTGGCATTTTTAAAAGCCGAATACCGATTACTAGCATTATTTGTTGTTGGAGCAAGTATTATTTTAGCTGGTATATCTTTTATTGTTCCTACAACCCACATATTAATTGTTGTAGCTTTTATTTTTGGAGCTTTCTTTTCTGCTTTAGCAGGAAATATGGGAATGAAAATAGCTACTAAAACCAACGTTAGAACAACTCAAGCAGCTCGTACAAGTTTACCTCAAGCATTAAAAGTATCGTTTGGCGGTGGAACAGTAATGGGCTTAGGAGTTGCTGGTTTAGCAGTTTTAGGACTTACCACCTTTTTTATTATATTTTTCCAGTTTTTTATGAAAGGTGCATGGACAACAACTGAAGATATGACCATCGTATTAGAAACCTTAGCAGGGTTTTCTTTAGGAGCTGAATCTATTGCTTTATTTGCTCGTGTTGGTGGTGGTATTTATACTAAAGCTGCCGATGTTGGCGCCGATTTAGTGGGTAAAGTTGAAGCTGGTATTCCAGAAGATGACCCTCGCAACCCTGCTACTATTGCAGATAATGTTGGCGACAATGTAGGTGATGTAGCTGGTATGGGCGCCGATTTATTTGGCTCTTATGTTGCCACAGTGCTAGCTGCAATGGTATTAGGTAACTATGTTATTAATGATATGGGAGGAATGATAAACGACGCATTTGGAGGAATTGGACCAATTTTATTACCAATGGCTATTGCTGGTTTTGGAATTTTGTTTTCTATTATTGGAACCATGTTGGTTAAAATAACCAATAACGATGCAAAAGAAAAGCAAGTCCAAACTGCTTTAAATATTGGAAACTGGGTTTCAATTGCGTTGACTGCTATTGCATGTTTTGTATTAGTTAAATACATGTTACCTGAAACCATGAAAATGAATTTCTTTGGTGAAGGTTCTAAAGATATTTCATCAATGAGGGTCTTTTATGCAACCATAATAGGCTTAATTGTTGGTGGTGCTATTTCGTCAGTAACAGAATATTACACAGGACTTGGAACTAAACCCGTTTTAGCAATTGTTCAAAAATCTAGCACTGGAGCTGGTACCAACGTAATTGCTGGCTTAGCAACAGGTATGATTTCTACTTTTCCAACTGTAATTTTATTTGCAAGTGCCATATGGGCATCTTATGCTTTTGCAGGTTTTTATGGCGTAGCATTAGCAGCATCAGCAATGATGGCAACTACTGCTATGCAATTAGCTATTGATGCATTTGGACCAATCTCTGACAATGCTGGAGGTATCGCTGAAATGAGTGAATTACCAAAAGAAGTTAGAATGCGTACAGATATACTAGATTCAGTAGGTAATACAACCGCTGCAACTGGAAAAGGTTTTGCAATTGCTTCTGCAGCGCTTACTTCATTAGCATTATTTGCTGCTTATGTTACTTTTACAGGAATTGATGGTATTAATATATTTAAGGCGCCTGTTTTAGCGATGTTATTTATTGGAGGTATGATTCCTGTAGTGTTCTCCGCATTAGCTATGAATTCAGTTGGTAAAGCTGCGATGGATATGGTGTATGAAGTTAGAAGACAATTTAAGGAAATTCCTGGTATTATGGAAGGTACAGGAAAACCAGAATATGGCAAATGTGTTGAAATTTCAACAAAGGCTGCATTACGAGAAATGATGTTGCCAGGTATTTTAACCATTGGATTCCCTATCCTTATAGTTATTTTACCCATGCTATTAGGTTATGATAATAAATTAATTGCTGAAATGTTAGGTGGTTATATGGCTGGAGTTACCGTATCGGGAGTATTGTGGGCTGTATTCCAAAATAATGCTGGTGGTGCTTGGGATAATGCAAAAAAATCGTTTGAAGCTGGTGTTATGATCAATGGAGAAATGACCTATAAAGGTTCTGATGCTCATAAAGCCGCAGTAACTGGTGATACCGTTGGTGATCCATTTAAAGATACTTCAGGACCTTCAATGAACATCTTAATAAAATTAACTTGTTTAATTGGATTAATTATTGCTCCTATTCTTGGTGGACATACAACACAGGCAATTAAAGAAACACAAACCATTGAAAAAGTTATACAGTATGATGACTATGGAAATGAAGTAACTTCAACAATAGACGAAACAATTACATCAAATAATTAAAAAGTAACAAACTAAATAAATTAAATATCAAAAAAATGTTACTTTTGAAAAAAATATTGACTGCTTAATAACATCAAAAATAGTCTACGCACTTAGAAAAATATGGTTTACAGAGTTATGAATAACATGTTAATAACTATAAACAAATGTTAATAAAATAAAAAAAAAGTTGCACAGATTAAAAAAAATGTTGTAAGTTTGTCGCAAACTAAAAATTAAATTAAAAAGTTTAACTAAAAACAATTAAAAATGAAAAAAAGATTATTATTTGTAGCTGCTATCTTTGCTGCTACTGCAACATTCGCTCAAGATGGTTTAACATCTAAAAAAGGTGAGGCTTATTTACCAGAAGCTGGTGATTGGTCAATCGGATTTGATGCTAATCCTTTCTTAAACTATGCTGGTAACCTATTTAATGGTAATACTGGTAATTCAATTGGTGCTGGTGCTACTTATTTTGCTCCATACGGTGCTATTTATGGTAAAATGTACAAAGACGAAAAAACAGCTTATAGAGCTAAATTAAGAATCGGATTTGGTAGCCAAACAGTTGGTACTGTTGTTAACTTGTATGCTGATAGCGTTTCTCAATTCAATGGTACTACTACTGAGTATACTAACGAAGTAGCTACTTCAGGAAGACAAATTATCTTAGGTGCTGGTATCGAAAAGCACAGAGGTAACACAAGAATTCAAGGTGTTTACGGTGCTGAATTAATGATTGGTTTTGGTGGTGGTTCAACTACTAACACTTATGGTTTAGCTTTAAGTGAAGTATCTACTACTTACAACCCATCACTTAATGGACCTAGAACTACTGAATCAGTAGCTGGTTCTACATTTGTATTAGGAATCGATGGTTTCTTAGGTGTTGAATGGTTTTTCGCTCCAAAAGTTTCTTTAGGTGCTGAATATACTTGGGGATTATCTATGACTTCTACAGGTGCTTCTAAAACTACAACTGAAGAATGGACTGTACCTGCAGGTGGCACAACTGCTTCTTTAGTTACTAAAACTACAAACGGTGGAAAATCTTCATCATTTGGTTTAGATAACGGTGTTTCAGGTGCTAATGTATCTATTAACTTCCACTTCTAAGAAAAACTTAGTTAAGTATATAAAAAGCCCTTCGTTAATAGCGGAGGGCTTTTTTATTTCTCTCCTGCGTAGGCAGGAGTCTAGGTCATAAAAACTTCCTATTAAAAAAACTGGATTCCTGCATACGCAGTCCCGATAGCTATCGGGAGAAGCCAACGAAAAAACAACTACTGGATTCCTGCCTGCGCAGGAACGTAGCTAACTCAAAATAGCATCAGATAACTACTCCCTCACCTTTGTAGGCAGGTGCCTAGACCAAAATACTTTCTTATTTTTGAATAGATAAAAAACAACTACTGATTTCCTGCCTACGCAGGAACGTAGTTAATCTAAAAAATGTAACTTTGAGCATATGAGTAATTTCTTTGTTTACATAATGGCTAGTAAGCGAAATGGAACTTTGTAAATTGGACTAACCGATGATATCACAAGAAGAGTAGCTGAACATAAGAATAAAATATTTAAAGGATTTACAGCAAAGTATAATGTGAGTATGTTAGTTTATTTTGAAGGACATGAATCGTACAATGAAGCTTACACCCTTGAACGACAAATGAAAAAATGGAAAAGAATTTGGAAATTAAACCTGATTGAAAAAGAAAATCCTGATTGGAATGATTTGTCATTAAGTTGGATGGAGTAACTATGCTCCTGCTTAGGCAGTCCCGATAGCTATCGGGAGAAGTCAACTCAAAACCCCACTCTCTTCTGCGTAGGTATTCCTCTCCTGCGTAGGCAGGAGCCTAGGTCATAACACTTTCCTATTAAAAAAACTAGATTCCTGCATACGCAGGAACGAAGCCAACTCAAAATAGCATCAGATAACTACTCCTCACCTGCGTAGGCAGGTGCCTAGACCACAACACTTTCCTATTAAAAAAAACTAGATTCCTGCATACGCAGGAACGAAGCCAACGAAAAAAAACTGGTTTCCTGCATACGCAGGAACGAAGCCAACTCAAAATAGCATCAGATAACTACTCCT
>JAVHRO010000016.1:0-1924 GCA_036171675.1 Vicingus sp. | reverse complement strand
GATTCCTGCATACGCAGGAACGAAGCCAACGAAAAAAAACTGGTTTCCTGCATACACAGGAACGAAGCCAACTCAAAATAGCATCAGATAACTACTCCTCTCCTGCGTAGGCAGGAGCCTAGGTCATAACACTTTCCTATTAAAAAAACTAGATTCCTGCATACGCAGGAACGAAGCCAACAAAAAAAAACTGGTTTCCTGCATACACAGGAACGAAGCCAACGAAAAAAAAACTGGTTTCCTGCATACACAGTCCAGATAACTATCGGGAGAAGCCAACGAAAACAACTACTGGTTCCCTACCTTCGCAGGGACGTAGTAAATCTAAAAAAAATGTTACTTGGTTATAAATAAACCGTGGAGTTCAGCATCAATATTATTAATAATAGTACCCAAATCTTCTGCATTTTCAGAAAAATTATTCGTATCAACATCAACAATTAAAACTTTACCTTGATCGTAGGTAGATATCCATGCTTCATAACGCTCATTTAAGCATTTTAAGTAATCCAATCGAATACTCTCTTCATAATCCCTACCGCGCTTCTGAATTTGATTAACTAACGTAGATACTGAAGCCCTAAGGTAAATGAGTAAATCGGGCGGATTAATAAATGTTTCTTGTAATTTGAAAAGCGAAAAATACGTTTCAAAATCACGAGTTGTCATTAAGCCCATGGAGTGTAGATTAGGAGCAAAAATATACGCATCTTCAAAGAGCGTTCTATCTTGTATAGTGGCCTTACCACTTTTATTAATTTCTTGAATTTTACTTATTCGACTGGTTAAATAATAAACCTGCAAGTTAAACGACCAGCGTTGCATATCATTATAGAAATCGTTCAAATAAGGATTATCATCAACATCCTCAAAATGAGTATCCCAACGATAATGTTTTGCCAATAAAGTAGTTAGCGTAGTTTTACCTGAACCAATATTTCCTGCAACAGCTATTAACATAATATAATTTTTTTGAGTGACTAAAAATACAAAAAATATTCAATACTAACACAGAAAAGTCAACTGTATAAATGAAATTAAATATCAATTCTATCTATAAATAATTGATTGTTTGAATTAATGATATAGATAGTGTTGTTTTCAATTCGTACTGATTTTATATTAGTAAATTCAAGAGGTTTATAAACCGTTTTTTTAAGGGAGAAAAAATCGTATGTTTCAATCTGACCATTACTATTAACGTATAATAAGTATTTTTCTTTAGCCTGAAATGTGGATAATCCAACTATTGAAATAGTTTTAATATAAGTCCCGTAAATATCAAAAACCAACACACCATGAACTGGGTCGTTTAAAAATACCTTATTATTACTTTCCGTTAAGAAATTAGGTAATAAGTTTACGTTAAGAATGGTTGATAAATTTGCAGAAGAATTAGTAATAGCAGTATTTTCTATTCTACTTAACTGAAACTTTAAAGGATTATAATACCAAATGCCGTTATTATATGAAGAGCAAACCAACGACGTTTCCTCCAAACTAATTTCATTTAAATCAACTAAACTACCCCTTTCTGATAGGGTATTATCAAGGATAATAATTTTAGAAAAATCTTTAAAAAAAACAAGAATTTTCATTGGATTTGAAACATCCACATCGGAAATTTCACCCAGCAAATTGTTGCTAAATGTATATAGTAACTGCCCAGATTTATCAAATTTATTAATCGAATTGGTATTAATTTCATAATAACAACCTGTCTGGTCGGTTGTAAAATAATATCCAACAAAATGAATTGGTTGGTTTTGTCCATTCGCATTAAATAACGACACCCAAACAAAAAGAAAAAGGATAGTCCGTTTAAAAGCTGTCATTATTAAATTAATTAGTTACACCCGTTGTGCATTGGTAAGAAAATTTGTCAATTCGAGTGAATTTCACGATTGAAATAAGTGAAATTTGT
>JAVHRO010000015.1:0-5584 GCA_036171675.1 Vicingus sp. | reverse complement strand
AAAACAACAAGAAATCGAACGTTTAGCCAAAGAAAAAGCAGAAGCCGAAGCTAAATCTTCAAGAGAGGAACAATTAGCTCGAGAAAAAGAAATGGAATTAATTAATGCGAAAATGGCTGAAGATCAAGCAAAACGAGAAGCTGAACTTAAAACTCTTGAAGATGCACAAGCCCAAGCTCAAGCAAAAGCTGAACAAGAAAGATTGGCTAGAGAAAAAGAAGCTGCTGATCAAGCCAAAGAAATTGAAGACAATAAAAAGAATTCAGGCTTTTCGGTAAAATCTGCAGGTAAAGCTGAGAACAAGAAAAAAGGAAAACTATCTGATGCAGCAAAAAGATTATCAAAAGGATCCAAACAAGTTAAATTTTAAGTTATGAAATCGTTTAATATTCCTTCTACTTTTAAAAGTTCATTTCTTACCATAATTAAAAATCTAAGAAAAGATAACGATCCAAAAAAAAGAGATTATACCCCTACTCTCTTAGATTTTGGACCTATACGATTTCTCATCGCTCGACATTTTGGCTTCTGTTATGGTGTCGAAAATGCTATTGAAATTGCCTACAAATCAGTTGATGAAAACCCAGGAAAAAAAATATATCTTTTAAGCCAAATGATTCATAATCCTATTGTTAATAGAGATTTAGAATTAAAAGGTATTAAATTTATAATGGACACAGAAGGCAATCAATTAATACCATGGGAAAATATCACCTCAAACGACGTTGTTCTTATTCCAGCATTTGGAACTACCTTAGAAATTGAAAAGCTTTTACTCGATAAAAGTATTGAAACAAAAACATACAATACCACTTGTCCATTTGTAGAGCGTGTTTGGAAACAATCTGAAAAGTTAGGCAAAAACAACTATTCGATTATTATTCATGGGAAACATAATCATGAAGAAACATTGGCCACTTTTTCTCATAGTTCAATAAACAGTCCTTCGTTAATTCTTAGAAATATTGAAGAGGCAAAGCTACTCGAGAAAATAATTGTGGGGGAATTACCCATTAATTCATTTTACGAACTGTTTAGCAGCCGATTTTCTAAAGGTTTTAATCCAGCAATTGATTTAAATAAAATCGGGGTGGTAAATCAAACCACCATGCTGGCTACCGAAACTCAAGAAATTGCAGATTTTTTGAAAGAAACCATGATAAAAAAATTTGGGAAAAATCAACAAAAAGAACATTTTGCCGATACTCGTGATACGCTTTGTTATGCAACCAATGATAACCAACAAGCTACCTTTAGATTATTGCAAGAAAATGCTGATTTAGCCATTGTTGTTGGTGGTTACAATAGTTCAAACACCTCTCACATTGTTGAACTTTGTGAAGAAAAACTACCTACTTTTTTTATAAATTCAGTTGATGAAATTGAAGAAAAAAACACTATCAATCACTTCGATTACAAGCATAAAAAAATGGTAAAAACCACCGATTTTATTAAAAATAAAACTCCTTTAACTATTATTTTAACCAGCGGAGCTTCTTGTCCCGATAAAATTGTGGACGGAGTATTAGAAAAAATCTTATCTTTTTTCCCATCAGCTTCAAATAAAGAAGAAGTATTGGCTCAACTAATTAAAAATTCATAAGCAATAATAAGTCTTTAAATCAGTTATAACAATACTTTTTTGCTACTTTTGAAATCCTTCAAATTATTTCAATTTTTATTGAGTGAATCTTAAATTTTCCCTATATATTATTTTCTTTCTATTGACTTTTTCTTTAAAGTCGCAAGATATGGCAACTATTAAAGGGAAAATTATTAACCAAGATAATGAACCTGTTGAAGGAGCTACTATTGCTATTATTGGTAATACCTCTGGGACCGTAACAAAAAAAGATGGGACTTTTATTCTAAAAATTCCGGCAAACATTGAAATTGAAATTGGAATTACATTTATTGGATACGAACCTATAATACAGAAATTTAACCTCACAAAAGGTCAAATTTTCGAGTATAATCCAAAAATTAACAAATCCATTACCAATATTTCTGAATTTGAATTTAAAGACGAAAAGACCCGTATTAGTACCATGTTTAAAATACAGCCAAATCTAGCTAGCAGTTTCAGTAGCTCTTCTGGTAGCTTCGAAGCTATTTTAAAAACATTACCTGGCGTTTCCTCAAACAATGAATTAAGTTCCCAATATTCAGTTCGTGGTGGTAATTACGACGAAAATTTGATTTATGTTAATGATATTGAAATATTTAGACCTTTTTTAATTAGAAGCGGACAACAAGAAGGGTTGAGTTTTATCAATTCTGATATGGTTTCTGATATTGAATTTTCTGCAGGAGGATTCGGTGCAAAATATGGCGATAAAATGTCGTCTGTGTTAGATATTAAATATAAAGAACCTGAAGATTTTTCTGGTTCAGCTACCATTAGTTTGCAAGGAGCACAATTAAACTTTGGAGGTGCAAGTAAAAATCATCGCTTCACCTACCTAACTGGACTTCGATATAAAACCAATCGATATGTACTCCAAAGCCTTGATACTGATGGCGATTACCAACCCTCTTTCTACGACTTTCAAACTTTTTTAACGTACGATATTTCTGAAAAATGGGAAATTGGTTTTCTTGGAAATTTTGCTCAGAACAAGTACAAATTTATTCCTGCAACTCGAAAAACAGATTTTGGCACCATTAACGAAGCCTTACAACTCACCGTTTATTTTGATGGTCAAGAAGTTGACCAATACTCAACTTATTTCGGAGCTCTAACTAACACCTATAAGCCTAAAGAGAATATCGAATTAAAATTAATTAGTTCATTTTACACTTCACTAGAAGATGAAAAATATGATATCGAAGGAGCGTATAGAATTGACGAATTAGAACGTGACTTTAGTAAAGAAACCTTTGGCGACGTAAAGTTTAATAGAGGTGTTGGTTCATTTCTTGACCATGCTCGAAATAGGTTAGACGCTAACGTTTTTAATGTAGAACATAAAGGAAAAAAAATCGAAAAAAGACATACCACATTTTGGGGTATAAAGTATCAACGAGAAATAATTGTCGATAAAATTAGTGAATGGGGAGCTATTGATTCTACTGGTTATTCAACTCCACATCCTGCTGATTCTGTTGGATACACCAATCCTTCTGCACAATCCAATCAATTGCTTGAATTAAATGAAGTTTTAAAATCGAGAGTAGACCTAAACAGTAATCGATATAGTGGTTATTTGCAACGTACTTGGAATTGGGAATCTGATTCTATAAAATATTCGGCATCTCTAGGAACAAGAGCAAATTATTGGGATTATAACAATGAACTCATTTTTAGTCCAAGAGGCTCATTTTCACTAATCCCCAATTGGAAACATAATTATTTATTCCGACTTTCAGGTGGAGTATATTATCAGCCTCCTTTTTATAGAGAAATGAGAAATTTTGATGGGAGCATTAACTCTAATATAAAATCACAAGTTTCTTACCAAAGTGTTTTGGGGCTTGACCATAATTTTAAGGCTTGGGGGCGTCCGTTTAAATTTGTTACCGAAATCTATTACAAATATCTTGACAATGTTATTCCATATGAAATTGAAAATGTAAGAATAAGATATTATGCAAAAAATAACGCTAAAGCTTATGCATATGGAACGGATTTTAAAGTAAATGGTGAATTTGTAAAAGGTGTTGAATCATGGTTTAGCCTTTCATTGATGAAAACTCAAGAAGATTTAAAAGACGATTATTATTATGATTATTATAACAGCGATGGTGAAAAAATAGTTTCAGGTTATACGGTTAATAATAAAGCGGTGGATAGCATTCGAATTGAACCAGGCTATATAAATAGACCAACTGACCAACGAGTTAATTTTTCCTTATTTTTTCAAGATTATATTCCAAAACTACCAAGTTTTAAAATGCATATAGCACTTTATTATGGAATGGGGTTGCCCTTTGGCCCAACAAATACTCATGAGCGTTATAAATCT
The DNA here is from genome assembly GCA_036171675.1 of Vicingus sp. Classification (GTDB taxonomy): domain Bacteria; phylum Bacteroidota; class Bacteroidia; order Flavobacteriales_E; family Vicingaceae; genus Vicingus. The sequence continues at coordinate 1,619 of JAVHRO010000015.1, read as the reverse complement.
ACATTTAGAATGCCAGATTACAGAAGAGTTGACATAGGATTTTCTTATCTGATAAAAAGCGATAAAAAAGAATATAAACCAAATAATCCCATCAAATATTTAAAAAATGTTTGGATAAGTGCAGAGGTTTTTAACTTACTTCAAATCAACAATGTTATTTCTTACCTTTGGGTAGAAGATATTTCTGGTAGAAATTATGCTGTGCCGAACTATTTAACATCTCGTCAGTTAAATGTTAAATTGCATGTCGATTTTTAAAGAAGCAACCTTATTCTAATTTTAACCTTCTAAAAAGTTTACTTTTTCTATTTTCTAATCAATTTAGTTTGATAATGATGAGCTTCGCCCACAATGTTAATCAAATAAATTCCTGACTCAATATGAATATGATTTAAGTTTATTTTATTATTTCCTTGAGTCAACTGATAACTATATTCAATAATCAACCTACCTTGTAAATCGTACAAATAAATTATAACATTCTCATTTTCATTGCTATTTACGGTCAAATCTAATTTATCACCAGTTAATTGATGGTTAACTACTTCAAATTCGTTTTTATAACAATTCGAAGCTACTATTCTATGATAACGAAATTCACCATTATAATCAACTTGTTTTATTCGATAATAGGATGTGTTATTATTAAAAGTGGGATCTAAAAACGTATAATTATTACTAATGTTTGAGTTACCAGCCCCCTGTATCCTTCCTATTTCATAAAATTTAAAATCTTGGTCACTGCGTTCAATTGCAAAATAATCATTATTAACTTCACTAGCTGTAGTAAATTCGAGTAAGGTATTTCCATTCTTACAGGTATTATTAAAACTCGACAAACTTATGGGTAAAGGTGGTGTACAATCAAGTGTAGCACCATTTGTTAGAGTCCAATCTAATTGAAAAGTTGTTAAATTGGCATCCCAATTATCTAACATCATTACATATATTTCGCCAGCAATTACATCCAATGGTTTTAATATTCCATTTTCGTTCGTACCACCCCCGTATTCACCATTTTGTTCAATAACATCTGTTGCTGGAGCAATTAACCCAGTTGTTCCAACGCCACCAGTATTGTCTAAACTTGTAGAAGAACAACGAATTGGAATATCGTTATTAAATGCAGGACACTCAAGAGATGGGTATGGACCCCAAATAGCCCAATCGTAATCTGCTGCTGATGTTGGAGTAATGGAGAAACCAATTGTCCCACTAGTTGCTGGCGAAAACACTACCCAAGTAGATTCATATTCACCTCGCGTGCCAGCATTACCTAGGCATGAATTCCATAAATCTGGTAACTCATTATATCCATAACTATTAGTTCCTCCTTGAAAAGTGCCGTCATTACAAATAACATAAGCTCCTTGGCAATCTTCTGGATTATTAGAAGGGACAGTAGCAGATGGAGTACCAGAACAAGTTACAGTAGCTGTCCAACCTGCATAAGTAGTTCCCCCGTCTGAATAAAATCTAAACGACAAACAACCTGATGGATTGGAAGCGGTAGCTTTCACATTTCCACTTAAGGCTCCATTTCCAGAGTAAATTCCTAGAATTGGTGCTCCAGCATTATCACCATCAAACACATAAAAATTATCTAAACCACTTTCAGT
>JAVHRO010000014.1:5944-23217 GCA_036171675.1 Vicingus sp. | reverse complement strand
ATTTCTCCTTGTAAACGTTTGCCTCTAAAGTAGTTAATTGTCCTAAAGTCGGGGGTTGAACATCCTGAAAGCCACATAAAATGAATATTCTCATGAAGTGATCTTTCAATCTTCCTACAAGAATAAATATTACTCAAGTAACTGTAAAACAACACCTTTATCATCATGCGAGGATGAAAGCTACTCGTTCCACCGCCTTGATACTTGCTTATTATAGTTGAAATATCCAAATTATCAACTACCTCATTTACCAGTCGCACAGGATGGTTTAATGCAATCTTATCTAGAATATTTTCAGGAAACAGGGTCGGCTGAGTACCTGCGAATTCTTTAAATACAATCTTTGCCATAAATTGATTATTATGGCTCTAATATAATGAATATCAACGTAATAACAAAATTTTTGAGATAAAAAAAAGAGGCTGTCTATTTCTTTTTAGACACCCTCTTTTTATTTGTTGAGTGAGAGCAGCATTACATCATTCCACCCATTCCACCACCCATTCCACCCATGTTAGGCATTCCGGCACCTTCTTCGGCTGGTTCGTCAGTAATTACACATTCGGTAGTTAACAACATGGCAGCAATTGAAGCTGCATTTTCTAAGGCTACTCTAGTAACTTTAGTTGGGTCAATAACTCCGGCAGCATACATGTTGGTATATTCTTCCGTTCTAGCATTGTAACCAAAATCGCCTTTTCCTTCTCTTATTTTTTGTACTACCACAGCACCTTCGCCACCGGCATTGATTACAATTTGACGCAACGGTTCCTCTAAAGCTCTTCTTACAATAGCTATACCTGTATTTTCGTCTTCATTTAATCCTTTTAAACCATTTAAAGCACTTTCTGCTCTAATTAGTGCAACACCACCACCGGGAACAATTCCTTCTTCAACGGCAGCACGAGTAGCAGCTAAAGCATCATCAACTCGGTCTTTTTTCTCTTTCATTTCCACTTCGGTTGCAGCACCAATGTACAATACAGCCACACCACCTGCTAATTTAGCTAGTCTTTCTTGCAATTTTTCTTTGTCGTAATCAGAAGTGGTAGTTTCTATTTGAGCTTTAATTTGAGCAACCCTTCCATCAATCGCTTTTTTATTACCAGCACCACCAACAATGGTCGTGTTATCTTTGTCGATGGTTACTTTTTCAGCAGTTCCCAACATTTCTAACGTAGCATTTTCTAATTTAAATCCTTGCTCTTCTGAAATAACAGTACCTCCAGTTAATATAGCGATGTCTTCCAACATGGCTTTTCTTCTGTCGCCAAAACCAGGAGCTTTAACAGCAGCCACTTTTAATCCACCTTTTAAACGGTTTACCACTAAAGCAGTAAGAGCAGTTCCATCCACATCTTCAGCAATAATTACAATACCTCTACCCGATTGAGCCGCTGGTTCTAAAACTGGCAACAATTCGTTTAAGTTCGAGATTTTTTTATCGTGAATTAAGATGTAAGGATTTTCCATTTCTGAAATCATTTTTTCTACATCGGTAACAAAGTATGGCGATAAATAACCTCTGTCGAATTGCATACCTTCCACTATCTCAACTTTGGTTTCAGTACCTTTAGCCTCTTCAACCGTAATAACTCCTTCGGTTTTCACTTTTTCCATAGCAAGAGCAATTAAGCTACCAATGGTTTCGTCGTTGTTGGCAGAAATAGTAGCCACCTGACGAATTTTTTCGTTGTCAGAACCCACTTCTTTCGAAATCTTTTTTAACTCACCAACAACAGCAGCAACTGCTTTGTCAATACCTCTTTTTAAGTCCATTGGGTTTGCACCAGCAGCAACATTTTTAAGCCCTGCTGTTACAATTGCCTGAGCTAAAATTGTAGCTGTAGTTGTTCCATCTCCGGCATCATCGGCAGTTTTACTCGCTACTTCTTTTACCATTTGAGCTCCCATGTTTTCGATAGGGTCTTTTAATTCAATTTCTTTAGCTACGGTAACACCGTCTTTGGTAACTTGAGGAGCACCAAATTTTTTACCGATAATTACATTTCTACCTTTTGGTCCAAGGGTTACTTTTACAGCGTTGGCTAATTTGTCAACACCCACTTTTAAACTGTCTCTAGCTTCGATGCTAAATTTTATATCTTTTGCCATTTTTTTAAATAAATTTTAAAGTTTTTACTAATTATTGAGCAATTTTTACTCCTCCCTTTTGGGGAGGCTGGGAGGGGACTAAACAATTGCGAAAATATCCGCTTCTCTCATTATTAAATAATCTTTTCCTTCAACCGTGATTTCAGTTCCTGCATATTTTCCATAAAGAACTTGATCTCCAACTTTTACAGTCATGGGTTCTTCTGGTTTGCCATTACCAACAGCCAATACTTTTCCACGTTGTGGTTTTTCTTTTGCTGTGTCAGGAATAATAAGACCTCCTGCGGTTCTCTCTTCTGCTGCTGCAGGCTCAACAATAACTCTGTCAGCAAGTGGTTTAATGTTAATCGACATTGATTTTTTAATTTTTAAGGTTAAACAAATTTTTTACAATTAGGCGAGTTGACCAATTTTGTGCCAATAGACCGAAATTGTTTTTACAAGACATTTTTGCAGACTTAACACAAAAAATGTCAGTTCAAAAAACACAAAAACTGACATTTTTTGAGTTTATATCAAATCGAAACCGATGTCTTTTCGGTAATATTTTTTGTCGTAGTTTATTTTTTCGGCACTAGCGAACGATTTACTCAAAGCGTCTTTAATGTCAGTACCGAAGGAGGTGATGGCTAAAACTCTACCACCATTGGTAACAATGTTTCCATCCACTTTTTTTGTTCCTGCATGAAAAGCCAAACTGTTTTCAACTTGCTCAAAACCAGTCATTATTTTGCCTTTTTCGTAATCCTCAGGATAACCTCCAGAAACTAGCATAACGGTTGTTGCAGTTCTTTTATCCACTTCAAACGATTTTTCGTGCAAAATTTGATTGGCAACACCTTCCAACAAATCCAATAAATCCGATTTAATTCTTGGTATCACCACTTCAGTTTCCGGGTCGCCCATACGCACGTTGTATTCAACCACTGATGGATTTCCATTGTCGTTCATTAATCCAATAAAAATAAACCCTTTGTAGTTGATACCTTCTTTTTTCAATCCGTTGATGGTTGGTATTACCACTTGATTTTCTACTTTTTTGATAAAATCTTCGGTAGCAAACGGAACGGGAGAAATGGCGCCCATACCACCAGTATTTAATCCCGTATCGCCTTCGCCAATGCGTTTATAATCTTTTGCAGAAGGTAAAATTTTGTAGCTGTTGCCGTCGGTTAATACAAAAACGGATAATTCTATTCCTCTTAAAAATTCTTCGATAACTACGGTGGATGAAGCTGCTCCAAATTTTTGGTTTTCAATCATCAACGAAAGTTCTTTTTTTGCTTCAGCCAAATCGGTTAAAATCAATACACCTTTTCCTGCGGCAAGCCCATCAGCTTTTAGCACATAAGGAGGAGTCAAATTTTCTAAAAATGTGTAGCCTTCACTTAAATTTTCTTTGGTGAAGCTTTTGTAGTTGGCAGTCGGCACACCATATTTTTTCATAAATAGTTTAGAAAACTCTTTGCTACCTTCCAATTGTGCACCATCTTTTTGTGGACCAATTACCGAAATGTCTTTAAGTTGAGCATCTGCCAAAAAATAATCGTGAATACCTTTAACCAGTGGGTCTTCCGGACCAACTACCACCATATCAATAGCGTTGGTTAACACCACATTCTTTACCGCTTCAAAATCTGTTGCATTGATGTCAATATTAGTTCCAACTTCGGCAGTTCCTGCATTTCCAGGAGCAATAAACAAGTTGTTTAATTTGCTGCTCTGAGCCAGTTTCCATGCAAAAGCATGTTCTCTTCCTCCCGAACCAAGTATTAAAACGTTCATGTTTTTTTTATTGCAAAAGTATAAAATTAAACGGGCTGAAACAATGCAATTTACGTATAATGTGTGGTTTTATTTTTCTCGCAGACTTCGCAGATTCTCATAAATTTTTCCGCGAACATCTGCAAAATCTGCTAGAGGTTTTTGATTAGCTGAATTGATTCTTAAAACGAAATCAACAATCTTTTTTAAAAGAATTTAATTTTACATATTGCATATTAACAAAATTAGATTAGTTTTGCACCCAGATAAAATTATGGCAACACCATTAAATATCAACAACTCATTCAAATCTTCTTTCCGATATTGGAACAGAATGAGATATTTTATGCACAATATTTGCATAAATCATCTTCCGTTTATTTATAGATAATAATTACGGCATCGCTTTTTAGAAAGCAAAAAACAATCAAATTTTTTTATTTTATTTCTTACGACTGAAAAGTCAAAAATACTTACTGTTATGTCATTAGTTACTGATGCAATACTGGAAAAATTAAACTGCTTAATCGTTGTTGTTAACCCCACCGGGGATGTTGAATATGTTAGCCCATCTGCTAAACGGATTTTAGGCTTTGAGCCTGAGCAATTGGTTGGTGATGGGTGGTGGAATTTAACCCGCGATAATGTTGAGGATAGAAAAAGCATTAAAGCGTTGACTTTACAACAGATGAAACAAGAATCGGTATTGGAAACTGTTCCACAAGAACGTTTGTTAAAAACTGCTACTGGTGGCGAACGTTGGATTTTATGGAATACCTCAAAAGGTCCATTAAACACGTTGGTTGGTATCGGACATGATATTACCGACCGCAAAAAAGCTGAGTTGAAGTTGGTAGAAAAAAACACCGAACTACTTCAACACAATAAGGATATGTTGGATAGCATACAATATGCCAGTAGAATACAAGAGGCTATTTTGCCAGATATACAAAAAATTAAAAGTGCATTTAAAGATGCTTTTGTATTGTACCAGCCCAAAGATGTGGTAAGTGGCGATTACTACTTCTTTTACCAACGAGGCAACAAGGCATTTGTTGCTGCGGTTGATTGTACTGGTCACGGTGTACCGGGTGCATTGATGAGTTTTATTGCTAATGGGGCGTTAAAAGAAGTAATTATAAAAAAAGGGGTGGAAGACCCTTCCGAAATTCTATATGCTTTGGATGAAGAATTGTATTTAGCTCTTAATAAATCGAAAGACGGCGTTGTTTCAATAGATGGAATGGATGTGGCAATTGGCGTGTTCGATTTTGTAGAACAAACTTTTTCTTATGCTGGGGCGTTTCGCCCGGTGTTGGTGGTACGAAAAGCCCCACCCAGCCTCCCCGAAGGGGAGGAGAGCCAACGCACTAGCCATAACTATTCTGAAGGAGGTGTGGGTGGAAGCTCCTCCCCTTCGGGGAGGTTAGGAGGGGCTGAGTTGATAGAAATGAACGCCAGTCGTTATCCTATAGGTTTTTATGCTGATGTAAAAAAAGTATTTTTCACTCAAACTATTGAAACAAAACAAGGTGATGCTTACTACTTTTTTACTGATGGCTTTTGCGACCAGTTTGGAGGAGAGCGCAAGAAGAAATTTAACCGTAAACAATTTAAAGAACTGTTGCTTTCAGCACAAGATATGGAAATGAGCGAACAAGAGGCATACTTGCAATATGTTTTAAAAAACTGGAAACAAGAAGAGCCTCAAACCGATGATATTTTGGTGATGGGGATTAAATTGTAACAAAAAAGTCGAGAAGTTTTTCTTACCTTTTTTGTTATTTTTTCTTCCATTAAAAATGTTATAAAGTAATCCGTAGTGCATTTGAAACTAGTGTTGACCAAAATAGTGTTATTTCGATTTTTTTCTGAAAGAAAAAGTAAAATTCATACTGAGTTTAATCGAAGTAAGAAAAAACTTTTTATTTAAAAAATTTTGAATTCTCGATACAAATTTTTTTATCTGATGCTCCACGAGTTAATTTAATTATTTCAAAACCTCTTCCATATTTTTAACACTCTTAAGTTTAAGTTACGTACCTAAATTATATCTTTCTGATTTAGAATTCTCTTAATAATTAATTGGTGAAAACTATGAAGGCAAATGACTAGAAATCAAAAAAGGGAGCAATTGCTCCCTTTTTTGATTTGCAAACCTATACTATTAGTTAGTAATTTTATCTGTCATTTTTGATGAATAGTTAATTTTTAATGCGTTAACTTTTCTCATTTCTTGTTTTAACTCGGTAACAATACCCATTTTAGTATCTTTATCAACTTTCAACGACCAAGTAATCATATTACGTTCAGCCTCATCTTGTTTATTCTTTTCAGATTCAACAAATTGAAATAAATCTTCTTTCGTAGCAAAAACATCATTTAACTGAATACGAGGAGCAGTACCAAAAGCTCCTTGCAATGATTTTATGGGTGCTCCAACATAAATATAGCTTACTAATGACTTTTTTTCCAATTTTTCAACTTCAGTAGCCCTTGGAGTAATCACTTGAACCTTTAATGAAGTTGTTCTCATGGTAGTGGTAACCATAAAAAAGAACAATAACATAAATACGATATCTGGTAAAGATGCCGTTGAAATTGCTGGCAAACTTTTTTTACCGTCTTTTCTAAATTTTGACATTACTTGTTTCCTCCTATAGATTTTGGTTCTGCCTCAGAAATACGCTGTGGATAAAGCGCCTTAATTGCTTCCAGTTGATTATTGGTTTCATCCGACGATGATGATAAGTCTATCAACTCCTTATATGACTTACCAAATTCTTTCAAGGCTCTTTCATTCCTAATTTCATTGTATGCAGCAATTAATTCATTTTGCACCTTTATATACATTTGATAACTTGTCCCATTATCATTTTGTAACGAAATGATTTGTTTAGAAACAGGCACATTTCCAAAAATAGGCACATCTTCATTTTTATATTCAGGCATATCCGGATTATTTGGGTCACCTTTAATGAATTCTTTAGCTTTTTCTCTTAATTCTGTAACTGCAATATATTCTCCGCCAGCCAATAACTGATCATTTGCGTTGACTAACACCTCAAAAATATTTCGTTTTTTAATATCTATTTTTTCAAGATCTTGTACATCTTCTGGAGGAGGAGGTAATTTTCTCAATAAACCTGCATCCGTATCCATAGTGGTTGTTACCAAAAAAAAGATTAAAAGTAAAAAAGCAATGTCGGCCATAGAACCGGCATTTATTTCGGTTAGTTCTCTAGACATCTTGTAATTATTTAAACAATTTGGTTACCTCAGCGTAAATAACTGCAATTATGGAGGCAGCTCCAATTATATAAAAAGCTATTAAACCAGCTTCAGAATATCTCGAAGCAGTAGAACTAGCCAATTTTATACCATTTACAGTAAAAAACTCTTCGCTACTTGATAAAGCATAACTTATTCCAAAAACGATTAGCATCACAACTAAACCAAGTAGTGTATTTTTTGCTCCTTTTGGGTTTTGAATCATATTAACAATTGGGAATACTATTGCAGCAATTGTCGCTAATGCAAATAAAACATAACAAAGTGTTATTAGCACGCCCTCTGAAGCTACCCCTAAAAAGAAAAGAGCGCTAATCAATGCAGAAAGCCCCAAAAGACCTGTTAATATGATTCTATATAATTTATTATTCATTGGTATTTATTTTTTTAATAAACATTATTATTGTTAGACCCTCTAAAATCATTCTAAAAACAGTCTACGAAAATTGTTGTTTCTAATTATTTTTTAGACAATTCGTGTTTAACCAACATGTCAATTAACGAAATAGAAGCATTTTCCATGTCATTAACTATACCATCAACTTTTGCAATCAAATAATTGTAAAATAATTGTAAAATCATGGCAACAATTAAACCAAGTACAGTCGTTAATAAAGCCACTTTAATACCATCGGCAACTACTGTTGGAGAAATATCACCAGCTGAAGCAATTGCATCAAAAGCTTGAATCATACCAATTACGGTACCTAAGAACCCTAACATAGGTCCAAGTGCAATAAATAAAGCGATCCAAGACATTCCTTTTTCTAATAAGCCCATTTGAACACTACCATAAGAGACTACAGATTTTTCGACCATATCAACTCCTTCATGGCTTCTGTCTAACCCTTGATAAAATATACTTGCTACTGGCCCTCTAGTATTTCTACAAACTTCTTTTGCAGCATCAACACCTCCAGTATTTAATGCGTCTTCAATTTTTTTCAATAGTTTTTCAGAATTGGTAGTTGCCATATTTAAATAAATAATTCTTTCAATAACAATGGCTAATCCTAAAATCAAACAAATTAAAGTAATACCCATAAATTCAGGACCGCCTTCAATAAATTTTTGTTTTACTACTTGAGTAAATGACTGGTCAGCAGGAGCGACATCTTCTTTTGGTGCTGCTGCTGGAGTAGCTGCTGCTGGAGTTGGAGATTCTACTGCTGGTTGTTCTGCCACTGGTTCTGCTTGAGCATAAACTGAATTGTTTAACATTCCGAAGCTTAATACGCTTGTAATGGTTAATAATGCAAATAACTTTTTCATAGTTTAATTGTTTGTTATTTAATTTTTAAATTTTTTCCGATTATCGGTGTTTAGATTTATTAATTACTCGTTAGAATTAAGTCGCCAAATTACAAAAAAAATTATTTAATTCTATTTTTTTTATCTAAGCTTATATTAACGGTTGTTATTTTATTTTAAAGGTCGATTATTATTAAACAATCGACCTCTTTTAGTTGCTAAATTATTTTAATTTAAATTCTTTTTTCACTTTAGTTACGTAATCTAATTTTTCCCAAGTGAACAATTCAACTTTTACTTTTTTCTCTTTACCATCAGGGCTTCTAAAAGTTTTGGTAACAACCTCATTTTTTCTTCCCATATGTCCATATGCAGCAGTTTCACTATAAATAGGAGTACGTAACTTAAAACGTTGCTCAATAAAGTAAGGGCGCATATCAAAAATGGCTTCTACTTTTTTAGCAATTTCGCCATCGGTCATTTTTACCTTAGCGGTACCATAGGTATCTACAAAAATACCCATTGGTTTCGCAACTCCAATTGCGTAAGAAACTTGTACTAAAACTTCAGAACAAACGCCTGCAGCAACTAAATTTTTTGCAATGTGACGTGTTGCATACGCCGCGGAACGGTCAACTTTACTTGGGTCTTTTCCAGAAAATGCACCACCACCGTGAGCACCTTTGCCACCATACGTATCCACAATAATTTTTCTACCTGTTAAACCAGTATCACCGTGAGGACCACCAATAACAAATTTTCCTGTTGGATTGATGTGGTAGCTGATTTTGTTGTTGAATAAATGCGCGTATTTAGGATATTTCTTTTTAACACGAGGAATTAAAATATCGATGATGTCTTTTTTAATTTTGGCCAACATTTTTCCTTCAGCATCAAAATCATCATGTTGAGTAGAAACTACAATCGCGTCGATTCTTACTGGAATATTGTCGTCGCTGTATTCCAAGGTAACTTGAGATTTAGCATCTGGTCGTAAATATTTAATTTGCTTATTTTCTCTACGAAGAGCAGCTAATTCTAATAAAATACCATGAGCCAAATCTAATGCTAAAGGCATGTAATTTTCGGTTTCGTTGGTGGCATAACCAAACATCATCCCTTGATCACCAGCGCCTTGTTCTTCTTTCTTTTTTCTATCAACGCCTTGGTTAATGTCAGAAGATTGTTCGTGTATTGCAGATAAAATACCGCAAGAGTTTGCCTCAAACATGTATTCGCTTTTAGTATATCCAATTTTGCGGATAACTTCTCTAGCAATTTCTTGAACATCTAAATATGCTTTTGATTTTACTTCACCAGCCAATATAACTTGACCAGTGGTAACTAATGTTTCGCAAGCAACTTTCGATTCAGGGTCGAATGCTAAAAAATTGTCAATTAATGCATCAGAAATTTGGTCGGCAACTTTGTCCGGATGTCCTTCTGATACAGATTCAGATGTAAATAAATACGACATTAAATTTAAATTTTAAATGTTAAACTAATTATTAAATTAAATTTGAAGGTAATGTGTTGAAAGATAGCATATAAGTTTTAGCACTTTTTTGACTTTATTCCGATTAGCTGAAAATATAGCCGTGGTTGCAATCTATCAAATCATTCCACAAATATGTTGGCAAATAAAAGAAAAATTTATTGTTTGAACATTATCTATAACTATTTTATTTGGTTAAATTTTTGAACACCTTTTCTAAACTTTGTGTTTCCTTTTGAATGGTTAAAACAGTCAGTTCGTTTTTCATCGCAAATTGATAAATATTATTACGCACATTGTCTGATGCAATTTCTAAATACCACGTATTTGACATCTTGTTTACAGCATTTGAAACTCCTTCAATTTTTTCTAATTGGGCTTTATTAACTTCTTTATCAAATTCTACCGTCAGCACAATTAAGGTAGATTTTTGTTTTTGCAATTCTTTGGTAGAATCGTTTGCTACAATTATTCCATGATTAATAATGATGGTTTTGTCGCAAATAGCATCCACCTCTTGCATAATGTGAGTAGAAAGCATAATGGTTTTTTCCTTGCCAATTTTTTTAATCAAATTTCGAATTTCTTCCAATTGATTAGGGTCAAGACCTGTGGTAGGCTCATCTAAAATCAACACATCAGGATTATGAATCATTGCTTGTGCTAAACCAACTCGTTGACGATAGCCTTTTGATAAAGCTCCTATTTTTTTATTCTGTTCGTCGGTCAAGCCAACCATTTCTACCATTTCTTTTATTCGCTCGCTTTTGTTGTTGATTTTATAAACGCCAGCGGTAAAATCTAAATATTCTTTCACATACATATCTAAATAAAGCGGATTGTGTTCTGGTAAATAACCTACATGTTGTTTTACATCAATGGGTTGCTCAGTGATATCAAAACCACACACTTTTATTTCTCCTTCAGTTTGAGGAATAAAACAGGTAATGATTTTCATCATGGTAGATTTTCCTGCTCCATTTGGGCCTAAAAACCCAACAATTTGACCTGGTTCAACAGTAAATGAAACATTGTCAAGAGCTTTTTGCTCACCATAAATTTTACTTACGTTTTTAACTTCGATGCTCATGCTTTTAGTTAAAAGTTAAAAGTTAAAAGTTAAAAGTTAAAAGTTTATGAACTACACAAATCTTATAAACCTATAAACTCATCAACTATTTTGCAGTGCAAAAATACTGATTTTAACGTAAAGCAGATTATTTCTTTACTTTTGATTTTTTAAAATTGTTTTGAAAGGAATAGTCGTAAAATCTACTGGTAGTTGGTACAATGTAAAACTTGAGAATGGCGATGTTGTTGAAGCTCGTATTCAAGGAAAATTTCGGATTCAAGGGATTCGATCAACGAATCCTGTGGCGGTTGGCGATTTTGTTACCATAAAACAAGACGAAAACATCAACAATGTAATTACTGAAATTGCTGAACGAAAAAATTATATTGTTCGAAAATCCATTAACCTTTCGAAACATTCGCACATAATTGCCGCAAATATTGATCAAGCTATTTTAATTGTAACTATTTCGCAACCAAAAACCACCACTGGCTTTATCGACCGCTTTTTAATCTCAGCAGAAGCTTACCACATTCCTACTATTTTAGTGTTTAATAAAATTGACCTTTATAATAAGGAAGATTTGGGCGAATTAAAAACCTTAATGGACATTTATACTAAAATTGGCTATCAATGTATAGCGGTTTCGGCATTGAATAATGATAAAATGGATGCATTTAAAACGGTTTTAAAAAACAAAACCTCTGTAGTTTCTGGTCATTCTGGTGTTGGGAAATCAACGATGTTAAATACCATCGAACCAACCCTCAATTTAAAAACCAGCATTATTTCTGAAATGCACGAGCAAGGAAAACACACTACCACGTTTGCCGAAATGTTTGATTTAAGTTTTGGCGGTTATATTATAGATACCCCCGGTGTTAAAGCTTTTGGATTAATCGATTTTGATAAAGCCGATTTATCGCACTATTTTTTAGAAATGCGAGCTATTTTAGATAATTGTCAATACAGCAATTGTCAACATATTAATGAACCAAAGTGTGCGGTTAAAGATGCTGTTGCAAAAAATGAAATTGCAGATTTTCGTTACAACAACTACCTCAGTATGTACAACGATGATGAGGAAGAAAATTATAGAGCAAAGGGGTATTGACTACGCCCACGCCTTACAGGGTTGGTTAAAAGGTGTCAATTCTGAATCCCTTTACGCTGATAGAGACATGGGCAAGGACGGAAACAATTTAGTGGGCAACAGCAACAAGTTTTTTGCAAAAGACGCTTTTGGTTTTAGTTTAGGTTATTATAATGGCGATTACACGCCTATTGATGGGGCTGCAACATTTTTGGCTGATAAAACAGGTAGCGATTTGCAAACTGGCAACGCCAACTTATACAATGGTAATATCTCAAATATGGTAACTACTATTGTACCGCCAACATTAACCCCAAGCGGATTACCTCACTGTCCGTAGGGACTGTAACAGAAATTTTTCACCCCCACAACCTACCAACCTTCAAAATAAAAACGAATATCAGCTTGCTATTTTAGATTTTTTGGATGGCTATCGGAATTACTATCTTAATGGCACAGCACTAATCCTAAAATTAAGTTGTATGGAATATATCACCACATAATTTAAAAATATAATTTACATTTGACTATTGATAGGATTTAGTAAATGAATGAAATTGAAGTTATTTAATGAAAATAGTTATCCAACGAGTTTCATCTGCATCGGTTGAAATAAACCAACAAATTAAAAGCAACATTGGTATTGGATTACTGATTTTATTAGGCATTGAGCATGATGACACAACTGAAGATGTAACATGGCTTTGTGGTAAAATTGTTCGCTTGCGTATTTTTGGAGATGAAAACAACCATATGAATTTATCCGTTTTAGATGTAAATGGTGAAGCTTTGGTGGTGAGTCAATTTACCTTGCACGCCAGCACAAAAAAAGGCAACAGACCTTCATTTATAAATGCTGCAAGACCAGAAATGGCAATTCCGTTGTACGAAAGTTTTATCGCTCAACTAGAAAAAGAACTCAACAAAAAAATAAAAACTGGCGAATTTGGAGCCGACATGAAAGTTTCGTTGGTAAACGACGGACCAGTAACACTAATTATAGATTCAAAAAATAGAGAATAATATGGCACTTATAAAAACAGTAAATGGAGATACTCCTGAGTTCGGTGAAAATTGCTTTTTAACGGAAAACGCCACCATTACCGGTAACGTGAAAATGGGTAATGAATGTAGCATTTGGTTCAATGCAGTAATTAGAGGCGATGTGCATTACATAAAAATGGGTAACAAAGTAAATGTGCAAGATGGAGCTGTAATTCATGCTACTTACAAAAAATCACCAACCAATATTGGCAACAATGTTTCTATTGGGCACAATGCGTTGGTACACGGCTGCACCATTAAAGACAATGTTTTAATTGGAATGGGGGCCATCATTATGGATGATGTTATAATTGAAAGCAATTCCATTGTTGGTGCTGGATCGGTGGTTACCAAAGGAACGCACATTGAAAGTGGAAGTGTTTATGCCGGAAATCCTGCAAAGAAAATTAAAGCTATTGACCAAGATTTAATTGAAGGAGAAATTAATCGAATTGCCGATAGTTATGTAATGTATTCGGGTTGGTACTCCGAGCCGGAGGGACAAAAATAAATTACTTGCAGGCTTTAATCTTAGCTTCAATTTTAGATGTTGAAAATCCAATAACAAAAGGAATAACTTCTACTTTTCCACCATTAGCTTTTACCACATCAGATCCAACAATGTATTTTTTAGCGGTCTTATTAGTACAATTTGCATCATAATCGCCCCCTTTAATCAATACATCAGGAATAAGTTGTTGAATTAACGCTAGTGGGGTTTGTTCTTCAAAAATAATTACAGCATCAACAAAACTTAGTGCTGCAATAATTAATGCTCTTGAATACTCATCTTGAATGGGTCTTGAACTTCCTTTATCTAAACTCTTTACCGATGCATCAGAATTGATGGCAATAATTAATCGATTTCCAAAATTAGCTGCTTGAGCTAAATATTCTATATGTCCACGATGCAAAATATCGAAACATCCATTCGTAAAAACAACCTGTTGGTAGTCCTTTTTCCAGTTAGTAACCAATTGTTTAAGGTCCTTTCTATCAACAATTTTATTTTTTATTTTATTTAATTTATTCATGCCTTATAATATGAGGCTAAGTTAATATTTTTGAATGAACATAAATTATTACGAATACAAGTTTATTTTATGGACTAAATACGGCAAATGCCGTATTGATAGGTGTTAATATTTAAAATTACTTTGTCAATATAATGAACATCAAAACAAAATTAATTTCCGAACGTGAAAAAGAAGTAGTTACTTTTATGTTTAAGGGACTAAATTACAATCAGATTGCAAATCAGATGAACATCAGTCCAGCAACAGTTCGAAAACATACCGAGAACATTTATAAAAAGTTAGGAGTTCATAATAAAGTGGAAGCTATACATAAATGTATGGAGAACAAAATTATTAATATTTAAAAATACGACATATGCCGTATTGTGAGTTTTTTAGATTAACCAAATCTTTGCTTTGATTAAAAATAAAATTATTTCAACCAATAATAAAACATTTACAAATGAAAAAATCATTACTTAAAACAACTAGAAAAATTGCAACAGCAATGATGTTATTGACTATTTTTTCGGTAACAAACCTATCTGCAAATAATATTGCGGTGTCAAACACCTCTATTGCCAATCAAAATACGGCAAGTAATTATACGCATGTAAAATTTGATGTGAGTTGGGAAAACTCTTGGCGAACTTCTACCTTAGAAAGCAACTGGGATGCTGCTTATGTATTCGTAAAATACAGAATACCCCCATTAAATACATGGAAACATGCCACATTGAATTATGTTGATGGAACAGCTACTAATGATGGTAA
The DNA here is from genome assembly GCA_036171675.1 of Vicingus sp. Lineage (GTDB taxonomy): Bacteria > Bacteroidota > Bacteroidia > Flavobacteriales_E > Vicingaceae > Vicingus. Next base: position 8,302 of record JAVHRO010000014.1, on the reverse strand, counting down.
TACGGAGCCTTCAGGGGCAACAATTAATGCCACATCAGATGGAAAAGGCGCTTTTTTATACAGAAATGCCAATGGTATAGGAAATGTAAACTTTACTGGTGCTCAATTAAGATGGAATTATGGTGCAGATGGGTTAAGTGATCAAGATAGTGTTGAGGTTTGTGTGTTTGCTATTGAAATGGTTTACGTGCCACAAGGTGCTTTTTATTTAGGCGATGGTTCTGTTACCTCTGTTCAAGGTAATTTTGAAGCAGGAACAACTGGGGCTCCTTTTTATTTAACTTCAGAAGCAGCTTTAACACTAGGTGGTGGAGGTGTTGGTTCATTAGGTAATAATAACCGAACTGGGATGTGGACTCCCACTGCAGAAGATTTTAATGATGCTACTGCTGTAGCTTTACCCGCAGCTTTTCCGAAAGGGTTTAATGCATTCTATTGTATGAAATATGAAACAACTCAGGGGCAATATGCCGATTTTTTAAACAAATTAACGTTAACTCAAGCAACGGCAAGATATATGGCAAATTATAATGCATTATATCAATCCATAAATGGAACTCATCCAAACTACGTAGCTGGTTCTCCAGATCGACCTTTATATTATACCAATTACGATGATTATTTTAGTTATTTAGATTGGAGTGGATTACGTCCGATGACTGAATTGGAATACGAAAAAGCGTGTAGAGGATCAAGAGGTATTGGGTTTTTACCTACTCCTGACGAGTTTGCTTGGGGAGATGTTTCAATTAGAGCAACAGGTTATACTTTAACAAATGCTGGTTTACCTAACGAAACTGTAAACGCTTCTTCAATTATTGGAAATGTTTCTTACAATTTAACGAACGCTGCAGCAAGACCTTACAGAGCCGGAGTTTTTGCAGCAAGTTTGGCTACCCCTAATAGAGTGGAAGCTGGGGCATCTTACTATGGTATTATGGAAATGACAGGGAATCAATACGAATATGCCATGACAGTAGGTAGAGCAGAAAGTAGAACATTTAATGGTTCTCATGGTGACGGTAGTATTAGTGCTGCAGGTAGTTATACTGTTGCAAATTGGCCTCCCACTAACGTAGGATTAGGTGTTCGTGGAGGTTCTTATGCCGATGCAGCCACCGAGATAAGGGTGTCTTCTAGGTATGTAGCTCATTATTTCGGAGCTGGTGGTCGTGTGGCTCAATACAGTGGTAGAGGAGTAAGAACAGCTCAATAATAAGAAATAGAAATTTGTTGGAAGCCGGAAGACCGAAGTTGTAAGTCGGCATTGTGCGAAGGCTTCCCCTCTTGAGAGGGCTGGGGTGTGTTTTTAGAAGACAGATAACTAAATAACTGCAAACTGTAATTAAATGACTAAACATTTCATATATATATTGTTGTTACTACTTTGTAGTTCCACTTTAATGATGGCTCAAAACAATGCTATTTTTAATGGAGGAAGTACAGATGGTCATACCAAAGATTGTTATTCACAACCTAGCAACTTAAATACTACTTTATCAAAAGGTGGAGACGGAGATGGGCATAGCAAAGATTGTTACGTTCAAACCTCTAACCTAAATTCGGCACTTTCTGCTGGTGGAAATGGAGACGGACACAGCAAGGATTGTTATATACAAACTTCTAATCTAAATGCAGCTTTATCTGCTGGAGGTGATGGTGATGGTTCGGCAAAAGATTGCTACACTCAATCCCCTGTATTAACGGTAAATTTTAGTGGTGGTAGTAATGATGGGCATGCAAAAGATTGTTACACTCAAGCTTCTAACTTAAATCCAATTTTTAGTGGAGGTGTTGGAGGTGATGGTCAGTTAAACGGTTGTGCAAATGAGCCATTGGGTTGTTATCTTGCAATTCTTTTAGGAAATGATACTTCGTTTTGTACAGGACAGACATTAACTCTTGATGCTGGTAGTTTTTCTGGCGGAGCAACATACGAATGGCAAGACAGTTCTTCCGCTCAAACTTTTTTAGTTGATACCTCTGGAACATATTATGTGTTTGTTACCGATACTGCAGGTTGTACCGGAATTGATTCTATTGTGGTTACCGTAAGTCCAGTCCCTGTAGTGAATTTAGGTAACGATACGGCTTTTTGTGCAGGAAATAATTTGATATTAGATGCCGAAAATACTGGTGCAACGTATTTATGGCAAAACAACCCTATACCTGCTTATCAAAATCAAACTTTAACAGTTAACTCTACAGGAATTTATTTTGTAACGGCAAGTTTTGGTACTTGTATCGACACTGATTCAATCACGGTAACAGTAAATCCAATTGTAACCACCAACTTAACCAATGAAACTGTTTGTCAAGGCGATAGTGCCTTAATTTTTGGTGTATATCAAAATGTTG
>JAVHRO010000014.1:0-5844 GCA_036171675.1 Vicingus sp. | reverse complement strand
ATGAAACCGTTGCAGGAACATATTCAGATACTTTAACTAGCATTAATGGTTGCGATAGTATTGTTAGTCAAACATTAGCAGTTTTATCTAATTCAAGTGTAAACTTAGGCAATGACACCACTTTTTGTGCTGGAAATAGTTTGTTGTTAGATGCAGGTAGCGGAAACAGTTACTTGTGGCAAGATGGATTTACTAATTCTCAAACGTATTTAGCAACAACGTCAGGACTTTATTATGTAACAGTTTCTTTAGGGGCTTGTTCGGCTACTGATAGTATTAACATCACTGTAAATCCAATTGTAACTACCAACTTAGCCAACGAAGTAGTTTGTCAGGGAGATAGTGCATTGATTTTTGGAAACTATGAAACGGTTGCAGGCAATTATTACAATACAATAGTAGCTTCAACAGGTTGCGACAGTATTTTGGTAAAACAACTTATCGTAAATCCAACCTATAATCAAAACTTAGGAACAGTAACCATCTGTCAAGGCGATAGTGCCTTAATTTTAGGAAATTATGAAACGGTTGCAGGAACATATTCTGATACTTTAACTAGCATAAACGGTTGCGACAGTATAGTTTCACAAACCTTAAATGTAAGTCCAAGTCACAATGTTAATTTAGGAAATGATACCGCATTTTGTGCAGGAAATAGTTTATTATTAGATGCAAGTGCTGGAGCATCTTCATATCAATGGATAAATGGCGTTGGATTCCCTTACAACCAACAAACTTTCAGTGTTTCAAGTACCGGAACATATTATGTGGTAACTACTTTGGGAGCGTGTACCACTTCTGATACCATTAATGTAACGGTAAATCCAATACAAACTACTGTTATTGGTAGCTATACCATCTGCCAAGGCGATAGTCAATTGATTTTTGGAAACTACCAAACCGTTGCAGGATTTTACAATGACACTATTGTAGCTTCAACAGGTTGTGATAGTATTTTAAGTGAACAACTCATCGTTAATCCTGTTTATAATTACAGCCTTTCTCCTGTTTCAATTTGTCAAGGCGACAGTGCATTGATTTTCGGCACATACTATGCTGTTGCTGGAACATATTACGATTCAACAACTACCATTTTTGGTTGCGATAGTATTGTTGCTCAAGAATTAATTGTAAATCCTTATCATGTGATTGATTTAGGGGCTGATACCGCAATTTGCGAAAACTCAACTATAATTTTAGATGCTGGAGCAGGTGCAGATACTTACATGTGGCAAAGCACTCCTTTACCTGGATACATGAACCAGACTTTTGGAGCTGCTGGAGCAGGAATGTATTATGTAGTAGCTACCATAGGCGTTTGTTCTTCGTTAGACACCATAAATATAAATGTTATACCTACAGTTTATAACAACTTAGCAAATATAGAAATCTGTCAGGGAGATAGTGCGTTAATTTTTGGGAGCTACGAAAGTGTTGCTGGAACATACAATCAAGTTCTTGTTGCCTCAACAGGTTGCGACAGTATTTTAGTTCAACCATTAATTGTTCATCCAAATTATGTTGTGTCACAATCTTTTGCCATTTGCCAAGGAGATAGTATCATGTTAGGTGGAGTTTATCAAAATAGTGCTGGAACTTATTACGATACTTTACAGTCTGTGAATACTTGCGACAGTATTATTGCAACAACATTAATTGTAAACCCTACTTATATTATAAACACCTCAGCTACTATTTGTGATGGCGACAGTATATTGTTAGGTGGCTCTTATCAAACCATTGCAGGTGTTTATACTGATATTTATAGCAGTATTAATGGTTGTGATAGTACAGTAAACACGACGCTTATTGTTAACCCTGTTTACGTTATCAATCAAAACATAGAAATCTGTGCTGGCGATAGTATTTATTTAGGTGGAGCTTACCAAAATGTTGCAGGAGTTTATACCGATGTTTACAGTTCAATATTTAGTTGCGATAGTACCGTTATTACTACCTTGGGAATAAAACCAATAGCTACAAATACCTTAGCACCAATAACGATATGCGACAACGATTCTGCGTTAATTTTTGGAAACTACCAAACCGTTGCTGGAATGTATTCTACCGTGATAACAAATGGAGCAGCTAATGGTTGCGATAGTATTGTTTATCAAGAACTAATGGTAAAGCCTACTTATCAAATTTTTGCAAACGCAACCATTTGTAGTGGCGACAGTATTTTACTAGGTGGAGCTTACCAAACTACTGCTGGAGTTTATGTTGATGTTTATGCTTCAAGTTTAGGTTGTGATAGTACAATTACAACAACGCTAAATGTAATAAACAGCTTTGCCATAAATATCAACGATACCATTTGTGCTGGCGATAGTATTTTATTGGCAGGAGCATACCAAACACTAGCAGGAACTTATAGCGAATTAATGACTTCATCTGGTGGTTGCGATAGTTTAGTAATTACCGAACTTTATGTAAATCCATTACCAGCAGTAACTTTAACTGCTGACCCAGCATTAATCTTATCAGGACAATCATCTCAATTAACTGCAACAGGTGGTGGTTTGTATTCTTGGACTCCAACTTCAGGATTGTCTTGCTCAAACTGTGCTAATCCATTTGCTACGCCATCAGAAAATACCTTATACACCGTTGATGTTAATTTAAGTGGATGCATAGTTTCTGATACCATTACCATAAGGGTTGATTCTGAATTTAAAATACCTGAAGGATTTTCTCCAAATGGTGATGGCGTAAACGACGTGTTTGAAATAGTTGGCATTACCCAATTTCCAAACAATAAAATTATAATCGTAAACCGTTGGGGAGATAAAGTGTTTGAGGCGGAACCATACAAATCAGATTGGGATGGTACAAGTCAATTTGGAATTACCATCGGAGAAAAATTACCATCAGGAACGTATTTTTACATACTTGATCTAGGTAAAACTGGACCTTCAGGTGCTCAAGAAATCAAAGGTTACATATACATAAATAGATAACCATGCAAAAATTAATAACCATCATATTAGCTCTGTTTGTATCTTGTGTAGCATTTGCACAACAAGAAGCCATGTTTACGCATTACATGTTTAACAAATTGGCAATAAATCCAGGCTATGCCGGAACCGTTGATGCAATAAGTATAACTGGAATTCATCGTTCACAATGGGTGTCATTTAAAGGAGCTCCAACCACACAAAATTTAACCGCCCACATGCCTATTGATGGAAAAAATATAGGAGTTGGTTTTTCTGTTTTAAACGATCAAATTGGTCCAACACAAAATGTTGGTTTAGCAGGTGATTTTGCCTATAAAATAAAAATTAACGACAGAGATAAACTCTCCTTAGGACTGAAAGCCTCTGTCAATTTTATTTCCACCAATTTAACAGCATTGGAGATTATTGATCAAAGTGATGCTTCTTTTTCTGAAAATATAAGTAGTGGAATATTACCAAATTTTGGTTTTGGTGCTTATTATTACAACAAAAAATACTTTGCTGGAATCTCAACTCCAAAATTGTTACAAAATGGTTTTGATGCAAATAATCCATCAGGAACATCAATAGCTATTTCGAACGAACAACGCCATTATTTTTTAATGGGGGGAACTGTCTTTAAACTTACTTCTGACGGAATATTTAAGTTAAAGCCAACCTCTTTTGTAAAAATAACAGGTGGGGCTCCTATTCAACTGGATATTACTTCATCAGTAATATATAACGATAAATTCTCTGGAGGTTTATCGTGGAGAACGGGTGATGCTATAGGGCTATTATTAGGTGTTAATTTAAACAATCAATTTATGTTTGGGTACTCATTTGATTTTTCTTATACCAATACTACGTTTAACTACAATGGTGGTAGCCATGAAATCATGTTACGCTACGACATCGTAAAAGACAAGGAAAAATCGGCCCCTAGTCACTTTTAATTTCTTATTATTTTAGTGAGTGCTAAAATATATACGACAAATGTCGTATTGCAAAATATCCTGTACATCATAATCTTTGCACAAAAACTAAAAAATGAATAGTATGACTAAAAAATTTACAGCAGGACTTCTATGTGTGAGCCTTGCAATTGGAGCTGCCGCCCAAATTTCACAAGAAAAAGTTGTAGAGCTAACTGGTAAATCAAAAAACAAAGGTTACCTCGGAAATGTGGTTGTCGATGATGCAAAACAACAATTTGATATGGTTTTTGTAACCAAAGACAACAACAGAAAAGTGGAATACGAGGTGTATCAATTTGATTACAACTTTAATCTATTAAACAATTTTAAAGATACTGATCGAAAAATTAGATCAAAATCGAAAAAGAAACAATATACAGGTAAAGATTACGAAGAAATTGTTGGAGTAACCGCAAGCCCCAACATGATGGGAAAATTAGTATTACGAAAAACACTCTATACATACCATTGGAACTGGTGGAGAGGAGAATATGAAATTTCCAAAAAATTATTAGACAAAGAAAAACCAAAAGAAGTTGGAGGCGATGGTGACGATAAAAAACGTAAACTATTTTATACCGCTCACAAAGATATTTCGGATAAAGGAGAATTATTGGTTTGCGCATTAGTTAACAAGGGCATAATGGCTATGTCGAAAGAAGCAGATAGAGAATATTTATTAATGCATATCGACAAAGATTTAAATACCATTAAAAAGACTTCCATCAAATTTAACCATCCACAATCACTATTGTTATCAAAAGAACTTGAAGATACCGATGAATGGATTTTAGTGTTTGCTCCATTTGACGCTCCAGGTAAAACAGCAGACCCAAACCCTACCAATCTAACCTATATTAAAATAGATGCTGCTGGCGAAGTTAAAGAGCGTTTTAATTTCAACTCAAAATGTAACGAATGGGCAATTTTTGATGCTTATGCTATTGGTAACGACGTTTATTTTTATGGAGCGGGAAACATTAACAAACCGGAAAAAAATTATACAAAATTTCCATTCAGTTCTGTAAACGATGCAATGCCAGCACCAGTTGATGAAGCTGGAAGAACCGACCTGTTAGAAACTTCAAAATTTGGCTATTTGCAAGTGGTTAAAATTAGTAATGGAAAAGCTGATTTTGTTTCTGCAATTTCAATTGCTGATATCAATACAAAAGGAGTTAAGCCTGCATCTCAGAAAAAATTAAGAGAATTTGACGGAAAAAAATTCATCTTAAATGGGGTTAACATTACTTCAAATGGAGATATTTTTATATCAGGTCAAGATTTTAAAATTGACAACATGGGCGATGTGAAAGGTAGGGTTTACAAAGACTTGTTAATGTTCCAATTTGATAAAGCTGGTGAATTTAAACGATATTATGGGGTTGAAAATACTGCAAAACCAGCTGGATTATTAGGCGGTGCTGGTGGAGCAAAATCTTTCCCTTCTGAATTTTCTCTTTACGAAGCTCCAAACGGAAAAGATTTATTTTGGAATGTATTCTTAGTCCAAGATGTGGATGTTGACTGCTCTTCAGAATCATCAACCAACTACTTAGCCGGAACAAAAACCACTACAACAACTTGTGTTTACACTCCTTTATATCAAGGTAAATTTGGTAAAATTGATATAGCTTCTGGTACAATAACTGATTTCACCACATTTGGTGGCAAAGATTACTATTTATACCTCGATTTAGAAGACAATGGTAAAGGAAAAGATTCTCCTTATTTTAGTATCAATGGTGGCAAACAATTGGTTTATGTTGCTCGTCAGCGTAAAGGTGGTATTAGTGGTAGCGAACGATGGGGAAACAGCCTTTGGTTTGGTAAATTCGATCCAACAAAATAAGTAAGTTTAGTTAGTTTTTTGAAAAAGAGGGTGTCTAAAAAGAAATAGACAGCCTCTTTTTTTTATCTCAAAAATT
>JAVHRO010000013.1:0-5622 GCA_036171675.1 Vicingus sp. | reverse complement strand
ATTATCAAGTTAAAAATTCTATTTTTGATTGGTCCGAATTGAGGGGTAGCTTACATCTCCACTGCGGTCGAAATGACAAAACAAAGAAATTTTGAAATCATTAATCAAAAGATTTCTCCACTGCGGTTGAAATGACAAGTAGTAGAAAATTGCAATCAACTTAGCACTTAATACTATTTCTACAACATATCATTTGCCAAGTTAGCCAATTCGCTTCGTTCGCCTTTTTCTAGTGTAATATGTGCAAAAAGTTCGTGTCCTTTAAGGCGGTCGATTAAGTATGACAAACCATTACTCTGTTCATCTAAATAAGGAGAATCGATTTGATGAATATCGCCAGTAAATATAATTTTAGTGTTTTCGCCAGCTCTAGTAATGATGGTTTTTACTTCGTGTGGGGTTAAATTTTGGGCTTCGTCAACAATAAAATACACATCGCTTAAACTTCGTCCACGAATATACGCTAAGGGTGTAATTACAATGCGTTCGTCTTTTTGCATTTCGTCAATTTGGCGACTTTTCTTTTCATTTTCACCAAATTGGTTTTTGATAAATTTTAAATTATCCCAAAGTGGTTCCATGTAAGGACCAATTTTTTCGTTGGCATCGCCAGGCAAATAACCAATATCTCTATTACTCAAAGGCACAATTGGTCGAGCCAAAATAATTTGATTGTATTGATTGCGTTGCTCCAATGCACTAGCCAACGCCAATAATGTTTTTCCAGTACCTGCAACGCCTTGTAATGCAACCAATTTAATGTTGTTGTTTAACAATGCATGGATGGCAAAAGCTTGTTCTGCATTTTTTGGTTTTATGCCATAAACGTATTCTTTTTCAACACGTTCCAACGAATTATCGATTGGATTGTAAAACGACAATGCCGAATTTTTTCCGTTACGTAAAATATAAAACGAGTTTTTCTTGAACTTCACTTTTCCGATTTCGGGGTTTTCTATTTTGCCACCATTAAATATTTTTTTAATGATTTCTGGATCAACGTTTTCAAGACTTTCTTTACCGGTAACTACCAAGTTTTTTAAGTCGTGTATTTTTCCCGTTAAATAATCTTCCGATGGTAAATCAAGGGCTCGAGCTTTTAGTCTTAAGTTGATGTCTTTGGTAACCAAAACCACCATTCTATCAGGGTATTCTTCTTGCAAAGAAATGGCAGCATTTAAAATTTTATGGTCGGGTTTGGTATCATCAAAAATAAATTCTGCATCACGCTTTGTTTTCTCGTGGTGCATAATAATTCTAAACAAGCTTTTACTGTGTTCATTTAATTGTATCCATGTTTGGAGAGTATTGTCTCCGCTCACTTTATCTAAAAATCGAATGAACTCACGAGCCTCATAATTTTTGGTATCGTTACCCTTTTTAAAGGTATCTAATTCTTCTAAAACGGTTATTGGAATTGCAATATCATTATCATCAAAATGTTTGATAGCGTTGTGGTCGTGTAGTATTACTGACGTGTCTAAGACATAAATTTTCGATTGTTTTTTCTTTTTCATACAATAGCTTTTCGGTTATTATTTATACTTAAGATGCTAGGAAATTAAGTAATATATAAGCACTATAATTTGGGCTAGTTCATGAAATAATTAACCGAGTTACGAACAATTGTTTGAATTGATAATGGACAATTGAAAAAGGATAATTAATTGATAATTGTCAGTTCGAGTTTTTTCTGAAAGAAAAAGTATCGAGAACAGATGTTTCAAGTTGAAAATTTATATTCTCGACACTAATTTCACTCATTTCAGTTGAGAAATTGACTCGAATTGACAAATTTATATTCATCCGTGAATCACTCTTTCAAAAACCTAAACACTTTTTTGGTGTTGTTTTGAGTAAACTCTAAAAAGTAAACTCCTTGGGTAAGCCCAGCAACATTAATCGACAATTTATTTCCACTCTCTAACGATTGCGATAACACTTCACGATTGAGCACGTCTCGAACAACTATTTGAGCATTTCTTAATGATTCACTTAGTTCAATATGAAGTACATTATTGGCAGGATTTGGATACAATTTTACCGACAAATTATTAATAGCATTAATTCCTGTAGTCCAATTAACATTAACCAATTCCTCAATAATGGTGGAAATGTTTTTAGCATTATCAATTACTATTGATTTTATTTTACCTGCAGGAGTTCCTTGGTAACGAATATCATTAGTAGAAGCAGCACCAACAGTAATTAACGCTGAATTATTTCTGTTATGATAAATTTTTAAATTATTCACGGTATAAATTCCATCACCATTTCTAAAAGAAACATAATTTCCAGCCGTTAATGGAGCAGAATCAACCCATGATGCTTTAAAAACATTGTTTACAAAAACATCTATTTCGCCAGTAGTTTTATCGTAAGTAGTTTTAAAATCGTACCAAACAGCCGGGGTAAACGTAAATGCAACATCTTGTTCGAGCGTAAAAACATCGCTTACCACTTTATAAATTTGAATTTTGTTATCGTCCAATCTAAACCATACAAAATACGAATTTCCTCTGTTAGGTAAAGAGGCATCGTCGCTCATAAAATGAAAACCAGCTCTACGATTAGTTCCAGCACCTTCCATTTTTCCTTCCCAATGGTATAAATATTTATTAAATGTATTTTGATTGGTTGGAGCATAAATATTGGAATTGGTGTTGGCTTCGTCAGTTTGAGTTAAATAACCACCCGTAATACTCCAAATACCCGATGCACTAGTCCAATCAGAATGAATAGCAACATCAAAATTATCACTAAAAAACCCATTGGCATTATTGGCTCTCCATTCAGTCCCATCAAAATCAATAACTTGGTAAAATTGATGCAAGACACCACTTCCACCTGCATTATCGGCATCCGTAAAATTGGCAGTAAAATCTGTACTTGTTGGATTTGGAGCTGCAGAAATAAAGGTAGTAGGTTTTATGGTATCTGGAGCAGTTGATGTCCAGCTAATGTCAAAACCAGGTTTTACAGTAGAGCAATCTGAACGAAACTCAATCAATGCATGACCACTATTTATTGTTATGGTTGACGGAATGGTGGTTCCAGTATAAATTCCAACGCGTGTACCAAAGGGAGTGGTAGCATCATAAACGTATAAATAATCCCATGTAGATTCAACATCAAACGAATTAACCGTTAAGGTAATTGATGAAGCACCGGTTGGTTGAATCAAAAACAATGTTCGTTCATCGTTGGTATAATTTCCCCCACCACCTAAATCAGTAACCGTACCAGAAGCACTGGTATTTGTAGTAATTGGAGTAGTATTGTTAATCAATTTGTAGAAATAATCCCAATCCCAATTTGGACCTGGATCGGTATGAGTTTGATTTGGATAATGTTGATGTCCTTTTATAGTTACACAAGCGCCAGGAATTCCATCGTTAGCATAAATTGTAGTTGCCGACCAAGGAAAATACATGGTTCGGAGTGGAATTATTCCATATCCGCTATTACAAATATCTCGTACCAAATCGGCAGAAGATTGCAACATTGCATTGGTATACCAACCTGCTGAGCCGGCATAACCTTCGTGTTCAAACCCAATGGTATAAGGGTTTTCGGAGCCAACGTGCCAAGCTCTATTGCTTTCCAACACCATTTGAGTAACCTGCCCATCAGATGAACGCAACACATAATGTGCAGAAACATTGGCCGAAGGATTTTGGAACCATGAAATACAACCCGCATAAGAACCTTCTACATCATGAATGGTAACCGCACTAACTGCCATACTCCGTCCTACAGAATAGTTTGATGCGTCAGCAGGGTTCCAAAGTGCTGGAGTATAATCTACACTTTTTAACGTTGATAAGGAATTGGTGTACATTTTTCCGTCAACCGTATGGATAGCATTTTCGGAAAGGATAATTTTTGAAGATGACAACACTTCAAGATTATCTGCACCAAATATCTTTTCTAAACTGAGTTGATGATTTGGAAAATGATAAAGATTTTGTGCATCCGAATTATTTAAAAACGAAAACACCGCATACAATTGTGAATTTAGTGCAAAATCTTGTTGAATACCATTAAAAGGCAATTCAGATAAAGCACTCACAATTTGAGCATGATTTTCTATGCTATTTTTGTTAAAGGTAGCTTGTTGTAATAGACGGTGATAGGCTGAAGCATAAGCCAACACGTTTTGTTGTGGATACTGAATAATATCGCTAACTGAAATTCCCGATAACTGCGAAACCAAGTTTAAATTATTTCGGAAATAATTTTGACCATCTAAGGTTAACCCCATTAATCCATAAGTTTTTGGCAGTCCTATACAACTTCCTGCTGGATTTTCGATATGATGAAAACGTGTCATGGAATAGGAAACCGCCTCAAGCATTCCTCTTGGAACATCTGGGTATTGAAGGTAAGCGGTAGTGAATTCCGATTGATAATTGTTGACGGGTAAGGAATTTTCTTGAGCAAAAATAGAGCTAGTAATGAGTAATAGCGCAAGTAAATTTTTAATCATATTAGGAATATTTGTTAAGAATCAAAAATAATAAATTATTATGAATAATTTAGACTTAAAATGACAATTATAAACCAATGGAAATACCACCTCTAATTATTGGATTTGGATAAAACGAATCTTTAGTTTCATTAATATCCCATAACAGCAGAATAGACAAATAAGAATGACCATCACCTAACTGTTGTTTTAAACCACCCCCTAAAAAAACACCAACAGCATTAATTCTAGCTTGTTTGTTCCAGGAATAGTAGTTCATTAAATTGGTTTCAGCATGAGCCAAAATGGGCAGGTCTTTAAACAAGTATTCGGTAAATACAGTACCCCCATAAATATTGGTTTTATAAAGATTAATATTATCGGAATAATAAATGTAGGTAGCTCCAATTCCAGACAAAATATTATCGGTTAAATAATAACCTGCAGTTGGAGAAATTTCAAAATACGTTAAATCGCCAAACGTGGCGCCTAAACCACCTCCAAGTGTTACACGTTTCCAATCAAATTTACCTGTCGATTCTGATTTTTCTTTAGCACTTGGGGTATCTCCATACACATAGGAATCGTCATCAACCTGAGCCAATAAAACAAAAGGCGAGATAAATAAAATAAAAATGAATAGTTTTTTTAACATAGGCTCAAAAATACTAAATTTTATAACTTTCTAATGAAGTTAACAATATTTTGGTTTTAACAAAAATACCTGAACCTTGTGCGCATAAATCACCCTTTTCGGTAAAAAGTTTAGCCCTTGCCTCTAATTTATTGCCAAGGTTTTTTGTCATTTCACCAATAGCCAACAATTTACCCTCAGTGATAGGTTTAAGAAATTTAATTTCAAAACTTCCTGTAACCACAAAAACATCATAAATAATTGAATTACAAGAAAAAAAAGCAACATCATCTAACAATTTGAAATAAACTGAGCCATGTAATGACTTTCCACCATGCAAAAATATGGGCATTACTTCCCATTCAATTTCACATTTTCCATCACTAATTTTAATGGTAGGTTGATACAACTGATTAATTGGTGCATGTAAAAACATGTTTTCCAACTTTTTAAAATGTTGATTATGGTTTATAATGGTGCTCATATTTAGTTTAACTATGTTAATTAAAGTTTATTTAAT
>JAVHRO010000012.1:0-5664 GCA_036171675.1 Vicingus sp. | reverse complement strand
TTTTGCTATACTAAAGTTTGATTTAAGAATCGATTTTTGCATATTTAGCGTTTGCTTCAATAAATTCTCTACGTGGAGGAACTTCGTCACCCATTAACATAGAAAACGTATGGTCGACAGCAGTAGCATTTTCGATGGTAACTTGTCGTAATGTTCTAAATTCGGGATTCATGGTAGTTGACCATAATTGCTCAGCATTCATCTCTCCCAAACCTTTGTATCGTTGAATCCCCACACTACCTTCTTTACCAGCGCCCTTCATATCTTGAACTGCTCTATCTCTATCATCTTCTGTCCAACAATAACGCTGTTCTTTTCCTTTTTTAACTAAATAAAGAGGAGGTGTAGCAATGTAAATATTTCCATTTTCAATCAACTCTTTCATATAACGGAAAAAGAAGGTTAGAATTAACGTTTCGATATGCGAACCATCCACGTCGGCATCACACATGATAATTATTTTGTGGTATCTTAGTTTTTCGGTATTTAAGGCTCTCACATCATCTTCAGTTCCAACCCTAACCCCAAGTGCAGTATAAATATTTTTTATCTCTTCATTTTCGAAGATTTTATGTTGCATGGCTTTCTCAACGTTCAAGATTTTACCTCTTAACGGCATAATGGCTTGAAAATGTCTGTCTCTACCTTGTTTAGCAGTACCGCCAGCCGAATCTCCCTCAACCAAATATATTTCACATTCAGTTGGATCTTTCGATGCGCAGTCGGCCAATTTACCTGGCAAGCCACTACCTGAGAGTACATTTTTTCGTTGCACCATTTCTCTAGCTTTACGAGCAGCATGACGGGCAGTAGCGGCCAAAATCACCTTTTGAACTATAATTCGAGCATCATTCGGATGTTCTTCTAAATAATTTTCAAGCATTTCACTTACTGCTTGACTCACAGCTGCAGTAACCTCTCTGTTACCAAGTTTTGTTTTAGTTTGACCTTCAAACTGTGGTTCTTGAATTTTTACCGAAATGATAGCGGTTAAGCCTTCTCTAAAATCATCACCAGAAATTTCGAATTTCAATTTATCTAGCAACCCTGAAGCATCGGCATATTTCTTAAGTGTATTGGTTAATCCTCTTCTAAAACCTGCAAGGTGAGTACCTCCTTCGTGAGTATTGATGTTATTCACGTAGGAGTGAATATTTTCTGAATAGGAAGTGTTGTAAATCATGGCAATTTCTACAGGAAATCCATTTTTTTCACTTTCCATACTAATTACATCAGCAATTAGGGGTTCTCTTGTTTCTTCGATGTAACGAATAAATTCAGGTAATCCTTCATCAGAATGGAATACTTGCCCTTTAAACGTTCCGTCTTCTTTAAGTTCTCTTTTGTCTTCGAAGGTGATGGTTATTCCTTTGTTTAAGAATGCTAATTCACGCATTCTATCAGCAAGAATATCGTAATTATAAATTACAGCATCGAAAATTGTAGGGTCTGGTGAATAAGTAACTTCCGTTCCTCGTTCAGTTGTTGTTCCAACTTCTTTAACTGGATAGAGTGCTTTTCCTTTTGAATACTCTTGTTGGTAAATAATTCCATTCAAATAAACCGTAGCCCTTAGATGCTCTGATAATGCATTTACACAAGAGACCCCAACCCCGTGTAAGCCACCAGAAACTTTATACGAATCTTTATCAAATTTACCTCCAGCACCTATTTTAGTCATTACTACTTCAAGAGCAGAAACGCCTTCTTTTTTGTGCATATCAACTGGAATACCTCGTCCATTATCCCTAACAGTAACCGATTCGTCTTTGTTAATAGAGACATAAATGGTATCGCAATGCCCGGCTAAAGCCTCATCAATAGAATTGTCGACCACCTCATAAACCAAATGGTGTAAACCCCTACTTCCAACATCGCCAATGTACATTGATGGACGCATTCTAACATGCTCCATTCCTTCAAGCGCCTGAATACTATCGGCTGAATAACTGTTTTTTTGTTCGCTCATATTTTATTTAAATTTCACTTTTTTTGAAGAGTAACAAATATAACCATAACAAGGCGTTTAATGAGAATTATAAACGATTAGATATGTGTATTTATTAACACAAAAATTAACAGCAATAGAATGGAGTTAATAGTGATAAATTAAGGATGAAATTTTATTTATTTAATGACAATTCTTTCAATAAATCACCAATTAAGCCTTGGTAACAATTGGCAAGTGAATTTGCCTTTAAACATTTTTCTTCAATCATGGTAATAGGAGGAAATCCACCACAATCGAGTTTTGCATTGCCTTTTCCAATAATTTTTTCTTTTTTATTGTTGTACACATCAAAATCAAGTTTATGTGAGGCAAATGGATGTCGTTTGTTACTATCGCCAACATACGAAATATGTACATTTTTTTGAATTACATACCAATTTACAAAAACAATGTATTCGGCCCTGTTTTTTGTCAACATGGAAGAAAATATACTGTCATTTACCAGACTTAAATTGCTAGCGTTGTATTTTCGTCCGTTAAACTTCTGAATTTCGTATTTGACTAATTTTTTTATGGTCAAATAATCTTGTGTGTTTAATATTTCGAATTCAAATAGGTCGCTATTGTACGATTGAAATGCATGTTTTAAACTTAATGTATACTGATCAAAAACTTCCGATTCGATAACCCTGTTTATTTGTGCAATGTCGGATAATTTATATTCAGAAACCAGTTGAAAACGAGTGAAGGGAACTACTAGAATTTTTTGTTTTTGTGCATACGTTGTTTGGATAAATCCAAAAGAACAAGAGCTAACAATAATGAATATTTTTAAGGATGACAACATTAAATTGGTTTGATCAAATAATAATTCTTTTTGCCTTTTTGTATCAAAATGTATTTTCCTTGAATCAAATCATCGGCTGTTAGTATTTTATCTTCGCCAACTTTAGTTTTATTTACACTAATCGCATTTTCTTTTAATGCCCTTCTGGCTTCGCCATTTGAGGCTAAAAAATTGGTTTTTGAAGCCAATACATCAACAATACTTAAACCATTTTTAATTTCATTTAAAGAAATTTCAGCTTGAGGAACTCCATCAAAAATATCGTTAAAAATCTCCTCTGAAAGTGCTTTCAAAGCAATTAATGCTTCCTCGTCTTTTTTAAACAAAATTTCTGAAGCATTTACAGCTGCTTCAAAATCTTCAACAGAATGCACTCGAATGGTGATGTCTTTTGCCAATTCTTTTTGCAGTAAACGTAAATGAGGAGCTTCGATGTGTTGTTTTTCCAACAATTCAATTTCTTGTTGAGTTTTCAATGTAAAAATTCGAATGTATTTTGAAGCATCTTCATCGGAAGCGTTAATCCAGTATTGGTAAAATTTATACGGTGAAGTTTTGGTTTTATCCAACCAAACATTTCCTCCTTCAGTTTTTCCAAATTTAGTGCCGTCGGCTTTTTTAATTAAAGGAGTAGTTACAGCAAAAGCTTCTCCAGCACCTTTTCTGCGTATCAATTCTGTACCCGTAACAATATTTCCCCATTGGTCGGAGCCACCCAATTGTACGGTGCAGTTTTTGTTTTTCCACAACCAGTAAAAATCATAACCTTGAACCAATTGGTAGCTAAATTCGGTAAACGACATGCCTGTTTCCATTCTAGTTTTCACCGAATCTTTGGCCATCATATAATTTACCGTAATGTGTTTTCCCACATCACGAATAAATTCTAAAAAGTTCATATTTTTGAACCAATCGTAATTGTTAACCATTTCGGCAGAATTTGCTCCACAATTAAAATCTAAAAATTTTTCGAGTTGTTTTTTTACACCGTTTAGGTTGTGTTGTAGTGTTTGGTCGTCTAATAAGTTTCGCTCTGAAGATTTTCCCGAAGGGTCGCCCACCATGCCGGTAGCCCCACCAACCAATGCAAACGGTTTATGTCCGGCTTTTTGCAAATGCACTAAAATCATAATTTGCACCAAACTACCAATGTGCAACGAATCGGCAGTAGGGTCGAAGCCAATATAGGCAGAGGTCATCCCTTTAGCAAATTGTTCTTCTGTTCCTGGCATCATGTCTTGTATCATGCCTCTCCATTTCAGTTCTTCTATAAAAGTCATGTTGAGTGTTTGTTTTTTGTGCTGTAAAAGTAAGCATTTTGAAACGCTATTTGTTAGCCCAAATTAGTCGAAATTTAGATTAATGTGACTTCAATATAAGAAATAATTAAATTGCCCTTCTCATTCTCCTCTATGGAAGAAGGACCTCCGTTGTGTTTTTCTTCCTTGAGATTCTGAAAATATTTGGACAAGTAAGATAGGTGATTTGTATAAAAAATTTGTATCGAGAATTCAAATCTTTAGAGGAAAAAGTATTTTCTAGATTCTTTTGTCATAGAAATTGAAATGACACTTTTTTTATTGAAAACTAAACTTAAATGCACCACAGATTTCATTAATATATTGAGCCCTTTTGTCATGCCAAGGTCTCAAATCTGTGTTTATTAAATTATAGTACAAAAAAAGCTCGACAACACATTGGCTGACGAGCTTTTTAACTAAACTTAAAACTTACATTACTCTTTAATAAATTTACTGATGTTTCCAGCTGTTTTTATAAAATACAAACCTGCTGGTAGTGATGAAACATCAATGTTGTGTTTCTTTTCAGTTGTTTTCGAAGAAATCATTAAAACACCTGTAACATTATAGATATCAACTGGTAATACTTCCTCTAAATCAACAAATAAGTTGTTTTTTACTGGGTTAGGATAAATGTTTGGTGTAGTGGTTTCTTTTATTTTATCGACAGAAGATACTATAAAATTTACACAATTAGTTGAATAAGAGGTGCAACCAAGGTTTACAGTAACATAATAACATCCACTAGCGGTAGGAATTAAAAATTGATCTGACCCGAAATAATAACCTAAATTATCATACCATTGATAAGAACTCGCACCTGGAGCATCTGATATTAATGAATCGCCAGATACAGTAATAGTGTAGGGTGAGAATGTGCATGCAACACCTGATACTACTGCATATTCTAGTACAAAATTTGATTCACTACCGATTAAACTAAAATTATAAAGTGTTCCATCATTTGAACCAGTAGCGTTTATTAATGTAGTTTCAGAACTATTTAATCCATAAGCTATGCCTTGATTAAAGTGGAACGATGCTATATTTCCGTTGTTTTCGCAATTCATGTTAGCCATTAATTCATTTTGGCAAATTATTCTATCCCAAACCCTTACTTCATCTATATATCCATAAAAATTCTGATTTGTAGCGTCAGAGTTATTTCCAATGGTTAACGGTCGAGTTTGGTTACCAATACTATAAGTAAATGGAGCCCCCGTAGCTACGCCATCAATGTATAATTGTGAACCCAAATTCACTCCACTTCTAAAGCGAAAGGCTACATGG
This sequence comes from Vicingus sp., assembly GCA_036171675.1. Classification (GTDB taxonomy): domain Bacteria; phylum Bacteroidota; class Bacteroidia; order Flavobacteriales_E; family Vicingaceae; genus Vicingus. The sequence continues at coordinate 275 of JAVHRO010000012.1, read as the reverse complement.
TGCCATTGGTTATCGTTTAAGTAGCCGCCAACTAAAGTCGTTGCAGCGTTAGTCCAATTATAAACAGCAAGTTGGTTTTCGTATAGATACATTCCATAAGCATTTACTTTTGAAACAATTCCTCTAAAACCAGTTCCAGCGTCGGGTGTTTTTATCCAAGCTTCTAATGTGCCAGTTCCTATCTGAAACGAAACATTATTTCCAACCAATACAAAATCATCAATAGACTTTATATAAGTTAAGATGTTATGAGCATAAAGATATTAATAAGTATT
>JAVHRO010000011.1:0-23719 GCA_036171675.1 Vicingus sp. | reverse complement strand
TACTTATTAATATCTTTATGCTCATAACATCTTAACTTATATAAAGTCTAATATAGACAACGATAAACCACAATTAGACAGAAACAGTGGCGGAAACTATTGGGGTCTTGCGGTTCGTTGTATTTGTGACTTACCAGTAAGTATTAATGAAACCGAAAGTTCAGGCAACATTATTATTTATCCAAATCCATCAATAGATTTAGTTGTTATAGATGGATTAAAAAATGATAATTTTATTGAAATTTTGAATTTACAAGATCAAATGGTAAAATCCTTATATGTAACAAGTGCAAAAACAACAATTAATATTTCAGAACTTCCCACAGGAATTTATATTGTAAAAATAAAATCTGACAAAGAACTATTTGTAACTAAACTTTTAAAACAATAATACGATGAAAAAGAAAATTACACCAGAACAAAATGCAACCAACATGCAAAATGCTAATAAAGGAACAAACGGCACGAATAAGCAATACGACCAAAATCAAGGCAATAGAGGAAAGCAATTGAATCCTAATCAAATAGGAAAGAAAAAGTAATAAATATTCACATCACAATGAATATAAATTAAACATTATGACACCAAAAGGCAACGATTACGAGTACACAAAGGAAGACTTAGATAACCGTTCCGACCAACTGAACGATAATAATGATGCTTATTGGCAATCAAGGGGGGAAGCAGGAAGACCAAATGATTGGGAAGATTGGGATGAGGATGATTGGGAAGATCAAGCAGACGATTTGGGTGATTTAGGTGATGATTGTGGAAATCCAGGTGATGATTGTGGAGATGATCAATCATGGGATTAATTATATAGAGTTAAATAAAAAAATCCCTCTATCTAAATGGATAAAGGGATTTTTTTATTATTAACGTTTTTGTGAAGCCCAAGCGTGGAAATTGAGCGTAGGTACTGAAGCAATCTGTCTATCATTTAGGCAGATTGCGTCGGTCGTACCTCTCTCGCAATGACGATAAGATTACATGTGAATCACTTCACCGTAAGCCGCAGCAGCTGCTTCCATCACAGCTTCACTCATGGTTGGGTGAGGATGAACAGTTTTAATTAATTCGTGTCCAGTAGTTTCTAATTTACGAGCAGCAACAAGTTCGGCAATCATTTCGGTTACGTTGTAACCAATTAGGTGTCCGCCTAATAATTCGCCGTATTTTGCATCAAAAATGAGTTTTACAAAACCATCTTTGTGTCCAGCTGCACTGGCTTTACCAGATGCTGAGAACGGGAATTTACCCACTTTAATTTCATACCCTTTTTCAAGAGCCATTTTTTCTGTCATACCTACCGAAGCAACTTCTGGCGAACAATACGTACAACCCGGAATATTTCCATAATCCAACGGTTCTACATGAACTCCTGCAATTTTTTCTACACAAATAATTCCTTCGGCAGAAGCTACGTGAGCCAAAGCGTGACCTTTTGTTACATCACCAATAGCGCAATATCCTGGGATATTGGTTTGATAATAATCGTTGGTTACAATAATATCTTTATCGGTAATGATACCTACTTCTTCTAAACCAATGTTTTCGATGTTTCGTTTGATTCCAACGGCAGAAAGCACAACATCACACTCGATAGTTTCGTCGCCTTTTTTAGTTTTAACCAACACTTTACAACCATTTCCTTTAGTGTCAACACTTTCTACAGATGAATTAGTCATTACATTGATTCCAGCTTTTTTAAACGATCGCTCTAATTGTTTAGAAACTTCTTCATCTTCTAATGGAATAATGTTAGGTAAAAACTCAATTAAGGTTACTTCAACGCCCATGGCGTTATAGAAATAAGCAAACTCAGAACCAATAGCTCCAGAACCAACTACCACCATTTTTTTAGGTAATTTAGGTAACACTAACGCTTCTCTGTATCCAATTATTTTAACTCCATCTTGAGGTAAATTTGGCAATACTCTTGAACGAGCTCCAGTAGCAATAATGATATTTTTGGCTTCATATTCGGTAACGGATTTATCATCACCAACAACTGAAACTTTTATTCCTTTTTTTAATGTTGCAGTTCCTTTAATGACATCAATTTTGTTTTTTTTCATTAAAAATTGAATTCCATTACTCATTCCTTCTGCAACGGTTCTACTTCTTTTTACAATTGCAGGAAAATCAGCATCTGCTCCTTTAATTGTAATACCATAATCAGCAGCGTGATTAATATATTCAAAAACGTTGGCACTTTTTAACAAAGCTTTGGTTGGAATGCAACCCCAATTTAAACAAATACCACCTAATTCTGTTCGTTCTATTATAGCAGTTTTTAAACCTAATTGAGAAGCTCTAATTGCAGCTACATAGCCACCAGGTCCACTTCCAACAACAATTAAATCGTAATTCATAGTAATTTTTTTAATGTATAATAAATAATTTAAGAAAGCGAAGTTACTACTTAAAGTTAAAAGTTTGTAAAGTTTGTAAACATAAAAGCTGGTTATCTTACAAAAATTAAGTCCATTTTGTGAATCTTTAAATCAGCAGTTTGATTCCAAATGAAAGTTGGATAAATGGTAAAAACACTATCACTTGGAGGAATGTAATTGCCTTCTAATTTGCCGTAAAATTTCCAGTATGTTTTTCCGTTTTTCTCGATTTTTGTTTCATTTTTTAGATTTGAACAATTGAGTGGGTCAACCCCTCCTTTCAAGAGTTGCACGTTGCCTTTGTAAAACTCAAAATCGATAACCATATTCGGCATAGTCTTGTATTCAATATCGCAATCCAAATAAAAATCTATCTGTCGGTGTTTTTTGCAATTAATACTTACCGACTGGTATTGGGGTTTAGTTAAGTCAATTTTGGCAATCTCGGCGTTACACGAAAACAGCAACAACATAAGCGGTATTAAAAAGTGTTTTTGCATGCTTATCTTGTTGCCGTAGATTTTTTTTTTTGAATTAAGGTTTATCCTAAAAATGGGTAACGATAATTGGTTGGAGGAACAAAAGTTTCTTTGATGGTTCTGGTATTTACCCAACGCATTAAATTTTGAGGGGCACCAGCTTTGTCATTGGTTCCAGATGCTCTGGACCCGCCAAATGGCTGTTGTCCAACTACTGCTCCAGTAGGTTTGTCATTAATGTAGAAGTTGCCGGCAGCATTTTCAAGTAAACGAGTTGCCGTATTTATTGCTTCACGGTCTTTGCTAAAAATAGCTCCTGTCAAAGCGTATTCAGATGATTTGTCTAGAGTTTCTAATGCTTCTTCATAGTTATCAGCATCATAAACATAGACCGTTAAAAATGGACCAAAAATTTCTTCGCACATGGTTCTGAAAAGTGGATTAGATGTTTTTACTACAGTTGGAGTAATAAAAAATCCTTTTGATTTGTCGTAGGTTCCACCTGTTACAAATTCAGCATCATTTCTGGTTTTTACATATTCAATGTAATTGGAGATTTTGTCAAAACTTTTTTCGTCGATTACGGCATTTATGAAATTGCTAAAGTCTTCAGGAGAACCTATTTTAAAAGATTCAACTTCTTTTTTCACTATCGCCAATACTTCATCAGCAATATTTGATGGCAAATAGGTTCTTGATGCTGCCGAACATTTTTGTCCTTGGTACTCAAAGGCACCTCTAATCATTCCTGTCGCAACTTCTTTAGGATCAGCTGATTTGTGTGCAATAATAAAGTCTTTTCCGCCAGTCTCACCAACTATTCTTGGGTAGCATTTGTATATTTCTAAATTGGTTCCAATAGTTTTCCATAGTTGTTTAAATACTTTGGTTGAGCCCGTAAAATGAACTCCTGAAAAATCTGGGCTTTTAAAAATAGTATCAGCGATTTGTGAACTGTTTACGTGAATTAAATTGATTACTCCATCTGGTAATCCCGCCTCTTTAAACAATTCCATAATAATATGGGCAGAATAAATTTGTGTGTTAGAAGGCTTCCAAACCACAACATTTCCCATCAATGCTGGTGAGGCACATAAATTTGCAGCAATTGAAGTAAAGTTAAAGGGTGTAATGGCAAATACAAAACCTTCTAAAGGTCGGTACTCTAATCTATTCCAAATTCCAGGTGCAGACTCAGGTTGTCCAGCATAAATCTCAGTCATAAACTGAACATTAAATCTAAAAAAATCAATCATTTCACATGCAGAATCTATTTCAGCTTGAAAAGCATTTTTACTTTGGCAAAGCATGGTAGCTGCATTCATTTTTGCACGGTATGGACCAGCCAATAATTCGGCAGCTTTTAAAAAGATAGCAGCTCTATCTTGCCATGGTGTAATTGCCCATGTTTTTCTTGCTTCTAAAGCAGCAGCAATGGCTTGATTAACATGTTCAGCTTTTCCTTGATGATAACTTCCTAGCACATGAGCTCTATCATGAGGTGGATGCATAGTTACCGTATGTTCGGTTCTAACTTCTTTGCCACCAATAATCATTGGATTGTCAACTTTAGTGTTTTTTAAAACAGCATACATTTCTTGTAATTCTTTTCTTTCTGGACTTCCAGGAGCATAAGATTTTACAGGTTCATTTACTGGTTTTGGTGCGCTAAAAAATGCATTTGCCATGGTTAAATATTTTTGAGTTGAATAATAATTTTAAGGACACAAATTTACGTATTTAAAGTCAATTTGAAAATTGAATTATTTTCAAAATAATCTGCATTATTATTTATACATTTGTTTCACAAAAATTAAAAATCATGGAAGTATTAGAATTAAAAGACATTACCCTAAAACAAAAGCATATTGATTTAGGTGCAAAAATGGTTCCCTTTGCTGGATTTAATATGCCAGTTCAATATACGGGACTTATTGATGAACATCTTAATGTTAGAAATAACGTAGGAATTTTTGATGTTTCTCACATGGGTGAGTTTACTCTTCGGGGTCCAGGTTCACTTGATTTAATACAACGAATTACCTCAAATGACGCATCAGTTTTAGTGCCAGGGAAAGTACAGTATTCTTGTTTTCCAAATTATGATGGTGGAATAGTTGATGATTTGTTGGTTTATATGTTAGGTGTTGATGATTATTTATTGGTGGTAAACGGTGCAAATATTGATAAGGATTGGGCTTGGGTAGAAAAACATAATACAAATGGAGTAGATATTAAAAATATTTCAGACAATACTTCATTATTAGCCATTCAGGGGCCAAATGCTCAGAAAATGCTACAGCCATTAACCAATATGGATTTGGAAATGGTTTATTATACCGTTCAACAAGGAATTTTTGCAGGAATTGATAATATTATTATTGCTTCAACAGGTTATACTGGCGCTGGTGGTTTTGAAATTTATTTTAAAAATAGCGACGCGGAGACCATCTGGAATGCCATAATTAAGGCAGGTGAAAAAGTTGGAGTGAAAATGGCAGGATTGGCTTGTAGAGATACACTACGTTTGGAAATGGGATACTGTTTATATGGTAATGACATTGACGACACTACTTCTCCAATAGAAGCCGGTTTAGGCTGGATTACAAAGTTTACTAAAGATTTTGTGAATTCAGATGCATTAAAAAATCAGAAAGCAAAAGGGGTTACTAAAAAATTGGTTGGATTTGAATTGGTTGAGAGAGGTATTCCTCGTCATTATTATCAAATAGTTGATGCAAATGGCAATAACATTGGAGTGGTTACCTCAGGAACTCATTCCCCTTCATTAAACATTCCAATTGGAATGGGATATGTAAAAACTGAGTTTTCCAAAGTTGGTTCAGAAATCTATATTTTAATTAGAGATAAAAAAATAAAAGCCAAAGTAGTATCAACTCCTTTTTATAAAGCATAAAAACATATTCACTGTTTAGGTGTTAGCGTTCAAGTTTAGTATAACTAAACTTGAACGCTAATGCTTAAATTTCAAACTCATAAGAATGAGCGAAGAATCATCAGGATTTTCTAATAAGGTAGAGGTTTGTTTTTCGCCAGCTTTATTCCCTATTTATTTTCAAAATAAAGATTGTGTAGTAGTGGTAATAGATATTTTTAGAGCCACCACTGCTATTTGTGCTGCAATTGAAAGTGGGGTGGAAGGAGTAATACCAATTGCCACATTAGATGAGGCATACGAATACAAACAAAAAGGTTATATTGTTGGTGCCGAGCGTTCTTCAGAAATTGTTGAAGGGTTTGATTTTGGAAATTCACCTTTGTTTTTTAAAAAAAATTCCTTTAAAAACAAAACCATAGTATTAACTACCACCAACGGAACAAAAGCAATAGAAATGGCTAAAAGTGCTTACAAAGTGCTTATTGGTTCGTTTTCAAATATTGATGCCATTACCGAATATGTAGAACGTGAAGATAAAGATGTAATTCTTTTTTGTGCAGGATGGAAAGACCGTTTTAATTTAGAAGATACTTTATTCGCTGGTGCTTTGGCCGAAAAATTAGCTCAAAATTTTAGGTTTAAGAATTTAGCTGATTCTACCCAAGCTGCCATAAAATTATACGAAGCTGCAAAAGATGACATGTATGGTTTCTTAGGAGAGTCATCCCACAGAAAAAGGTTGAGTAGGTTAAACCTTGAAGAAGATATTATTTTTTGTCTTCAACTTAATCAAAGTAATCATGTTCCGGTGTTAAAAAACGGAAAAATAGTGAAAGGTTAAATTATTAATTATATACCATGAAGTTTTTATACAAATACCTAATAGGACTCGTGGTTTTTACAATCGTTTTTTTTGTTGTTCAACCAACGGTTTATTCATGGGGATTTTTTGGTCATAAAAAAATTAATAGAATGGCGGTATTTACCTTACCTCCAGAAATGATTGGATTTTACAAAAAGAACATTGAATACATTACAGAACATGCTGTTGATCCTGATAAAAGAAGGTATTCATCAGAAGGTGAGGCAGCTAGACATTATATTGATATTGACCATTATTTTAAATATGGAGCAGATCCATTTGAGGTTGTGCCACATAAATGGAAAAATGCAGTCGAAAAATTTACGGAAGATACGTTACAAGCCTACGGCATAGTTCCATGGCATGTGAATTTGATGGTGTTTAGACTTACCAAGGCATTTGAAGAAAAAAATTATGATCAAATTATTAGAATCTCTGCCGATTTAGGTCATTATATTGCAGATTCGCATGTTCCGTTGCATACCACCGAAAATTATAACGGTCAATTAACCAACCAACGAGGAATACATGGCTTTTGGGAATCGAGATTACCAGAAATAAAATCAAAAGATTACGACTATTTTGTTGGACGAGCTAAGTATGTCGAAAATATTCAGGAAGACGAATGGAATTCAGTGAAAGAGAGTTTCTCGGCAAAAGATTCAGTATTACAAATAGAACAAAAATTAAATAATGAATTCCAATCCGATAGAAAATATGCTTTTGAAAATAGAGGGGCTACGTTAGTTCGAACTTATTCTGAAGAATACTCAACCGCTTATCATGATCGTTTAAACAGAATGGTAGAACGTCGTTTAACAAAAGCAATCATTACAGTTGGGAATTATTGGTACACCGCTTGGGTAAATGCAGGTCAACCTAATTTAGATGAATTAATGGAAAAAACGCCATCTCAGCAAATTGTTAATGAAGATAATGAGTTGGATAAGCTTTTTAACTCCAATAAAATTAAAGGTCGAGAACACGAAAATTAACTTCAAATAAAATGCCTCTATACTGAGGCATTTTTTTTAACAACTATTTTTTATTAGTGGTGATGACTGCCTTCGCCGTGAACATGACCGTGACCAACTTCTTCGGTAGTAGCCTCTCTAGATGAAATTACAGTGCCAGTAAAATGTAAATCTTGGTCAGCAAGAGGGTGATTTATGTCCATTATTATGGTTGCTTCATTAATTTTTACTACAGTAGCAGGAACAACATGACCATTTTGGTCTTGCAATGGAAGCATATTTCCAACAAAAACTTCGTCAACTAATTTACCTTCTTGCATAAAAATATCGTAAGGCAATTCAATTATTGAGTCATCACTTTTTGATCCATAAGCATTTTCGGCTTTAATTCCGAACGAAAATTGGTCTCCTACTTTAAGGTTACTTACGTTGTTTTCAAAATCAGGAATCATTTGGCCCATACCAGTTAAGAACGTTAAAGGAGAATGTCCTACAGTGCTTTCAATCATTTCACCTTCGGCGGTATTTCTGTATAAATTATAATCTACAGTAATTACTTTGTGTTTAATATTTGTCATTTTTTAAAAAATTTTTTTGGCGAAGTTACTATTTATTCATTAGTTGGCAAGAGACTATTTTGCAAAAGTTGAGAGGTGCTGTATAAAAATAACTGTTTTCTTTTTGATAAACCAATTAAGTTTAGGATGAATAAACTTTTTTTCGACTAATTTTACCCTTATGAAAGAAAAGGAAAATATTATTTTTGGAATACATCCAATTATTGAGGCGATTAGGTCGGGTAAAGAAATCGACAAAATATACATTCAACAAGATATTCAAGGACAAGGGTTAACAGAACTTAGAAATGTTATTAAAAAGTCGAAAGTACCTTTTTCTCATGTGCCAGTTCAACGATTAAATAAATATACCGATGGAAACCATCAGGGTGTTATTGGATTTATTTCACCAATTACTACACAAGACATAGAGGATATTATTCCAGCACTGTTTGAGCAAGGTAAAGTTCCATTAATCCTTATTTTAGATAGAATTACCGACGTTCGAAATTTTGGCGCTATAACAAGAACTGCTGAGTGTATGGGGGTTAACGCGATTGTTGTTCCTAAAAGAGAATCGGCTCAAATTAATGAAGATGCGGTTAAAACTTCATCAGGAGCAATATACCGAATACCCATTTGCAAAGTAGATAATTTAATTGACACGTTGTTTATTTTAAAAGAAAGCGGGTTAAACATTGTTGGCTGTACCGAAAAAACGGATAAGGTTATTTCGAGTATAGATTTGGTTCAACCTACAGCAATTATTCTGGGTAATGAAGAGAAGGGAATTACTTATCAATTAATGAGAAATAGCAACAATTTGGGTAAAATACCTATGGTTGGTGAAATAACTTCGTTGAATGTTTCTGTAGCTGCTGGAATGGTATTGTATGAGGTTGCAAAACAACGATTAAACAGTTAGTTGATGTTTCTCTTTCATTAAGCTTGCGTAGGATTTTTTCTGAAGTTTAGTATCAATCCAAACTAAAAAATCAAAATATTCGGTTGCTGCATTTTCATAAGGATCTTCTAACACTGTTAATAATTTGTTTTTGAATTGATTAAAGAGTTTAAATAAATCGTCAGGATTTTTAACCTTAATTAATTTTTTTATTTCCTTTAAAAATACCGTTTCGAATTGATAGTTTCGTTGGTTTTTTGTAACGTAGCGTTTTGCTGATTTAATGGTGTATTCTAATAACTCATAATTATCTAATTCGTAGTGAATTATTAAATTTACTAAACGCGCAAAAGTAAAAATATCTTGTCTTAAAATATCTTCGGTGTTATTAATTACCATATTGTTGTACTTTAATGCGAATTTATAATCGCCAGCACTAAAGTAAACTCTTGAAATATTGTAATATAAGAGCAATTCGCTTTCTTTACTTATTTTTCCTTTATAAAGTTCAATTCCACTGAGTACTTTTGGTATAATCTCGTTTATCGCTTTTTCGTATTGGCCAGTAAAGCAATATGCCAGTAACTGAGCACTATTTGGTAGTGTAAATAATGATATCTGTATGTCAATACTTTCAAATCCTGGTTCTGTACTTAACGATTTAATCCTGTCTGCGTAAGCACGACTCGTTTTTATATCCCCTTTATCAAGGTAGGAATGCATAATATGATTTAAGGCTTTTACATATCGTTTTGGGAGTTCCTTCATAATAAAAGGATTTCTTTCCATAATTTCAATAACCTTTGAAAAATAACTAAAAGCCGATTCATAATCTCGGTTAACCACAGCGCATAATCCTTTTATTGAAAAACAAGAAGTCGCTGCTTTTTTTGATAAAGCCGTATTTTTACCAATAATTAAGGGGTGATGTGATATTTGTTCAATGAGTTGTTCTTCTTCTGGAGTTCTAGTAAAACCACTTTTTCTAATGGCATAGTTAATTTGTGAATAAAGCATTTGGTATTCGGCAATGTTTCCCAATTTTTCAATACATTCAGATTCTTCTTTAACCAATAGATTTAAATCTTTATCAAAATTTCCCCGCGAAAAACCTTCTTCTACTAATGTTTTTTCCCAATCGATAAGGTCTAACAAAAAATAATATTTTTCATAGCTATATGCAATGGTCTTGGCCTTGTTAATGTATTTTGTACATTCTTTATAAAGTGCTTTATTGTATAGCAATTCAATATTACGCAGTTGCTCTTGCAATGTAGATGCTGCTGAATTGTCTGAATAAAATCCCCGTAGACTTTTAAGAATAAGGTTGTATAAATGGTTTTTTTCAGAAGGTAAATGTTTAATAAAGGTTACATTTTTAAAAATGGATTTAATTACATCTTCATTATATTCTGTTTGAAGTTCAATGGCTTCGAAGAGTTTAATGTAATTTTTTTCTCCAGATTGTAGCGTTGAAGATAGTTTAAAATATCGTTTTTCTGATTTTGAAAGCGACTTAATAAGTTGAAATAGTTCAGATGATGGCTTCATAGCAATTCAATAATCATGGAAGATTTTAATAGTATAAAATTAATTAAATAATTTAGTAAAATGCTAAAACTAACTGAGTAGGAATTCAATAGTATTAAATTCCCAACCATTATTTTATTAACGGTCGAAATTTTAAATTAAAGGTTTATTTTATTGTATTATTAAACATAAATAATCCTCAATTGCTTGATAAATTATTTTTAGTTCACCCTCCGTTATACAATATGGTGGTAAAATGTATAGAATATTGCCTAGTGGTCGTAACAGAATTCCTTTATTTAGAAAATAATTATACAATTCATCACGTAAATTATTAAAGTACGATGAAGATTCAAAAGTGTTAAATTCTAAGGCTAAAATGGTTCCCATTTGGCGGACATCTTTTAACTTAGAATGATGACCAATTTTTTTTAGAAATTGTTGGTGATTGGAAACAATCATTTTTATATGTTTCCACGTTGCTTCTTTTTCTAGTAAATCTAGACTTGCACAAGCACATGCACAAGCTAATGGATTTCCAGTATAGGAATGACCGTGAAAAAAGGTTTTGCTATGGTCAATAGACAAAAAAGCTTGAAAAATATGATTAGTACAAATTGTTAACCCAAGTGGCATTGCACCACCTGTTAATCCTTTGGATAAACAAACCAAATCGGGTTTGGTGGCTATATAATCGGTGGCAAACCATTTTCCAGTTCTTCCAAAACCAGTCATTACTTCGTCGGCAATAGTCAATACCTTATTTGTTTTACAAAGAGTTACCAGTTTTTCTAAAATTTCGGGCTGATACATAATCATACCTGCAGATCCTTGAATCAATGGCTCAAAAATAAAGGCTGCAACATCGTTGTTTTTTACTTTGTCAATAAGTTGTTCTATTGTTTTTTCTTCGTTACCAGAAGTGGGGACATCAATGAACTCCACATCGAATAAAAAAGGATTAAAAGGATTGTTAAATGTATCCCTTCCACCAACACTCATTGCTCCAAAAGTATCACCATGATAGGCGTTTTTAAAAGCAATAATTTTAGTTTTAGGCTTATTTTTGTTGTGCCAATACTGAATAGCCATTTTTATGGCTACTTCAACAGCGGTACTTCCATTGTCGGAGAAAAATACTTTATCTAAATAAGGGAGTTTTTCTAAAATTCTCTCAGCTAACTCAATTGCTTTTGGATGTGTAAATCCAGCAAAAATAACATGTTCAATAGAGTTAAATTGCTCTGAGATGGCTTTAGCTAAATAGGGATGCGAATGTCCGTGTAAGTTGGTCCACCATGAAGAAACAGCATCCATAATTTTTTTACCATCTTCGGTGTACAAATAAATGCCTTCAGCCTTAACAATAGGAATAATGTTTTGTGCATTGTTCATTTGGGTAAACGGATGCCAAATATAGTGGTTGTCTTTTTCTTGTAAAGTCATGTTGATTGCAAATGTCAACAATTAAATATTAATTTTGTATTCATGACGAACCCTTTTGTAGCTGAAATAAAAAACCAATTTAAAAATGGCTCTGCATTGATAAAATTGATTTTTATTAATGTCGCTGTGTTTTTAGTGGTAAATATAATTAGCTTGATACTTTATTTTTTTACCATTGAAAATGGAATGATTCATGTAATTAGCTCGCTTTCGTTGCCGGCTGATTTGTCCCAATTAATTCATAGACCATGGACAGTAATTACCTATATGTTTTTGCACGAAGAAATTTTCCATTTATTATTCAATATGTTGGTTTTGTATTTTGGTGGTCAAATTTTTCTTCAATTCTTGAATAACAAAAAATTAGTTGCAACTTATTTATTAGGTGGCATTTCTGGTGGATTCTTGTATATTCTATTGTTTAACATATTGCCTGTTTTTAAGGGGGTTTCAACAATTTCAATTGCTTTAGGAGCCTCTGCCTCTGTTATGGCTATTTTAATTGCTGCTGCTACATATGTTCCAAATTTTGTAGTTCGGTTAATATTTTTAGGTAATGTTAAATTAAAATATATTGCATTAGTGTATGTATTGTTGGACATGGTAAGTATTCAAAAAGAAAACCCAGGCGGACATATTGCTCATCTGGGCGGTGCATTATTTGGATATTTGTACATTAGGCAACTTCAAAAAGGAAATGATATAGCATCAGGTTTACATTGGTTGTTAGATTATTTAAAAAACCTTTTTTCGTTTAAGCGAAAGTTGAAAGTGGTGTACAAATCACCAAAATCGAAGAATGACTACGAGTTTAATGCGCAGAAAAAAGCCAATCAACAAAGAATTGATGTTATTTTGGATAAAATTGCCAAATCGGGCTACGACAGTTTATCGGGCGAGGAGAAGGCTATTTTGTTTGATGCAAGTAGAAAATAAGCGCTTTCCAGCCCTCCTGAAGGGATGGATTATAGATAATCTAAAATAAAAGAAAATATACTTTCCTATATCAAATACAGAAAAGTAATAAGTAAAATCCTCAGTGCATTTGAACTTAGTGTTCAATTAAAAAAGGTCATTTAGAGTTTTTTTTCTGAAAAAAAAGTAAAGTTTATACCGAGTTTAATCTCTTTAGGTTTAATTCCTCGAAGCTCTGCTTCGATTTTTTTTTCCACAGATTCACAGATTAAAAAAGATTTTTGAAAATCTGTGAATCTGTGGCTGTTATACACTAATACCTCTGGGGCTCTGCCCCGAGGTAGTTTAATCGAAGTAAGAAAAATCTTTTTTTTCTAAAAAATTGAATTATCGATACTAATTTCACTCATTTCAATTCTGAAATTCGAATGAACAAATTTTTATCAACTGCACCACAATAAAATATACCTAAAAATAGCTATTTAAGTATAAATTTTTACTTCTGGAATGTAAAATTTTAGACCTAATATTAGTCTAGCAATCAACATAAGTATTTCAAAAAGTAACATGATGTATTAAAGAGAAATCATCAAAACAGTTTATGTTAAAACAATTTTAAGGGCAATCGCAATTAACAATATGCCAAAAGTAATATTAAAACCTTTTTGATAGGTGTTAAACAAATTTCTGATGCGTGTTTGAGTAAAAAAAATAGCAACGAAACTAAACCAAATGGTGGTATTAATCATCATGACTATTCCAAGTAACAACGATATGGTCTTGGAAACATTGGGACCAATTACAAATGTGAATAAGCTTAAAAAAAACAAGGTTGCTTTTGGATTTAGCACGTTGGTTAAAAACCCCATTCGTATTGCTCGTAAAGCACTAATGTCCGCCAACTGACTTTCGTTACCGATATCAATTTTAGCACTTTTTAAAATAATAGACATAACACCAATATAAGCCAAATAAGTAACCCCTAAATACTTAATAATGTTGAACGCTATGGCTGATGTTGATATGATTAAAGCCAACCCAAAAACGCAATAAAAAACGTGTACGCCAATTCCTAGCCCAAAGCCTATAGCGGTATAAATTCCTGTTTTACGAGAATAGGTTAATGAGTTTCTTAAAGCCATCAAAAAATCCGGACCAGGGCTCATTACTGCCATTAAGTGAATTAATAAAACTGAACCAAAAAGAGGTAAATAGATCATTAAATTTCTTTTTGGTAAGAAATAACATCCAATGCTTTCCCAAACTTAATTCCAATGTTTTTTAAGTGACCACATTTTAGATACCCACATCGATCAAACAGTTTTAAACTTCTCGAATTTTCTGAAGTAATTACCCCAATCAAATTTTTAATACCAACTTCTTTGGCAACTTTTTCCAAAAAAGAAAGCACTTCAATACCAATTTTTTTTCCAGTAAAATCATGTTTAATGTATAGCGTAATCTCGGCAGAGATATCGTACGCCTCTTTTTTTCTGAACTGACCTATGTAGCAAAACCCAACTATTTCATCTCTAACTAAAATTACAAATGATTTATAAATGGGATGATTTAATGAAAGTGTGGACTCCATTTCTTGCTCAGCAATAAGGTTTAAATGAAATGTTGCTGTTGAGTTTTCTACGTAATAATTATAAATAGCTGTCACTTCAGCTAAATCAGCTTTTTCAATCGGTTTAAAGGTAGTTTTCATGTTAACAAATGTAATGGCTTTTATTTAAAAATTGATTCTCAAATTCAAAAATGCACTTCACTTTTTATAATAAATAACCCGTAGTGCATTTGGGCTTAGTTTTTAATAAAAAAGTGTCTAGAAAACACTTTTTATTCTAAAAATTTGAATTCTCGATACAAATTTTACTCATTTCAATCGTGAAATTCACTCGAATGGACAAATTTTTTATCAAATGCACCACGAGTAATAAATATCATTTTTATAATTATTAGATATTATTACATTTAGCGGTTGAATAATAATTTAGGAATTACTAAAAAATAGTGTATGTCAAAATTTTACTTACTTATCATTTCTTTTCTAGTTTTAACTTCTGTTGGGTTTACACAAATTACTCTAGAAAACAATATTAAAACTGAAAATACAAATTCTGGAATCATGGAAACCCGGCAAATTTTTAAACGTAACGGAACTCTTTATTTCACTTGGGGATATAACCGAGGGTTTTTCAGCCACAGCGATATTCATTTTACAGGTGATGAGTACAATTTTACGATTACAGATTTAACCGCCCGAGACGATCAAGACAAACATGACCTTATCACTTATTTTAAACCAAATACATTTACCATTCCTCAGTTTAATTGGCGTTTTGGCTATTATATTAGCGACAAAACTTTCTTTACGCTTGGTTTAGACCATATGAAATATGCAATTGATAAACAATCAACTTTACTTACAGGAACAATTACTAGTGGTAAAAAAATGGGGACTTATAACGAAGCCGAAGTATTAGTTGGTGAAGATGCTCACTCTGGAGTACATCAAATGGCTCTTTTAGATTCCTTGCCTGGTGGATTTGTTGAAGAATTTGAACATTGTGATGGATTAAATGACCTTGGTATTGAGATGGGTCATTTAGAACAATTTTGGATATCAAAAAACGGAAAGCATTCGATTTCTATGAACGGAACCTTTGGTTTTGGTATGGTAATCCCTGATTCTGACACCGATGTACTTGGTCATAAACCCAAACACGATATGGAAGCAGGAAAGAAATCGTATCATTTATCAGGATACAGTATTTCTGCAAGTTTTGGTTTGCAAGTCGATTTTTTTACACATTTTTTTGTTTTAGGAAAACTAAAGGCAGGTTACATGAATCTGCCCGACATCACTACTACCGTTGAAGGAGGAAGAGCAGAACAACATTTTAATTTTATTGAACCCTTATTAGTTGTAGGTTATTCTCATCTTATTTTTAACAAAAGAAAATAATTGTTCGCTATTTATTCAAGCTATCAATTAACCTCTTTGATTTAATCGACACTTATGGTGTAAAATGAACCATAGTTTTTATTGTGTTTACTCCATCAATCACAACGTTTTTTTAAGGTATACCAAACTGTTTTATCAATAAAAACTTTACTAAAAGGGACTTTTATTTCTAATTTTGCTGAGGTAATATTTTACCGATCAAAATATCTAAAAATAAGAAAATGATTGCAAGTGTAGAAGAAGCGCTAAAATTAGTAAAATCGGGCGACAATGTTTTTATTCATAGTGTTGCTGCGGCTCCACAGCATTTAATTAATGGTTTGGTGGCAAGGGCTGGAGAACTTAAAGGGGTAACCATTTATCACAAACACACCGAAGGAGCAGCTCCATATGCCGATGAAAAATACATCGACAATTTTAACATCAACGTTTTTTTTGTGGGAAGCAATACAAGAAATGCAGTAAAATCTGGTAGAGCAAATTATATACCTATTTTTTTGAGTGAAATTCCTATGTTGTTCAGAAAAATGGTAATACCGTTGGACGTAGCTATGGTGCATGTGTCTCCGCCAGATGAACATGGTTACTGTTCGCTTGGTGTATCGGTAAGTATTAGCCGAGCAGCCGTAGATATGGCTAAAATAGTTATTGCACAAGTAAACCACCTAATGCCTCGAACATTTGGAGATGGATTAATTCACGTGGATAATATTGATATGATGGTATATCATGATGAACCTATAAATGAATTACCTATTACTCCTTTAACCCCACAATTAAAAATGATTGGAAAACATGTGGCTGGGTTAATTGAAGATGGAGCAACCATACAAACAGGAGTTGGAACGATTCCCGATGCAGTTTTACCTAATTTAATACATCATAAAAATATAGGAATTCATACCGAAATTTTTTCAGATGGAATATTACCGCTCATTGAGAGAGGTGTAATTACTGGAAGCGAAAAGGTAATTCATCCAGGAATTATACTTTCATCTTTTGCTTGGGGCTCTAGAAAGCTATACGATTTTATCGACAATAATCCACTCTTTATGATGCGAGAATCTTCTTATGTAAATAACGCTCATTTAATCCAAAAAAATCCAAAAGTTACCGCCATTAATAGTGCTATTGAGGTCGATTTAAGTGGACAAGTATGTGCTGACTCTATTGGTAGAACTATTTATTCTGGTGTTGGAGGTCAAATGGATTTTATTCGAGGAGCATCGTTATCAGAGGGAGGAAAACCAATTATTGCCTTGCCAGCTACTACTAGCAAAGGAGAATCGAGAATTGTTGCGTCTTTAAAGCAAGGGGCAGGTGTTGTTACCACAAGATCTCATGTGCATTATGTTGTAACGGAATGGGGGGTGGCTAATTTATATGGAAAAACTTTAAAAGAAAGAGCAAAAGAATTGATAGAAATAGCTGAACCGATTCACCGAGAAAAGTTAGACCAAGAATTTTGGGAACAATTCCATTCACCTAAAATTAGCGTTTGCTAACTATTGAATAATACCAACACCTTGCACGTCAATAATTTTTATACATTTGTTACCATATAAAAAAAATTGATTTATGAATTTCAAAAGTTTATTCCGAAAAAAATCAGCAAATATCATTTTACAAGAAGGTGGTGATGGGGAACATACTGAACTTCATAAAGTTTTAACGGTTAAAGATTTAACATTTTTTGGAATTGCGGCTATTATTGGTGGTGGTACCTTTAGCGCCATCGGAAATGCTTGCTATTCGGGTGGTCCTGGAGTAATTTTTTTATATATTATTTGTGCAATAGCCTGTGGTTTTACGGCAATGTGTTATGCTGAATTTGCCGCACGAGTTCCAGTTTCAGGAAGTGCTTATACGTATGCTTATGTTTCGTTTGGTGAATTGTTTGCTTGGATTATTGGTTGGGCGTTGTTAATGGAGTATTCTATTGGGAACATATACATTGCATTTTCTTGGAGTGGTTATTTTACTAATTTATTAGAGGGTTTTGGCTTGCATTTACCCGAATGGCTTACTATCAATTACACCGCCGCTCACCATGCATTTTTGTCGAAAGTTTCTGGTGAAGGTTTTTCTGCATGGGCAAATGCTCCTCAGTTAGGCAGTCTACGTATTATTTTCGACTTACCAGCGGTGTTGGTTAATGCATTTATAACATGGTTGGTGTACATAGGTACTAAAGAATCGAGAAACATTAGCAACATTATGGTAATGATTAAATTAGTAATTATTGTATTGGTTATTGTGGTAGGTTCTTTTTATATTGATGTCGAAAATTGGACTCCTTTTATGCCAAATGGCTTTGGAGGAGTTATGGCTGGGGTTTCCGCTGTATTTTTTGCTTATATTGGTTTTGATGCAGTATCCACCTTGGCAGAGGAAAGTAAAAATCCACAACGCGATTTACCCAAAGGCATGATGTATTCGTTGATTATTTGTACTGTGGTGTACATTATTTTGGCTTTAGTGCTTACCGGAATGGTTTCTTTTTCAGCGTTGGGAGTTAGCGATCCACTTGCCGAAATATTCAAATTAAAAGGCGTTAAATGGATGTTGTTCATCGTTTCTATTGCAGCAGTGGTTGCTATGACTAGTGTATTATTGGTATTTCAAATGGGACAACCACGTATTTGGATGAGCATGAGCCGCGATGGATTATTGCCTAAACGTTTTTCGTCTATCCATCCAAAATACAAAACTCCTGGGTTTGCCACCATAATAACTGGTTTGGTAGTGGGTATTCCATTGTTTTTTACTGACGAAAATTTTGTGCTCGATTTTACCAGTATTGGTACCTTGTTTGCTTTTGTATTGGTTTGTGGTGGAGTATTAATGCTTCCTCCTCAAAACAACGACGATTATGCCGATAAAACATCTGGTAAATTTCGTTTACCGTACATCAATTCGAAGTTTATTTTTCCAGCAATAGTAGCTTTAGCCTTATCCTTAATCGTTTATTTTATTCCTGAATTTATTCCTGATAAATTTCATATCACCACCGAAAATGCAGCTAATAATATTCCGATGCTGGTGTTTTTTGTGCTATGTATAATATTGGCAGTTTTATCGTACTTAAAAAACTTGTCGTTAATTCCAATTCTCGGTTTGGTATCATGTTGCTATCTGTTAACAGGAATGGCGGTTTCAAACTGGTTATGGTTTTCAATTTGGCTTTGTGTAGGGTTGGTGTTGTACTTTATGTATAGCCGAAAACACAGTAAATTAAACGTTGTAGCGTAATTATTTTTAAAAAAATAGTCAAAATGAATAAATACTTATGTGTTTTGATAATAAGTATTTTAACTTTTAGTTTAAAACTAATTGCTCAAGACCCAAATATCGATTCCATAAAGCTAGAACTTAACAAAGCCAAATATGATTCTACTCGTTGTAATATTTTAAGCGAACTTTCCGAAACAGCAAGCGATGAAGAATGGCCTTTATTTAATGAACAATTAAGGGTTATAGCAGAAAAAAATAGTAAAACTAGCACATCAAACAAATCTTTTTATTTAAAACATCTTGCTTCTGCTCTTAACAATATTGGATTTCTTGCTCAAGCTCAGGGCTATATCCCTAAAGCATTAGAATATTATCAACGGAGTTTAGCACTGCAGGAAGAGATTAAAGACAAAAAGGGAATTGCAGTTTCCTTAAATAACATTGGGATAATTTATAAAGACCAGGGTGACATCGCTAAAGCTCTAGAATATAATAACAGGAGCTTAAAACTTCAAGAAGAATTTAAAGATAAAAAGGGAATTGCCCTCTCTTTACTCAACATTGGTGCAATTTATAGCAGTCAAGGAGATATTCCAAAAACTTTAGACTACTATCATCGGTGTTTAAGGTTGTATGAAGAAATAAACGATAAATATGGCATTGCTAACTCGTTAAACAATTTAGGTTATACCTACGATGATCAAGGAGATATTGCCAAAGCGTTGGAGTACTATCTGAAAAGTATGAAAATTTATGAAGAAACTAAGGATAAAAAAGGAATTGCTATCTCCTTAAATAATATTGGGATGATTTATTTCAACCAAAGTAACACCCAAAAAGCATTAGATTACTATCTCAAAAGTTTAAAACTATACGAAGAGGTTATAGACAAACAAGGAATTGCTTATTCTTTAAACAATATTGGGATGATTTATGAGCGTCAACACAATGCCAAAAATGCCTTAAGCAACTATTTCAAAAGTTTAAAAATTAAGGAAGAGATTAATGATAAAGTTGGTATTGCTAGCTCTTTAAACAATATTGGCGGAATTTTATTACAGCAAGGAAACATAACCGATGCTTATTATTATAGTAATCGCAGTTTAATAAATGCTAAAGAGTTAGGATTCCCTGAAAACATTAAGAATGCATCTAAGACATTAAAAGACATTTACAAAAAACAAAAAAAGTACAAAGAAGCATTTGAAATGTATTCATTAGAAATTCAAATGCGCGACAGTATTAATAATGAAACCACTAAAAAAGCAAGCATACAAAAACAGTTTCAATACGAATACGAGAAAAAAGCTGCTGCCGATAGTGTTGTTTTTGCCAAAGAAAACGAAATAAATGAAGTTGAAATTGCTCGGCAAAAAACTGAAATAAAGGTGAAGCAAAACCAACAGCTAGCACTTTATGGTGGTTTGTTGCTGGTGTTGGTGTTTGCTGGTTTTATGTACAACCGTTTTAAAGTTACTCAGAAACAAAAAACTGTAATTGAACAACAAAAAACAGTGGTAGAAACAGCTCATTTACTTTTAGAAGAAAAGAACTCCGAAATTATTGCCAGCATCCGTTATGCCAAACGAATACAAGATGCTTTAATAACTTCTCAAAAATATGTTGAACGTAACATAAATAGATTAAAGCAAACTAACAAAATTTGAAAAAATTAACTTACATATTTATTTTTATTATTATCAGTCTCTCAAATGGGAATGCTCAAAATATTGACTCATTAAATCTTGAACTAAAAAAAGCCAAAAACGATACAGTAAAAATTAATATTCTTTGCCAATTAACAGAAATTTGTGAAATAGATAACATCTCTTTATATGCAGCGCCTTGCATAAAACTTTGCGAAAAAGCCATTTCTATAAAAAGAAGTCCACAAACATTTTATTTAACCCATCTAGCAAGTGCATTTAACAATATTGGTTTTCAAGCCCAAAATCAAGGGGATATAAAAAAGTCAATGAATTACTATCAGAAGAGTTTGAAGTTACGAGAAGAAATGAATGACAAAAAGGCTATAGCAAATTCTTTCATAAACATTGGGTCTTTATATGACAACCAAGGTGATATTACAAAAGCATTTGATTATTACAATAAATCGTTAATTATTAACGAGCAATTAAATGAAAAAGGAGAAGTATCCGTATGTCTTAATAATATAGCCGCACTGTATAAAACACAAGGCAACGATTCGAAAGCAATTGCATATTTTCGAAAATCCTTAAAAATACAAGAAGAGTTGCATGATAAGGAATTAATGGCAGTTATTTTAAATAATATTGGTTGGGTATTAGACGAACAAGGAGATGTAAAATGCGCATTAGAATATTACTATAAATCATTAAAAATACAGGAAGAAATAAATAATAAAAATGAAATTGCTGCTTGTTTGAATAATATTGGAAGTATATATCAAGAACAAGGTAATTTTAAAAAAGCATTGCAAAGCTATAAAAAAGCATTGTTGTTGCTTGAAGCCTTAAATGAGAAAAAAAGTATTGCAAACTGCCTAAATAGTCTTGGAACGTTGTATTCAAAACTTGACGATGCTCCAAAGGCATTAATTTACTATTTTAACGCATTAAAAATTCGAGAAGAAATAAATGATAAAGCAGGTATCTCTGATTCATATGGTAATATTGGAAATGTGTACATTGATAAACAAGAATATACTAAATCGCTCAACTATTTTCTAAACGCTTTAAAAATTCAAGAAGAAATTCAGTATAAAAGAGGTGTAGCCATTTCATTAGATAATATTGGGAGTTTGTATTTTAAAATAGGATATTTAAATAAAGCGTTATATTATGCTTCAAAAAGTTTAAAAATGACAAAAAAATTGGGGTATACACTCCTTATAAAAAATTCCGCTAGAACATTAAAAGATATTTATAAAAAACAAAAAAATTACGCTGCAGCTTTAGAAATGTATGAACTCCAAATACAAATGAGCGACAGCATTAACAACGAGGCCACTAAAAAAGCCAGTATACAAAAACAGTTTCAATACGAATACGAGAAAAAAGCTGCTGCCGATAGCGTAGTATTTGCTAAAGAAAACGAAATAAAAGAAGTGGAAATTGCTCGCCAAAAAGCCGAAATAAAAGTAAAACAAAACCAACAACTAGCACTTTACGGTGGTTTGTTGTTGGTGTTGGTGTTTGCTGGTTTTATGTACAACCGTTTTAAAGTTACTCAAAAACAAAAAACCGTAATTGAACAACAAAAAACAGTGGTAGAAACAGCTCATTTACTTTTAGAAGAAAAGAACTCCGAAATTATTGCCAGCATCCGTTATGCCAAACGAATACAAGATGCTTTAATAACTTCTCAAAAATATGTTGAACGTAACATAAATAGATTAAAGCAAACTAACAAAATTTGAAAAAATTAACTTACATATTTATTTTTATTATTATCAGTCTCTCGAATGGGAAAGCTCAAAATATGGATTCTTTAAAAATTGAGCTAAAAAATGCAAAGTATGACACCACTCGTTGTAACATTTTAAATACAATGGTTGAAGCAGAAAATGATGAAAATCTATGGCCTATTTATAATAGGGAACTTTTAGAAATAGCTAAAAAAAATGCAACAACAACTAATAAAAAAAAATTTCTTAAATATTTTGCCACAGCACTTAATAATATCGGTTATATATATGATAATCAAGGTGATATGATGAACGCACTAAAATACTATAATAAGGGTATTAAAATTCAAGAAGAAATCAAGGATATTAGGGGTATGGCAGCTATTTTGAACAACATAGGATTTATTTATGACAATCAGGGCGATATTCCTAGGGCTTTAGAATACTTCCATAAAAGCTTAAAACTACAAGAAGAACTTAATGATAAAGTTGGAATGGCAACCTCATTTAACAACCTGGGATTCATCTATCAAAATCAGGGCAACTATATTAAAGCAGGAGATTATTACAAAAAAAGTTTAAAGGTTCGTGAAGAAATTAATGATAAAGTGGGAATAGCATACTCTTTAAACAATGTCGGATTAATTTATGATTATCTAGGCGACCCTTCTGTTACTTCTTCTAAAAAAGAATCCATTAAAGCTGGACAAGCCATAGCCCTAAAATACTTCATAAAAAGTTTAAAAATTAATGAAAATATAAATTATAAAGTGGGAATAGCCACCTCTTTAAACAATATTGGATCTTTTTATAGTTATCATGGCGACCCTTCTGTTACTTCTTCTAATAAAAAATCTCTAAAAATAGGACAAATAAAGGCACTTCAATATTACCAAAAGAGTCTAAAGATTCAAGAAGAAATTAACGACAAATTAGGAATAACAGCTTCGTTGAAAAACATTGCTACTATTAAATACAAACAAGGTGAATTAGCTGAAGCTTTTAATTTTGCCAATAAGAGCCTCCTATTTGCTAAAGAGTTAGGATTTCCTGAAAGCATTAAAAATGCATCAAGAACACTTACAAACATTTACAAAAAGCAACACAAGTTTAAAGAAGCTTTAGAAATGTATGAACTCCAAATACAAATGAGCGACAGCATT
>JAVHRO010000010.1:0-5830 GCA_036171675.1 Vicingus sp. | reverse complement strand
TCCTATGACGCGAATTACATGAATTTTTTGAGTTTAATTAGTAAAATTAGTGTTTAAATCATTTCATAAATTATAACCTCTTTTTTATACCTTTGCACACCAAAATGAAAAAGTTCAAGGAAATATTAGGCGGTTTGTGGAAGATTTACGTTTTCACATGGTTCGTTATTTTATTGGTTATTCTGTACCCATTTTATGCCATCTTTTTACTAACTGAAAAGCATTTCAATAAAGGGTTTAAGTTGTTACGTTTTCATACCAGTTTACTAATGTATTTAGTCGGAATTTTTACTTCTGTAAAAAACAAACATTACATACAAAAGGGACAGACTTATGTAATTACCCCTAATCACTCATCTTACCTCGATATTGTTATTTTATATCGCGTATTTACTCAATACTTTGTTTTTATGGGAAAAATGGAATTGGCTCATGTTCCTTTATTCAACATTTTTTTTAAAAAGATGAACATTCCTGTGGATAGAAAGAGTAATTCTTCAGGTAAACGTGCTATGGATAGATGTGGCATAGAGTTAGATAAAGGGCGCAGTGTGGTAATGTTTCCAGAAGGAACAATTCCTACTACTTGTCCTACAATGGGAACTTTTAAAAATGGAGCTTTTAAATTGGCTATAGAAAAGCAACTGCCTATTCTTCCAATTACTTTTATAAGAAATTACAAAATATTAGAGATGAAAGGCATGTTTTCTGGGCTTGCAGGACCTGGATTGGCTAGAGCAATTGTTCATGAACCTATTTCTACTGTTGGTTTAACCGATGCAGATGTGAATATGCTTAAAAATAAGGTTTTTGATATTATTAATACGGAATTAGAAAAGCATCATTGATCTTGTTAGCCGAATTTATTTTTCTTTTTCATTCACAAACTGTTCGCAAGCAATTTGTTCAGAGGTTTTTTTATTGGCAGCTTCACCAACACCAACCAATTGGTTATCAATAAATAGCTTAGTTTTATAAAACTTATTGTTGATTTCGCCCATTTCTTCCGTATCAAACTCCAGTTTATGTTTTCCTTTTTGAGCATATTCGATGGTTCTGCTTTTAAAATCGGTTTCTTTTTCCAAGATATCTTCAATTACAATATGAGGTTCTAATAGTTGTTTTAAAATAAATTTTTCAGTTTTTTCATACCCTTTGTCTAAATATATGGCGCCAATTAAAGCTTCTAAGGCATCACCCATAATTGTTTTTGACTCTCGGTCTAAATTAGACTGAATAAGAGTTTCAATTCCTATTTTGTAGGCTAGATTGTTTAAAAAATGTCGACTAACAAGTTTTGATCGAAGTTGAGTTAAAAAGCCCTCGTCTTTAAAAGGGAATTTTTTAAAAATGTAAACGGAAATAACTGCATCTAAAATGGCATCTCCTAGAAATTCTAATCGTTCGTTGCTCTCATGACTTTGTTTGTCTGTGCCAAACAACATCGATTTGTGGGTAAAAGATTGTTTGTACAACGAAATGTGGTCGGGTTTAAAACCTAATATGCGCTCGAGTTTGAGCGCATATTCAGTTTTTTTTCGAAAAATCTTTAAAACCATAATCTATTTAACCCAATTGATGGCGATTAAGCTTTAAATTTTTTGAATATGACAGACGCATTATGTCCACCAAATCCAAAGGTATTACTTAAAGCAGCTCTAACTTCACGTTTTTGTGCCTTATTAAATGTAAAATTTAATCTTGGATCGAACGCCTCGTCATCAGTAAAATGGTTGATTGTGGGAGGGACAATATCTTCGTTAACCGCCATCAATGTAGCCATTGCTTCCATTGCTCCAGCAGCCCCTAATAAGTGGCCAGTCATTGATTTTGTGGAACTAATGTTTAGTTTAAAAGCATGTTCTCCAAATACACTCAATATGGCTTGTGATTCAGAGATATCACCAAGAGGGGTAGATGTTCCATGAACATTAATGTAATCAATGTCTTCTGGTTTTAATCCTGCATCTTGTAGAGCTGAAATCATTACATTTTTTGCGCCCAAACCTTCAGGATGAGGAGCTGTAATATGATGAGCATCGGCCGACATACCACCACCTACTACTTCGGCATATATTTTTGCACCTCTTTTTATAGCGTGTTGGTATTCTTCCAAAATTATAGAAACTCCACCTTCACCCATAATAAAACCATCTCTATCTTTATCAAATGGACGAGAAGCAGTTTCTGGAGAATCGTTTCTTGTTGAAAGTGCATGCATGGCATTAAAACCACCTATACCCGATTCGGCAATCGATGCTTCAGAACCACCTGAGACAAAAACATCTGCTTTGCCTAGTCTGATGTAGTTAAAAGCGTCAATTAATGCAGTGGTTGATGAAGCGCAAGCTGCAACAGTAGTAAAGTTTGGCCCTCTAAATCCAAATTCCATTGAAATCATTCCAGAAGCAATATCAGCAATCATTTTTGGTATAAAAAATGGGTTAAATCTAGGGGTTCCATCACCTTGACTAAAAGAGGTTACTTCATCTTGGAATGTTTTTAATCCACCTATACCTGAGCCCCAAATAACGCCAACTCTATCGTGATTTATAGTTTCTAAATCCAGTTTAGAATTTTTTACTGCTTCTCTGGCAGCAATTAATGCAAATTGGGTGTAAGGATCAATTTTACGACCTTCTTTTCTATCAAAGTAATTTTCTACATCATAGTTTTTTACTTCACAAGCAAATTGTGTTTTAAATTTTGATGCGTCAAACCGGGTAATATTTGCACAACCACTAACCCCTTTTTTAAGATTTTCCCAAGTTTCTGGAAAAGTATTTCCTACTGGGGTAATGGCTCCTAGGCCTGTAACTACAACTCTTTTTAATTCCATTTTGGGGTAATTATCAATGTTAATAAAAACAGAAAAAGCTTTGAATTTTTATCCAAAGCAATTTCATTTAATTTGTAATGATTTTATTTTGCGTTGCTTTCGATATATTTAATAGCATCACCAACAGTAGCAATTTTTTCTGCTTGGTCATCTGGGATAGCAATATTAAATTCTTTTTCGAATTCCATAATTAATTCTACAGTATCAAGAGAATCTGCTCCTAAATCGTTAGTAAAACTTGCTTCAGCGGTTACTTCTTTTTCGTCAACACCTAATTTATCAACGATAATTGATACTACTCTTCCTTTAATATCTGACATGTTATTTAATTTTAAATTGTTTTAATTTTTAATTCAGTTTACAAAGAAAATTATTTCTATCAATATAATCAAATATTTTTGTCATTATTACATGGTATTTGATAGTTATTTTTCTTTTTTGGGCAAAGTTTATGCTTAATTAGGTGTTTTTTATAAAAATAATTACACAGATTAATTATTTTTGAATTTTATTGAAAACCTTAATATGATTAAGAATATAGCTATATTTGCTTCAGGCAGTGGTTCTAATGCCGAGAATATTTATCACTATTTTAAAAATCGCGAATCAATTAAAATTAGTTCAATTTTAACCAATAATTGTGGTGCAAAGGTTATTGAGCGTGCGAGTCGACTTGGTATAGACTGTAAAATTTTTAATAGAGAAGCATTTTATCATTCTAGCGAAATTGTTGATTATTTAATCTTCAAAAAAATTGATTTGGTTATTTTAGCTGGATTTTTATGGATTATTCCAACCAATTTAATTCACGCTTTTCCTAATAAAATAATTAATATTCATCCCGCATTACTCCCTAAATATGGCGGTAAAGGTATGTATGGCGATAAAGTACATCAATCTGTAATTGAGAATTGCGATGCTGAATCGGGTATAACGATACATTATGTAAATGAAAAATATGACGAGGGAGAAATTATTTTTCAGGCGAAATGCGCTATTAATAAGAATGATAATGCTGTTGATTTAGCGTCTAAAATACATGCTTTGGAATATGAGCATTTTCCTAAAGTTATAGAAAAACTATTGGCTTAACCTCAATTTATTGCTTTAAACTCAAACCCCAATTCTGAAAAATGTTTTAGCATTTTTGGCAAAGCAAATTTTAATTTTTTTTCTGCTTTTAAACTGTCGTGAAAAACAACGATAGAGCCTTTGCTGGTATTTTTTAGTACATTTTGTAAACACTTATCAGGAGTAATTGTTTTGTCAAAATCCGCACTCAACACATCCCACATAATGATTTTATATTTCTTGTTTATCGAATTCGTCTGCATTCTTGTTAGTTTCCCGTAAGGTGGTCTAAAAAGATTTGCTCTAATCACTTGTTGACATTTAATTACATCCTTTAAATAGGTGTATTCTTTAGTTGCCCAGCCATTCAAATGCGAGAAAGTATGATTACCAATGGCGTGCCCTTCCTCACTAATTCTAGCAAACAACTCGGGTTGTGCTACAACGTTTTTTCCGATACAAAAAAAGGTGGCTTTTGCTTGAAATTTTTTTAATTCATCTAATACCCAACCTGTAATTCCAGCAGTTGGACCATCATCAAAAGTTAAATAAATATTTCTTTCAACCGAAGGAATATCCCATACACATTTTGGATAGGTGCGTTTTAAAATCTTAGGCGTTTTTACGACGTACATAACCTATTTACCGATTTATTTTTCGATGGGAATTATTTTACTTACTATTTTCTCTGCAATTATACCAAATTGCGATTTTATAATTTCATTGATGTCATTTTCATTTTCATCAAAAGTTGTGATAATCGCACCCGAACTCACTTCTTCTTTGTTGTTGAAAATAGTGTAATGCACTTTTATTGATCTATACTGAGCCTTATTGGTGTTTGTATATTGAGATTCTCCACCTCTTTTTATATCCAATTCATTGATAAAAATGTAATATTCGGCTTGGTATTTTTTGTTTAAAGAGGTTAAAAGTTGGTCGTTAGAAAGTACCGTTTTCATGTACTTTTCTCGATTATCTACTTTGCTTTCAATTTGGCCATTGTTAATACTAGCTTCAGTATAGGTATCTTCTTTTTCGGTTTTCTTAAATTTGTTCAAGAACTTTATTTCTTTGGGTTCATCTTTAACCTCAGCAACTATAACCTCATATTTATACCCAATAGAATTATAGATGTACGATAGTTCTGCTCTGGCTTCTTCTTCGTTTAAGGTGTAAAACGAAAGAGGTGTAAAATAAGGTTTTAAGGTAATAAATAAGTTTTGATCTAAAGCAGCTCTAAACTTTGCTTTAATGTCCTGAAACATCATTCCATTTTGTTTTGCCAATTGATTGTCAATATCTGAAATGTATAGTTTTGGTTCAAAAGGAATAATTAAAACACTACCCTTGTTAGAATTATTATTTGAAACATCTCCAGTAGTTGTTTCTTGTGAAAAAGCGTTGAATGAAATGGTAATTAATACAAGGAAGAATAAATTTCGCATGTTCATTTTTATGGTTCTTAACGACAAAATTATTCATTAAAAACCCAAAATTAACAACGATAAAAAGTGTTTTTGAACATCGAAAGGTTAATCAAAAAAGGTTGTGGTATATGGTGTTTAGGGCAATAAACGCCAAAAAATTAAAATAGAACTTTATTTGTACAAATAATTTAACGCTAAAAATCCATGTTTTTCAATAAGTTCATTGGTTGGTTTTTTTAGTGAGTTATTCTCTTCCGATAGATGTATAAGCAATAGATTTCTTCTTACAGTAAAATATGTCATCGATATAAAGTAAAAATTATCGACATTTATTTTAGAAACTAATTCTACAGATTTCACTCTATCATTTAAACGATAATAACATTCTGCCATCATCAGTTGTAGTTGCCGATAATATCCTTTCCAAACAAATTCACGATAAATTTTATAATTATTTGTTGCCAATTGAATTATTTTTAAAGCTTCTTTA
>JAVHRO010000009.1:0-5848 GCA_036171675.1 Vicingus sp. | reverse complement strand
TTTTTGTATAGTAGTTTACTCGAATTGACAAATTTTCTTACAAATGCACAACAGGTATAATAAAGTTAAAAAATATACAAATAAAAAAGAGGTTAGTGTGTACTAACCTCTGAATTTTGTCACGAAAATCTTGATTAATTTAAAATTATTTCAATAAAATCAACATGTTTTGATTTTTTCACACTTAATGCTTTGGAGTAATTTAGAATGTTGTTAATTGTTTGCATTTTTGGTGAAAATTCAACTTCATTGGTGTCAAACTGATTCAATGAATCTTTCATTGATTTTTCGTTTTTTTTAAGTTCAAGAAATTCAAAATGAGTAAATGTTTGCATAGGCTTTTTATTATGTTAATTTTTATAAACCTATTAACGTGATAAATTGCTGAATATTGTTTTTTTGATAAAAAAAATCTCGAAAAAATTTCGAGATTTTTAACAGTAAAAATTAATTAAAAAACTATTGAATAACTAATGAAATATTTTTCTCATCAATCATCTTTCTGAGATTAATTAATGCATAGCGCATTCTTCCAAGAGCAGTATTTATACTAACATTGGTCATATCGGCAATTTCTTTAAAACTCATGTTGTAATACAATCGCATCATTATTACTTCCTTTTGGTCGTTAGGTAGATTCCTAACCAATACTTTTAGATGTTTAAACAATTGAGAAGTTTCAATACTTTGCTCTACATTTTTATCTGGACTAGCCAATACGTCGAATATATCAAAATCTTCAGAACCTTTAACCAACGGCATACGAGCATTTTTTCTAAAATGATCAATCATTAAGTTATGTGCAATACGCATTACCCATGGTAAAAATTTACCTTCATCGTTATATGCACCTTTTTTAATGGTGTTTATAACCTTAATAAAGGTATCTTGAAAAATATCTTCCGCAAGTTCTTCGTCCTTAACTTTATAATAAATATAAGTGTAAATACGGTTTTTATGTCTTAATATAAGTTGTTCAATTGCTAATTCATTACCCTTAACGTATGCACGGATAAGTTCTTGCTCTGTAAGTTTGGAAAGTAACATAATATCTACTTTTAGGGGTTAAAAAATATAAACTCTTTATTAAGAATTTATTTTAAAAAAAGTAGATAATTTCTATAGGCAATATTTTTTTTAATAAAACGTAAACAATATGTTATTTATTGTATTTACGCTTTATTTAATTTTTTGTTGCAACCAAAACTACTAAAAAGAAGAGTAATTTTGAGGTTTTTAACAAAAATTAACTACACGCAGTTTTAAATGAAATCAATAAACGATAGTAAAATCAATACTAAGAATCATATTTTTATTAAGGGTGCGAGAGTACATAATTTAAAAAATATTGATGTTGCTATTGCCAGAAATAAATTTACAGTAATCACAGGTTTGTCTGGTTCAGGTAAATCATCATTGGCATTTGATACCTTGTTTGCTGAGGGACAACGAAGATATGTAGAAAGTTTGTCGTCTTATGCTCGACAATTTCTTGGAAAATTAGAAAAACCAGATGTTGACCATATTTATGGTATTTCACCCGCTATTGCTATCGAACAAAAAGTTAATACGGTTAATAAGCGCTCTACGGTTGGAACTTCGACCGAAATTTATGATTACCTCAAATTACTTTATGCTAGAATAGGAGTGACATATTCACCCACCTCTGGAGCTGTGGTTAAGCGTGAGACTGTTAATGATGTGGTAAAATGGTTTAATACGTTAAATGATGGAAGTAAAGTATATCTGTTATCATCCATTGATGTGTCCAATAAAAATATAAAAGATCATTTAGATTTATTGTTAAAGCAAGGTTTTAGTAGGGTTTGGATTAATAATAAAGTAGAAAGAATTGAAGTAGTAGAGGAAAAACAACTCAAATTAAATACCATAGAAGTTTTAATTGATCGATTTATTGTTGAACATAACAATGGAGATAACGAAGACAGATTATATGGAAGTGTAGAAACTGCATTTTATGAAGGGAATGGTAGTTGTAAATTAATTGTTGATGCTATTGAAGGGTTAACTATAAAAGTATTTAACAATAAATTTGAATCTGATGGCATGGATTTTTCTGAACCAACAGCTCATTTTTTTAGTTTTAATAACCCTGTCGGTGCTTGTAAAACATGCGAGGGGTATGGTAGTGTAATTGGAATTGACGAAAATTTAGTTATTCCTAACAAATTACTTTCTATTTATGATGACGCAATTGTTTGCTGGAGAGGTGATAAAATGAAAACTTGGAAAGAAGAATTAGTGATAAACTCATCAAAGTTTGACTTTCCTATTCATAAACCTTATTACGATTTATCGATTGAACAAAAAGAGTTGTTGTGGACTGGAAATAAATACTTTGGAGGTTTAAATAACTTCTTTAAAATGATTGAAGGCGAAGCCTATAAAATTCAATATAGAGTAATGCTTTCTAGATATAGAGGAAAAACGGTTTGCCCAGATTGTAAAGGAAGTAGATTAAGAAAGGATGCCAACTATGTTAAGGTTAATGGGCATTCCATTACTGATTTAGTATTAATGCCAATTACCAATTTATCCAACATATTTAAACATATTGAATTATCTAAACTAGAATTTGAAATAGCTAAACGATTGTTATTAGAAATCAATAGTAGGTTACAATTTTTAAATGATGTAGGTTTAGGATACCTCACTTTAAATCGTTTATCTTCAACCCTTTCTGGAGGAGAATCGCAACGGATTAATCTGGCCACTTCACTTGGAAGCAGTTTGGTCGGTTCTATGTATGTATTGGATGAACCAAGTATTGGATTACATTCGAAAGACACAGAAAACCTAATAAAAGTTCTCCAAAATTTACGAAATATTGGAAATACCGTTATTGTTGTTGAACATGATGAAGACATTATTAAATCCGCCGATGAAATTATTGATTTAGGTCCATTTGCTGGCCATTTAGGTGGTGAACTTATTTTTCAAGGTGATATTGATGAATTATATAATGACAAAAAAAGTTTAACCGCTCAATATTTAAATGGTATTGAAAAAATTGAGGTTCCAGAAATAAGAAGGAAATGGAGTAAATACATTGAAATTATTGGAGCTTCAGAAAACAATTTGAAGAATGTTAATGTAAAATTTCCTTTACACAATCTAACTGTGGTTACGGGAGTTAGTGGCTCTGGAAAATCATCATTAGTTAAAAACTGTTTATTACCAGCAATCAAAAAAATGTTTGATGGGTATTCGGAAAGTTCTGGTTTAATCGAAAAAATTTCAGGAGATATTAATCAAGTTAAGGGTGTTGAATTTATTAATCAAAACCCAATTGGCAAATCCTCTCGTTCAAATCCAGTTACTTATATTAAAGCATACGATGACATACGAAATATGTTTTCTGTTCAAAAATTAGCTAAAAATAGAGGGTTTAAACCTTCGCATTTCTCGTTTAATATTGATGGTGGACGATGTGAGTTATGTAAAGGGGAAGGCGAAATTACGGTTGAAATGCAATTCATGTCGGATATACATTTAAAATGTGAAGCTTGTAACGGTAAAAGATTTAAAGAGGAGATTCTTGAAATAAAAATAGAAGGTAAAAATATTGCTGATGTATTGGAAATGACAATAGATGAGGCTATAATTTATTTCAATGGTATAGAAGATCAACATGCAAAAAAAATAATGCAAAAGCTAAACACCCTTCAAGAAGTAGGTCTGGGATACGTTCATTTAGGACAGTCATCGAATACTTTAAGTGGAGGTGAGGCTCAGCGTGTTAAATTAGCTTCATTTTTAGGAAAAAAAGATACTCATCAAAACCTACTTTTTATTTTTGATGAACCTACTACGGGATTACATTTTCATGACATAAAAAAACTATTAACAGCATTTAACGCACTTATTAACCAAGGTCATTCAATTATAGTAATAGAACATAATTTAGATGTGATAAAATGTGCAGATTGGATAATTGATATCGGTCCAGAAGGTGGTGAAAAAGGAGGAAATATTGTTTTTGAAGGACTCCCCGAGGATATGGTAAAATGTAACTATTCTTTTACTGGAAAATATTTGAAAACTAAACTTAATTAGCTAAATTAGTGTTTAAAAAATGAAATATTGAGTAAAAAAGTAAACCATATTATCAATTTACATTCCAAGGTTAGTCTACGACCTGATGGAATTATTGAGGTAAAATTTAAGGAAGATGTATTGTTAAATATTGAAGATTGTAAAGAATTAGTTCAACAATATGGTGTATTGTTAAATGGTAAAAAAGCACCCATACTGCATATTATTGGCAATTATATGAACGTAACCAAAGAAGCACGTGAATTTTCTGCAACTGACGAAGGACTTTTGTATTCATCCGCTGAAGCTTATGTTTTTGTTTCATTGCCACATCGAATAATTGCAAATTTTTATCTAAATGTAAATAAGCCAAGAGTTCCGACAAAATTTTTTAAAACAATAGAGGAAGCTGAAAATTGGTTGATTACTTTTCTTAAAAAATAAGTTATTTTTCCAATGAGTTTTTATTTACAAAACAAATTAGGAAGTAACCATCCTTATATCAAATTTGATATTCTTAAAGAGGTTAATATAATTATTGTAATACCTTGCTACAATGAAAAAGATATAATTAAATCGCTCATTAGCCTTAAAAATTGTAAACCATCTAATGGTAAGGTAGAGGTTATTACTGTTGTTAATAGTTCTGAAAAAGATACCAAATTAATAAAAGAAATTAATCAACATACATTAGAACAATCTACCAACTGGGCAAAAATTAACAATAATGAATGGATTAGATTTTATTTTATTGAGGCAAACAACTTACCAGAAAAAGATGCTGGTGTAGGTTTGGCTAGAAAAATAGGAATGGACGAAGCAGTTATCCGATTCGAACAACTAAACAAAAATGGAATTATTGCTTGTTTCGATGCTGACTCAACTTGTAGTGATAATTATTTAATTGAGTTAGAAAAACATTTTGAAAGTAATCCTAAATCACCGGCTTGTTCTATTTATTTTGAGCACCCAATTCGAGGGGTGGATTTCTCAGATGAAAACTACAAAGCGATAGAAGCATACGAACTTCATTTAAGGTTTTATAAAAATGCATTAAAATATAGTGGGTTTCCATTTGCATTTCATACCATCGGTTCTAGTATGGCAGTTAAATGTAAAGCATACCAAAAACAAGGAGGCATGAATAAAAGAAAAGCAGGTGAAGACTTTTATTTTTTGCAAAAAATGATGTTGTTGGGAAATTATACGGAGATGAACTCAACAACTGTTTATCCGTCGCCACGAATTTCCGATAGAGTGCCCTTCGGTACAGGTAGAGCCATGCAAAATTATTTAAATAGCGAACAGAAAAACTACACCACCTATGCTATTCAATCATTTTTAGATTTAAAGCAGTTGGTAAATCAATTAGATGATTTATACCATAAAGAATCAGTTTTACCATTATCCATTTCAGCATATTTTAACACGATTTCTTTTAACGAAAACTTGAAAAAGATTAAACAAAATAGCACTTCGTTAATTCATTTCAAACAATTGTTTTTTAATTGGTTTAATGCTTTTAAAGTATTAAAGTTTGTTCATTTTGCTCGTGAACATTATTACCCAGATGAAGAAGTGTTTAAAACAGCAAATGAGTTGCTAATACTTTTGGTCAAAACTAAAGTGCAAAAAGAAGAGTTGTTGTGGTTTTATAGGGAAATAGATAGAAAAAATTAATACTTTGATGATAGTAATTTATTTTTTTTCTTATATGCAATATGTCATTAGTAAGATAACAAAAGAGGGTGTCCAAAAAGGCATCCTCTTTTTTTATGCAACAAATTTTAAT
>JAVHRO010000008.1:0-24184 GCA_036171675.1 Vicingus sp. | reverse complement strand
ATCAAAGAACTCATTATCGATGAACGTGGCGAAAGTAAATTGACTGTTTATGGTGTTAACCTTAAAACTGGTGTTTACACCTACAGCCTTATTGCTAATGGTAAACTAATTGCCACTAAAAAAATGGTGAAAAAATAATTATAGTATAATTTGAAATTAAAAAATCGACCTCAATAGCTATCGGGGTCGATTTTTTAATTTCATTTTTTAGGTGTTTATTGATTAATGAAGTTGTTTATATTTGTATGCAAAGAATTGAATTGAAGAAAGCCAACATTTTTATATTAAAATCTTTTATAGGGCCATTTATCATGACCTTTTTTATTGCATTATTTGTGTTATTAATGCAATTCATTTGGCTGTATATCGATGAAATGCTGGGAAAAGGATTGGAGTGGTACGTTATTGCAGAGTTATTAATTTTTGCTTCTGCTAACCTTGTTCCATTGGCGTTACCTTTAGCAATACTATTAGCTTCTCTAATGACTTTCGGCAATTTAGGCGAACATTTTGAATTGGTTTCGTTTAAAGCAGCTGGTATTTCATTACAAAAAGTGATGAAGCCATTAATAATTATGGTGTCGATAATTGGTCTTGGAGCTTTTTTCTTTGCAAATAATGTTATTCCTGTGGCTAATCTAAAGTTTTATTCACTCTTGTACGATATTCGTTCGCAAAAGCCTGCATTTAATATCTTGCCTGATGTTTTTTATAATGAAATTGATGGTTATGTAATTCGGGTAAAGGATAAAATTCCTTCAAAGCAAGGAGATATTTTAAAAGGTGTAATGATTTATAATCATACCGAAGACAATGGAAATAGACAGCTTACCATTGCAGATTCAGGAATCATGAAAATCTCTGATAATAAATTGTATTTTTCAGTGAATTTATACCATGGTGTTGATTATCAGGAAAATAGTGAAAGTAGAATAGATAAAGTTTTTCCCTTATCAAGGTTTTCATTTGATGAATATCAAATGAGAATTGATTTATCGGGTTTTAAATTAAATAGAACGGATGAAGAGTTGTTTAAAGAAGATTATAGAATGCTTAATTTAAGACAACTCACTGAAAAAACAGATACCATAACAACAAATTTTGAAAAAAAAATAGACAATTTTTATGAATCAGTGCATGGTTCATTTATAGTTAATGAACCCAACTACGCTGAATTAAAGAAAAATCTAATTCAGCCAAAAAGTATTTTTATCGATACGCTGCTTAAACAGTTAACTAAAGAAGAAACCCAGTCAGTTATTTATATAGCAATAAATAATGCGAGAACCAATAGAGGTAGAGCTTCTGGAGTTTTGGTTGAAACTAAT
The DNA here is from genome assembly GCA_036171675.1 of Vicingus sp. Taxonomy (GTDB): domain Bacteria; phylum Bacteroidota; class Bacteroidia; order Flavobacteriales_E; family Vicingaceae; genus Vicingus. The sequence continues at coordinate 22,856 of JAVHRO010000008.1, read as the reverse complement.
TATTACAAAGAAAATTTGCTCAATCTAAAAGTAGAGTGGCACCGAAAATTTACATTTTCGTTGGCTTGTCTTATTATGTTTTTTATTGGTGCTCCTTTAGGAGCCATAGTGCAGAAAGGTGGGTTGGGAATGCCTGTAGTTATTTCGGTAATTTTCTTTTTGTTATTTTGGATATTATCCATTTCTGGCGAAAAAATGGCTAAAGAACAAGTTATTGAAGTTTACCAAGGAATGTGGTTAGCTTCGGCAGTATTGTTTCCATTAGGTTTCTTCTTTACCTATAAGGCAACTACTGATTCGGCTATGTTTAATGTTGATTCGTATATTAACTTTATTAAAAGGCTGTTTAGAATTAAAAACACGTAGTACTAACTCTACCTTAAAGGACTAATTATTTTGGTAGTAAGATACAATATCAGCTAAACTTTGTTCTAACGAATATTTATTAACCCAACCTGTATCTTTTTTAATTTTTTGATTTGAACCAATAATGATTTTATTATCATTTGGACGAACCAAATTAGGGTCAGTTTTTTGAATAACTTTTACATTCAAAATAGTTGAAATGATTTGAATAATTTCGTTCAAGGACGTTCCTTTCTCATTACAAATATTATAAATTTCACCCTTTTTACCCTTTTTAAATAATAGGTAATAGGCTTCAACCACATCTCTAACATCAACAAAATCTCTAATTATGGAGGTGTCGCCAGTAGTTAATTCTTTAACTGCATCGTTATTTTCTTTTAACGCAATTATTTTTTTAACAAAACTTGGAATTACAAAAATATCTTTTTGGTGGGTTCCAATATGATTGAACGAGCGGGTTATAATAATGTCCATACCGTAACTATCGGTATAAATTTTTGACAACATTTCTTGTGATACTCTTGCTACAGCGTAAGGACTTATTGGGTTTAGCACATGATTTTCAGAAAGATGAACATTACCATCAACTACATTTCCATATTCTTCCGACGAACCAATGGATAAAATCCTACATTTTAACTCGGAAAGACGAATGGTTTCAATTAAGTTTAAAAAAATGTTGGTATTGTTGGTAAAACTTTCAACAGGCATTTTCCAACTCATGGCTACACTACTATACGAAGCAAGATGTAAAACATAGTTAGGCTTAAAGTCAGAAATAATTTGTTGAACAGCTGCTTTGTTTAACAGATCTGCTTTTTTAAAGAAACAATTAACGTAAGTTTTGTTTGAATAATCAAAATTAATTTCTTCGTTAATATCAACACCAAGCACATCTACACTTATTTTATTGTTTTCTAGGAAGTCAATAAAATGTTTACTTACAAACCCAGAAAATCCGGTTATTAAATATTTATCTCTATTGTTCATTTCAATTAAATCTTCAACAAAAATAAGCATTCAGAATAAATTAGAAAAACTTATAAAATGGAATTAGATAATTTTGAGTTGAAATTGAAAAACATCCAATTTTGGCAAAATCTAATTACTATATTTGCAATTCAACCTTGAAAGTCTTGTCTTACCTGATTTATAATTAATGAGAATATTACAAGTTTGTAGCAAAATACCTTTTCCACCTTCCGATGGGGGTAGTATTGCTATGGATATTCTTACTCATGGATTGATTAACGCTGGAAATAGTGTTGATGTATTGGCAATTAACACCGCCAAACATTTTGTGGAAATTGAAAATGTGGAAATTTCTTATAGAAATAAAACCAATTATCAATTAGTTTATATTGATACTTCCATAAAACCGTTCGACGCACTTATTAATCTTTTTTCAACCCAATCCTATAACATTACTAGATTTTGCTCAAAGGAGTTCGAAAAAGTGTTGATTGATAAATTAAGCAATAACCACTACGATGTAATTCACCTTGAAACGTTATGGGTAACACCTTATGTTAACACTATTCGAAACTATTCTAAAGCTAAAATTGTACTTCGTTCACAAAATATTGAGTGCATGATTTGGGAGCGATTGGCTAATGACACTGGAAATCCTATAAAAAGAATTTATTTAAAGTTGCTCGCAAAGCGACTAAAAAAATACGAATACGAAGTATTGAATAAATTTGATGCCATTGCAACCATAACAGAACTTGATACGGAAGTTTATAGAAAAATGGGTTGCACCGTTCCAATTATTCATGTTCCATTTGGAATTGACCTTGGTAAATATAAAATTGACCAAACAAATCTGGAAAAGTTATCTGTTTTTCATATTGGTGCAATGGATTGGAGACCAAATGCTGATGGTATACAATGGTTCTTAAAAAATGTATGGCAACATGTAATAGATAAAAATCAACAGGTTAAATTGTACTTAGCAGGTAGAAAAATGCCCGATTGGTTATTAGAATTTAAAATGGACAATGTAATAATAGAAGGAGAGGTTCCAGATGCACATCGGTTTATTAATTCTAAATCAATAATGATAGTTCCTTTAACTTCAGGTGGTGGAATGCGAGTAAAGATTATTGAGGGAATGGCATTTGGAAAAACTATTATTTCAACAACAGTAGGAGCTGAAGGTATTGAATATCAAGATGGGATAAATATCATAATTGCAAATAGTGAACTAGAATTTGAAACGGCAATTTTAAACTGTTTAAATAATCAAGATTATGCTAATTCTATTGGTAAAAATGCGCGAATACTAGCCGAAACAACATATGATAATCAGGTAATTTGTAATAAACTTTCCGATTTTTATAAAAAACTAATTAATTGATGAAAATACTTTTCCTTCTTTCACGTTTTCCATATCCACTAGAAAAAGGAGATAAGTTACGAGCATTTCATCAACTTCGTGAATTATCAAAAAATCACGAAATTATTTTATGTGCTCTTTCTGATGTTCAGGTTTCAAAAGACGATTATGCAATTTTACAACAATTCTGCACAAGAATTGAAATCATACGTTTATACAAAATTCAAATATATTTCCATCTATTCATTAAGCTGCTGTTTTCAAAGGAGTCATTACAAGTAAGTTATTTCTACAATGCATCAGCTCAACATAAAATAAATAAACTGATTGAAGAAATACAACCAGACCATATCTATTGTCAATTAATAAGGGTTGCGGAGTATGTGCGACATGTGAAAATTCAAAAGACCTTGGATTATATGGATGCTCTTTCAAGAGGAATGGAGCGTAGAATTACAGATTCACCCTTTTATTTAAAACCTTTCTTGAAAATTGAAACCGAACGACTTAAAAGATACGAGCATTTTATTTTTAACGATTTCAATAATTTAACCATCATCTCAAATCAAGATAGAGAATTAATAGTAAATATTAAAAATGATTCAATCGTTATAGTTAAAAATGGGGTCGATTATTCAATGTTTCAGCATAGAACAGCTCAGAAAGAATTTGACATAATTTTTACAGGAAACATGAGTTATCCACCAAATGTGATTGGTGCCATATATTTAGTAAAAGAAATTATGCCTCTTGTATGGAAAACAAATCCATTAATAACAGTGGCTATTGTAGGAGCTAATCCCGATGCAAAAGTGTTGGTATTAAAATCTGAACATGTTTTGGTTACTGGTTGGGTTCAGGATATGTCGGAATATTATGCTAAGTCTAAAGTGTTTATTGCACCAATGCAAATAGGAACAGGCTTACAAAACAAATTATTAGAAGCCATGGCCATGAAGTTACCTTGTATTACGTCTAGCTTAGCAAATAATGCATTAGGAGCAACTCACAACGAAAATGTAATCATTGGTGAAAATCCCAAAGAATATGCTCAGTATATTAACAGTTTATTACAAAATCAGGAACTTTATAATAAAATTTCGGAACAAGGATATCTGTTTGTAAAGGAGAATTACACATGGGAAGGAAGTACTAAAATTTTAGAACAATTAATCACCTCAAATTAACATGCAAAATTTAAGAAAAATTATTGAAAACACTTGGGATAACAGGAATTTACTTCATAATCCTGATAATCAAAAAGCAATTAGAAATGTTATTGAACGAATTGATCAAGGTACATTACGAGTAGCTGAACCAATTGGAGATGAGTGGCAAGTAAACGAATGGGTAAAAAAAGCAGTAGTGTTATATTTCCCCATACAAAAAATGGAAACCATAGAAGTTGGTCCATTTGAATTTCATGATAAAATGAAATTGAAAACGAACTATGCAAAACTTGGGGTGCGTGTCGTTCCTCATGCTGTGGCTAGATATGGCGCTTTTTTAGCATCAGGAGTTATTTTAATGCCATCGTATGTGAACATTGGCGCTTATGTTGATGCGGGAACTATGGTGGATACTTGGGCAACAGTTGGCTCATGTGCTCAAATTGGGAAAAACGTACATTTAAGTGGCGGAGTGGGAATAGGAGGGGTTTTGGAACCCTTGCAAGCTGCTCCTGTAATTATTGAAGATGGTTGTTTTATAGGCTCAAGATGTATTGTTGTGGAGGGAGTTCGCGTAAGAAAAGAAGCAGTTTTAGGAGCTAATGTGGTGTTAACCAAATCCACAAAAATAATTGATGTGAGTGGAAATGCTCCAAAAGAATTTATTGGAGAAGTTCCTGAACGTAGTGTAGTAATTCCAGGTTCATATACCAAGAAATTTAATGCTGGAGAATATCAAGTTCCATGTGCATTAATAATTGGCAAACGAAAGGCAAGTACAGATTTGAAAACATCTTTAAATGACGTATTAAGAGATTACAGTGTAGCGGTATAAAAAATGAAATACAAGTTAAATAAAATATTAATTATCCAGACAGCTTTTATTGGAGATGTAATTCTTGCAACTTCGATAGTAGAAAAATTATCCATTTTCTATCCTGATGCTAAGCTTGATTTTTTGCTAAGGAAAGGAAATGAAGGATTGCTTGAGAATCATCCAAAATTAAATGAAATTTTAGTATGGAATAAAAAGAAAGGAAAGTACAGTAATTTAAAATTACTATCAAAAACGATTCATAAAAATAAATACGATTTAGTCGTTAATTTGCAACGTTTTGCATCGAGTGGAATGTTAACCGCATTTTCAGGAGCTAAATTAAAAATCGGGTTTAAAAAAAATCCTTTGTCTTTTTTGTTTACAAGTTCATTTGAGCATACAATTGGAAATGGTTTACATGAAACAGCTCGAAATCAAAAATTAATAGAACACTTTACCGATAGTGTTCTAGAAAAACCGCATTTGTATCCTTCAAATAAAGATTATGAATTGGTTCAAGGTTATAAAAAAGATAAATACGTTTGCTTAGCACCAAGCTCTGTTTGGTTTACCAAACAACTGCCAAAAGAAAAATGGATTGAAGTTATTAATAAAATCAACGATAATTATTCAATTTATTTATTAGGTTCAACAGAAGATATTCAACTAATTGAAGAAGTAATAAATGCTTCAAAAAACAACAAGTGTTTTAATCTTGCAGGTAAATTAACCTTATTGCAATCTGCAGCATTAATGCAACATGCCGAAATGAATCATGTTAACGATTCTGCTCCACTACATATTGCGTCTGCTATGAATGCACCTATTACTGCCTATTTTTGTTCAACGTTGCCCGAATTTGGCTTTGGACCATTATCAAATAGTGCTGTAATTAAACAATTAACAACTGAATTAAAATGTAGACCATGTGGTTTGCATGGAAAGAATGAATGCCCTGAAGGACATTTTAAATGTGGAAATGACATTAAAATATAACTAATAAGGATAATAATTAATTTCGATTAGTATATTTGCAAAACAATTTGGCCTCGTAGCACAACTGAATAATGCACTTGATTACGGCTCAAGAGATTACAGGTTTGAATCCTGTCGAGGTCACTTATTAAACTAAAAGTTCAAATTCGCCGTCATTTTTTTCTGTGGAGTTGCAATAAATAGTAAAATCAAATAGTTAAGACCTATTTCACATATTAATTTAAATAATTAATACTTGAATGAGGTCTTTTTTAATTATGCAAAAAATGGGTTGATAATGTATTAAGCATTAAAAGCTTAAATTATATTTTGGATTGAAAAATGGATTCAAAAGTTAAAAACATTTTTTCGAAAAAAGCCAAAAGAACAGTTTCCCATTTATACATCATTTTTTTTTAAATTACTTTAGTTTACTTTACTTCATAATTTTAATACATAAATAACGTAAGAATGAATTATAAAAAAATATCATCGGGTCATTTAGAATTCCTAACTAATATAGTTGGAAAGGAGTTTGTTTTTGTCGATAACGATAACCTCGAAAAATATGGTCAGGACGAAACAGAAGATTTAATTTTTTTTCCAGAAGTGATAGTTAAACCAAGAACATCACAAGAAATTTCGAGATTAATTAAATTTTGTAATCAGGAAAACATATCTATTACACCTCGAGGTGCAGGAACAGGTTTAAGCGGAGGAGCTTTACCTATTCATAAGGGAATTTTACTTTCAATGGAGCGGTTTAATCAAATTATTGAAATAGATGAGCATAATTTACAAGCCACCGTTGAACCGGGGGTTATTAATGAAGTTTTTCAAAATGCTGTTAAAGAAAAAGGATTGTTTTATCCACCTGACCCAGCAAGCAAAGGAAGCTGTTTTATTGGCGGAAATTTAGCAGAAAATTCAGGAGGTCCTAAGGCAGTAAAATATGGAGTTACTAAAGATTACGTGCTTAATTTAGAAGTGGTGTTGCCAAATGGAGAAATAATTTGGACTGGAGCCAATACCTTGAAAAATTCTACAGGCTATAATTTAACACAACTAATGATTGGTAGTGAAGGTACTCTAGGGATAATTACTAAAGCTGTTTTTAAGTTAATTCCATTTCCAATACATAATTTATTAATGTTGGTTCCTTTCTTCAATTTAGAAGATGCTTGTAAAGCTGTTTCCGAAATATTTATTGCAGGAGTTACCCCCTCAGGAATGGAATTTATGGAACGAGATGCTATTCTATGGGGAGCAAAACATATTGGAGATGATTCGTTTGCTATTGGAGAACATGTTCAGGCACATTTATTAATTGAAGTTGATGGTAACAATATGGAAGTATTACAGCAAGATTGTGAAACTATATTTAATGTTTTACAGCAATTCGAATGTGACGAAATATTGTTTGCAGATGATAATGCCAAAAAGGAAAGATTATGGAAAATAAGAAGGGTAGTAGGGGAGGCTGTAAAATCAAAATCAATATACAAGGAAGAAGATACAGTTGTTCCACGAGCTGAACTGCCAAAATTACTTTTAGGGGTAAAAGACATTGGTAATAAATATGGATTTATTTCGGTATGCTATGGACATGCAGGTGACGGAAATTTACATGTAAACATTATTAAAGATAAAATGTCTGACTTAGATTGGAAAAATAAAATGCCCATTGCTATTCGTGAAATTTTTGAATTGTGTGTTCATCTTAAAGGAACCATTTCTGGAGAACATGGTATTGGGTTAGTTCAAAAAGAGTATACCGACATTGTATTTAGTAGCACAGTAATGCAACTTCAAAAAGACATTAAGAAACTTTTCGACCCAAATAACATATTAAATCCAAACAAAATATTTAAATAAAAAAACCCTGATGGGACTCAGGGTTTTAATTAAGGAGATAAAATTTTTTAAGACCTATCCAAATTAACTTTAAAAACTCCTTTTATTTTAGACGATACATTGTTAAAAATGGTTGCTTTTAACTTAATTTTTTTAGGATTCATCGAATTTTTAATAAATAGGTCATTTTTATCATTAATAAAATGCTAAATTTAATGCTGAATTAAAATTAACTAAACTTATAAACATGAAAAAAAGTACTTTATTAATTTCATCGTTAGTGTTGAGTACGCTGCTGGTTTTTGGACAAAATACTAGAAAAGTAAACAAGCCTCAACTAGATGAAAGTTTGAATGAGATACTCATTCAAAACACTGCAAAAACTCCTAGTGGAAACATTCGTTGTTACACTTCTGAGATGGAACAATTAAAACAAGCTGCTAAATTAAATACAGAATCTGTAGAACAATTCGAAACTTGGATTGATCAAAAAATTAAAGAAGAGGCTGCAAATCCCTCTGTTCAAAAAGCGTCAAGAAATATCCCTGTAGTAGTTCACGTGCTATATGGTAATGCTACTCAAAATATTAGCTTGGCCCAAATTCAATCTCAAATCACAGCATTAAACAAAGATTACTCTGCTACTAATACTGATTATAGTAGTGTCCCTTCTGCTTTTAATAGTGTTAAAGGTAATATGGATATTCAATTTTGTTTAGCTCAAACTGATCCAAATGGAAATCCAACAGATGGTGTTGATAGGGTTTCTATTGCACCTGCAACATCGTTATCTACAACCACCATTGATGCAACATGGAAACCAGCAACAATTTGGGATCCAACTAAATATTTAAATCTATGGGCAGCTAATATTTCTGGTGGTATTTTAGGTTACGCACAATTTCCAACGAGTTCAGGATTATCTGGGTTAACTGGTGGTGCAACAGCTGCAAATACCGATGGAGTTGTTATTTTGTACAATGCTTTTGGTACTACAGGAACGCTTATTGCCCAATTTAATAAAGGTAGAACTGCAACTCATGAAATAGGTCACTGGTTAGGGTTAAGACACATTAGCGGTGATGCTGCTTGTGGAAATGATTTTTGTGCTGATACCCCTCCTCAAATAGGTGGTTATTCATCTGGTCAAAATGGATTAAATTATGGTTGTCCCCCTTATCCATACGCACCTACAGGTGAATGTGCTGGTACTACAGCTGAAATGACTATGAATTATATGGATTATACCGATGATGCTTGTATGTATATGTTTACTGTTGCACAAAAAACTCGTATGGATGCAGTTTTAGCTAATTCACCAAGAAGAGTTTCATTGTTGACTTCAAATGTATGTAGTATGGCTGCAATTACAGCTAATTTCACAGGAACTCCAACTACTATTAATGCGGGTCAATCAGTAACATTTACTGATGCTTCAACTAGCCCAGCTACATTAAATTCATGGTCATGGAGTTTCCCTGGTGGAACACCATCCACCTCTAATGTTCAAACTCCTCCTGCTATTACATATGCTGCAGCCGGTTCTTATAATGTAACATTAACTGTAGGAGATAACGCTGCAGGATCTAATTCAGTAACTAAAACTGCATATATCGTTGTAAATCCAACAGGTACTGTAATATGTGATTCTACAGCTGCTGGATGGGATTGGAATACAGAAACTTTTGTGGGTGCATATTGGACTCAAGACCCTGCCGGATGTAATTTACCTTTAGAAGGTTATATTATGGGTAACAACTGTTATGATGACAATGGTTGGGCTGGTAGAGTTACTTATCCTGGTGCTGGTAAAGAATTAACTGAGGTAAGATATGTATTTGTTCAGTCTTCTGGAACTGGTGCTGGTAATTTAAAAATTTGGAAAGGCAATGGTGCTGGTGGAAAACCTAGTACAGTGTTAGCTACATTCCCAATAACTACTGGTCAGTTCTCTGCAAACCTAAATCAATTTATTCAAGTGCCAATCAGTCCTGCAATTGATTTCGATGTTAACACTACTGATTTCTATATTGGAAATGATCATGCAGTAACCCCATTAAATGGTGACACACTTGTAATGGGAGTTTCTACTGCAGTAACTAACACATGTTGGGCAAATGAGTCAGGTACTGGTTGGAAAGATTTAACCGCTTATGGTATTCTGTACAAGCCAACTGTCGTAGCTGTTGTTTGTAACAAATCTAATGGTGTTAAATCACAAATTTCAGATATTAAGGAAGTGGTTGTATTCCCAAATCCAACTTCTGGAACTATTGAAATTATGTTGCCAAAAAATAATGCAACTGTTGATGTTTATAACATGATAGGAGAAAAAGTAGTAAGTTCTTCAACTACATCAAACATGATGAATGTGGATATTTCCACTCAACCAAATGGTGTTTACTTTGTTAAAGTAACTTCAAATGGCGAAGTAACTACTAAGAAAATTATGCTATCTAAGTAATAGATTAATTTTAATTATAATTTAAGAGTCCCGAATAAATCGGGACTCTTTTTTTTGCACAAAAAGGTTATCTTTGAAAAAAAATTACAATGTCAAATTCAGCTATATCATACGTATTAAAAAAAACAATTCAAGATAACGAATTATTAATACTAGCAAATAAAGTAATCAATCACACAAGACTTTCGACAACTGAAGGATTGTATTTATATCAGCATGCCGAATTAGGATTATTAGGATTGTTAGCCAATTATATCAGAGAAAATCGTCACGGTAAGAAAACCTTTTTTAATAAAAACTTTCACGTAGAACCAACCAATATTTGTGTTTTTGATTGTAAATTTTGTTCGTATTCCAGAAAACTAAGAGAGAAAGACGATTATGAAGCATGGGAACTTTCTGAAAATCAAATTTATGAGGCAATAAAAGCTTATGATAATATTGATGTAACTGAAGTTCATATTGTTGGAGGTGTTCATCCAAAAATGGGCTTAGCATATTTTAAGAATTTAATTCTAAACATCAAAAAAATAAGACCCGACATTCATGTAAAAGCTTTTACAGCAGTAGAATTAGAATACATGTGTAGAAAAGCAAATGTTAGCTATAAAGAAGGGTTACAAATTTTAAAAGATGCAGGGCAAGGTTCTTTGCCTGGTGGTGGTGCTGAAATATTTGACGAAAATATACGAAAACAAATTTGTGAAGATAAATGCACTTCGGCAGAATGGTTAGCAATTCACGAAGCTGCACATAGTGTTGGAATGCCTTCTAATGCAACAATTCTTTATGGACATCTTGAAAATTATGAGCATCTTATTGATCATATGAATCGATTACGAGAGTTACAAGATAAAACAGGGGGGTTTAATGCTTTTATTCCTTTAAAGTTTAGAAACAAAAATAATCAAATGTCATATATTGAGGAAGTAAGTATTATTGAGGATTTAAAGATGTTTGCGATGAGTAGAATTTTCTTGGATAACTTTAGTCATATAAAGGCTTATTGGCCTATGATAGGAAGAAAAACAACTCAGCTATTATTGTCTTTTGGTGTTGATGACATTGATGGAACTGTTGATGATTCAACAAAGATTTATACTATGGCGGGTTCTGAAGAACAAAAACCAGTGATGACTTCTATCGAGATGATTGAATTGATAAAACAAGTTGGAAGAATTCCAGTTGAAAGAGATAGTGTATATAATGAATTAAGAGATTTTTCAATCGCATAAAATGAAAAAGTCATTAATAATAACTGGACATAGAGGTGCCGGTGGTTTAGCGCCAGAAAACACCTTAGCGGCAATACAATTAGCATTGAATTTAGGTGTGGATAGAATTGAAATTGATGTTCAACAAACCAATGATAATGTGATTATTGTTTTGCATGATAGAACACTTAGAAGAACCACTAATGGTTTTGGATTTGTTAAAAATTTGAATTATAATGAGATCTTAGCCTTTAGTGCAGGATTAAAATTTAATTCGGTTTATGAAGATGAAAAAGTTCCAACATTAGAACAAGTGCTAGATTTGATTAATGGAAAAGCCGAATTATTAATAGAAACCAAATACAGTTACTTGTATTATCCAAATATTGAACGTCATATTTTAAATATTATTAAAGCTAAAAATGCCTTTAGTTGGTGCAAAATAATATCATTTAATGATAGGACTTTAGTTAGAATGAACTCATTGAGTACTGAAATTAGAACTGGTAAATTATTTGTTGGTAAGCATGCTACTCTTCCATTATCGTTTGATACAACTATCAACTTTAAACCATTAGATAGGTATTATTTTGTGGATGAAATTATTGTTCAACATAAATACGCATCACAAGCACTTATTGATAAAGTACATGAGTATGGTAAAGAATTGCACGTATGGACAGTAAATGACTCAGAAACAATTGAAAAATTAATTCAGCGTGGGGTTGATGGAATTATTTCTGATTATCCGAACTTACTATTAAAGTATCGAAATTAAATACTTAAATTTGTGTTGTAAAACATAAAATAAATTATAAAAATCATGAAAAAATTAATTATTCCAATAATGTTGATGATTACTTCAACAATTTGTTCGTGTGGAAATTCAACTCCAAAAACTGATGCCGATAACCAAGGAAACACTTGCTTTTATGAATATGAAAAAAGCGATTCTATTAAATTAAAATGGACTGCTTATAAAACAACTGAAAAAGTTGCTGTTTCAGGAACTTTTAATGAAGTAATTGTTACAGGAGGTGAAAAATCAACTAAACTAACAGAAGTATTAAATACTATCAAGTTTACAATACCCACCAAATCTACTAATACAACAAATCCAGAAAGAGATGCAAAAATTGTAACAGCTTTTTTTGGTTCCATGCTAAACACAGATTTAATCATTGGACAAGTTAGTAAAGTAGAGGGTGATAATGAAAAGGGAAAATGCTCGTTTTTTGTTACCATGAATGATGTTGAAAAAGAAGTAATTATGAATTACACCGTTGATGATAATATCGTTAAATTGATGGGTGAACTAGACATGAATAATTGGAATGCAAATAATGCTGTTATTGCTTTAAATAAAGTTTGTAATGAAAAACATACCGGTAAAGATGGCATCAGTAAATTATGGCCAAACATCAGTTTGGAAATAAGCGTTGCTCTTTCAAAAAGATGTCATTAAAAAATAGATGTTCTAAAAAAAAGTATAAATAATTTTATTCGTTTTTCCTAAAAAAATGTTTACTATAATAAATCACTTTTGTTTAAAATGAAGGTGATTTGTATTTTATAATCTATAAAAAAGCACTTCAAATTTGAAGTGCTTTTTTTTTATGCGATTTATAAAACTGGTACAGGCCATTTTGGAGTGTCTTCGTCTTTCCATAATACACCCCATTGAACTTCTGATAATTTTTCAAATTCGAACCAAAAATTAATACTTGAATCGACAACACTTAACAAGGTTTGATCATCCTCCATTTCTTCAATTTCAACTGTTCCAAGATCTAAAGGTTCAATAATTTCTTGAAGTTGTGGCATGGTTAATCCAATAATAGGTTTACCATTAAGTTTTGCAGTAGGTGAACTTGTTGAAATGGTAGTTAAACGCCAGTCATCTTCTTCATCAAACGAAGCAGAAATTTCTAATTCGTCGTAATGCCAAGCTTCGGTTAAATACTCGTCATCTTCGCCTGCATCGTAACGGTCAACTTCAGTAGGTTCGCCATATTTTTTTTTCAAAGTTTCTCGGGTAATTCCAAATAAAACGTCGTTTAAGCCTTTACCAATTTTAATTTCTTGTAAATTTTCCATTGTATTAATTCGTGAATAAAATAATTTATTTAATGTTTAATTTTTTTTTCATTTCTGCTGATAATGCATCTTTATGAACCATAATATCAATGGTTTTATATTTTACATACGCTTCGGAGGCATAAAAATAACCACTAGCATAGTTGTCTTTACCCCACGAATTTTTTACGATGTAATATTTGGTACCTTTTTGGTCTTTAACAATACCAGTAATGTGCATACCGTGGTCATCGGTTGTTTCGTAATTATCGAAAGCCAATTGACGTAGTTCTTGAGTTATTTCTTTTTCTTTTACAGGCTCGTTGAATGCATTGCTCACTTTGTCTGCACCAGCATCGCTAAAATTTTTGTTGTCCTTACCAATAACAGTAACAGTAGCTTCATCTTCTGGAATAATGGCTAAACCATTTTTAAATGAGAATCCTTTTTCAGAAACATCGCTTCCCCAAGCCACAGAATATCCTTTCATAACAGCATCATTAATTACTTGCTCCATTTCATTTAATGGAACATTGTAGATGGTTCCAAAGTTCCAATTATCGGGTACTTCAATTACAAATTGTTCGTAAAAAGGATGATGCAAATATGAACCAATTACCACATAGTCGTCCATATTTAAGCCAAGGCTAGCGGCATACGATTTAGGTGTATATTTTTTACCTTCAAATTCAAATTCAGAAGGAATTGCACCTAAGTAGGCATCTAAAACTCCTTCAATAGCTTTTGTCCATGAAGTAGTTAATTTTTTTTGTGGATTTTTTACAATTTCGTCAACAGCAGCTTTTAGTATGGCATCCATTTCAGAATGGTTGTGCTTATCTTCACCGTAATTTAAGCCTTTGTAAACTTGGTTTGGAACAATACCGTATTTTTTAATGATGTAAGGAATATCGTGAAAAGCACCACCAGCAGCAAAGTTTGTTTCGCCATGCATTCTAACATAATTAATGGCTTTGTCTAAATATGCATTTCTAACAATAAACATTTCTGATAAAGCGACTGCTTTTTTTCCTTTTCTAATAATTTCTGATTCTAAAAATGAGAGGGAAGAGAATGACCAGCAGGTGCCAGTTCTACCTTGGCTTAATACTTCAAGGGCTTCCATGCTTTTAACTGGTGTAAATAAATATTTTCCGTCTTTTTTGTTTAGTAAAGTATCATTTTGAGCGTTACAATTGAAAATTAATAATTGGAAATTAATTATTAAAAACGCAGAAATGAAGAGTTGTTTTGTATTCATGCTTTTATTTTTATGATGGATGATAGCTTTTAAGAAAAAAATTAATAAAATGTATAATCGGAAGTTTTAAAAGTTGTATTAGCAAATTTATTTACTTGAGTTACTTGCATAATCGATTTTCCACCTTTTTTCTTTTCGGTAGTAGTAGCCTCCATCATAAATCCTTGAGGGGCATCTTTTGTATAATTGCTTGTGTTGGATTGTTTTGAAAAGTACTCCATATTTTTACTCACATTAAAATCTAAGGATTGAGTAACCCACATATCAATGCTGGAATCATCGTTTTCGGCAATGTATTCGTCACACATATAACCAAGAATAGATTTTGTTTTACCTGTCTTCGTAAATTTCATTGGAGCATCTTGTTTTGTTTCAGCAGACTTGTTGTTGGCATCTAAATCCATCACCATTCCAATTTTGTTTCCTTCTTGGTTCATCAACGAAATCATAATGTTACTGGTCCAATCAAATATCGAAATATTCCCTTGAGTGTCTTTCGATTTCATTTCTGTTCCAGAATAATTACTTTCTTTACTAATGTGCATTATCATCTCATTTTTTCCGGTGCTTTTACCTGTTTTATCTACAATTTCAACTTGCATTACCACATTACTTTGAAAAATATATTCAGGTTTTACTTTATCTTTTTTTGACGAACCGCTTCCAAACGCAGTGCCAGAATATGTATTTTCGTTTATTTCTTCTGTTTCGTTAGAAGTTTGATTTTCTTTAGGAGCAGAAATTTCATCTTTGGTTGTTGATTTAGATGATTTTTTTTGAATTGATTTATCAATTAGTTGACCAGCTATTTTTGTTCCAAACTGAGCATAGCATACTTGTGAGAAAAATACAATTGAACTAATTACGGTAATTTTTTTTATCATGATTGAGTTATTTTTTACAATTAAAGAATCAAATTTATTGATAATATTAATACGATTAATGAATATTTTTTTTCCAGCATCTTTTTCGTTTGTGCTGAATATTATCGTAGTTTTTCCAGTTTTGAATAGCTTTTTGGTTGGTTTCAAAAATGCCTGTAGTTTCTACATCGTTTACACCATATTTTTCCATAACGGTTTGCAATTCATTAATTAAAATTGCAGCGACACCCTTGCCTTGGTAGTCAGGTAAAATTCCGGTAAGCATTAAATCAACAACTTTTGGCTTTTTTAATGCTTGTTTTAAATAATACCAGCCAAAAGGGAAAAGGCTTCCATTCGCTTTTTGCAAACCTTCAGAAAGAGAAGGTAGTCCAACAATAAAAGCTACAATTTGGTTATTTTCATCAAAAATTAATTTAACAAACTCAGGATTAATCATGGTTAAATACCTATTTACATAGTAGTTAATCATTTCTTTATCGAGGTTTACTACGCTAAATAAGTCTTTGAAAGCTACGTTTAATATTTCGAATAGCTGAAATGCGTAAGGTTTTAAATCTTTAGTGCAAGTAAAGCTTTTTAAAGTAAGGTTGTTTCGTGTTTTTATTATTTCGGCAACTCTACGTGCTTTTTCAGGAACTCCTGATAAAAACAATCGAAATTCTACCCAATCTATTTCTTTTTCAAAACCCAACGAAACCATGTGTTCTTGATAGTAAGGCAAATGATATTCTGAGGCTGCTGAAGGCAAATGTTCAAAGCCTTCAATTAACATGCCTTGGTGATCAAGGTTAGTAAATCCAAGTGGACCTTGAATTTGAACCATGCCTTTTTCTTTTAGCCATTTTTCTGCAGTAGAAAAAAGTGCTTTGGTAACTTCAATGTCGTTAATAAATTCTGCGCGTGTAAAACGACCTATTTTTTCTCCAGTTTTTTCGTTGTATTTGTTGTTAATAATTGCGCCAATTCTTCCAACACATTTTCCATCTTTATAGGCGTTCCAGAATTTAGCTTTACAAAATCGAAATGCAGGATTGTGTTCTTTTTGTATGGATTTAATTTCGTCTTTTTTAATTGGAGGAACCCAATACGGATTGTTCTTATAAATGCTAAATTGAATAGCAATAAAATCTTTATAATCGTTCTTTGAAATGACTTCTTTAATCTCTATTGGCATTGGTGTTAAAGTTTAAAGTTTAAAGTTAAAAGTTTAAAGTTGAAAAACCTACAAATTAATGCTTGAAAATGCAATATCTAGTTTATTGAATAACTTTTTGGAGATTACTTTTTAATACAATTTCTTCAATTAATTGTTCCAGTTCTTTTAGTGTTGGTGGACCTTGATGCCGATTGGTTATTTTTTTTATGTTATTATCTAAATGTATTTCGGTTATACAAGCAGGAATATCGGTAGCAGGACTATCATATTTATTATTGAGTTCAAAGAAATTGATGTCGTTTATTTTTGTTTTTAATTGATTGAGTTGTTCAATACTAATTTTTGAAAAATATTTTCCTTCAAAATCGATAAATTTTTTACCAATAAAATTTACATCACCATTGGTGAAAATTTCAACTACATAGCTCGGGCATTTACCGTAACATGGAGTTTTTTCCATTTTTATAAACAGACTGCTTGTTTCATCAACAGGAGTAGTGGGGGAGTGAATTTTTTCTTTTACTTTGCAGGAAAACAGTATAATCAACACCAATAGTGTAAAAGTCAATAATAGGGTTGGTTTAAACATTATTATTTCTTTTTGTTCTTGTTCTGTTGAATGGTTTGGGCTTCTTTCATTTTTTGCTCAAGTTTTGCAGCAAATCCTGATTTTTTTACGGGTTTAGCCTTATTTGATTCCAATTTTGCCAATACTTTTTTCTCGTCAACAATCCATTTACGAATTACCCATTGTTGGGCTATAGTAATAACGTTGGCAATTAAATAATAAAAACTTAAACCAGCAGCATAACTGTTAAAGAAAAACAGCATCATTACTGGCATTAGATAGGTCATTATTTTCATTTGTGAAGCCATCATACCATCCATACCTGCACCTGATGTCATTTGACTGTTAGCTTTGGTATAAAAAATCATGGAAATTGCCATTAACAAGGTAAATAAGCTGATGTGATCGCCATACATGGGTATATGAAATGGCAATTGGTAGATAGAATCATAGGTTGATAAATCTTCTGCCCATAAAAAACTTTTTTGACGTAGGTCGAACGTAGCAGGGAAAAATCGAAATAATGCAAATAAAATAGGCATTTGAATTAACATAGGTATACATCCTGCCAGTGGATTTACACCTGTTTGTCGGTACAAAGCCATTGTTGCTTGTTGTAACTTCATTTTGTCGCTGCCAATTTTCTCTTTTAATGCGTCAATTTGAGGTTTTAATACCCTCATTTTTGCACTGCTTAAATAGGTTTTCCAGGTAATTGGAAACAACACCAACTTTATGATAAAGGTTAGAATTAAAATAATTAACCCAATTTGCATGCCTGTTGCATTCAACAAATTAAATACAGGGCGGATTAGAATGGCATTAACCCATCCAAAAATTCCCCATCCATAGTCTATTGATTTGTCTAAATCGTAACCTATGGTTTTTAATGTTGAGTATTGGTTTGGTCCAAAGTAAAATTGTAATTCGTATTTTTTTATAGCATCATTTATTGGAATAGTAAGCGTTGTTGCCATCCCTTTAACATAATTTGGAGTCTGATTTTCTTCAAGTTTAGTTGTTTCAATTGTAGCATCCGCATTAGCAAAAGGTTGAGATTTTGAAATTAAGGTTGCATTAAAGTATTGTTGACGGAACATTACCCAATCTATTGAAGCCACCAAATTTTCCTTGGAGGTTTTCATGGCATTAATGTAATCAACTTCGCCTTTGTTGTATTTGTAATAAATAGTACTGGTTTGTTCTTGATTTTTAATGGTCTTCTCTTGGTTAGGCGTAAACATACTCCAGTTTAGATATAAATTCGATTGAGGAGCTAAAATATTCGTTAATCCTACTGTTTCAATATCGAAATCGATTAAATATGAATCACCATGGATGGTATAATTGTACGAAATATATTCATCTTTTGAATTTCCATAAAGTTTTAAACTAAATGTTTTTGATGAATTACCAGTAACCTTAAAGTCGGTGGTAGTCGATTCAAAAAATAAATTTTCTGTACTAATAGGTCGGATTGAATTACCACCAGTAATACCTGGCAAAGTAAGTTCTATGTTAAAGCGCGAAGAATCTTCGTTAAATAATATTAATGGAGTTTTTTTGTATGTTTTAAATTCTTTTAATTCAACAGATGTAATTCGTCCGCCTTTATTAGACAAGGTGATTTTCATTTTATCATTTTCTAAAATAAAATGTTGTTGGGTACCTTCGGTGGCCTTAGAAAATGGACCGAATGCATGATTAAGTTCAACTTTTTGTAAAGAATCGTTGCCTTCAACTGTTAGAGAATCGTTAGAAACTAGCGTGTCGGCTACTGTTGGTTTTGTTTCAGCAACAATTGTTTTGGTATCGTTTTGTTCAATTTTTGATTTTTCTTTAGCAAGTTGTGCTTGTTTTTTTGTTTCAATTTCTGCATCAGAAGGTCGTGTAACATAGCTAAAAACCAACAAAATAACACCTATAATAGCCAATCCTATAATTGAATTTTTATCTAATCCTTGTTTGCTCATTTAATTAATTTAATGCGAATGATTTAGTTTAATGATTTGCCATTTCTTTAGTTGACTCTATTTTACTTGCTACAGCACTTGCTTTTACAAAATCAATAAATAATGGATGGGGTTCAGTTACGGTACTTTTATATTCTGGATGGAATTGAACGCCGACAAACCAAGGATGATTTGGAATTTCCATTATTTCAACCAATTGATGTTCTTTGTTTATTCCAGTAGCTTTCATACCATTTTTTTCGTAATCCGCTAAATATTTATTGTTGAATTCGTAACGGTGACGATGACGTTCTGTAATATCGGTTTGACCATAAGCATTAAAAGCCAACGAATGCTCATCAATTTTACAAGGATAAGCCCCTAAACGCATGGTTCCACCTTTTTTAGTAACGGTTCGTTGCTCTTCCATTAAGTATATTACTGGATAAGGAGTTTCAGGATACATCTCGGTTGAATGTGCATCGGTTAAACCCAGTATGTTTCTTCCAAATTCAATTACAGCACATTGCATCCCTAAACAAATTCCTAAAAATGGAATTTTATGTTCTCTAACGTAGTTAATTGCTGTAATTTTTCCTTCAATACCACGTTCACCAAAACCAGGAGCCACCAAAATACCGTCTAATTTCGAAATAATTTCTTCAACATTTTTGTTGTTAATGTCTTCAGAATGAATCCAAACTAAATCAACATGAATTTGATTTACTGTTCCAGCGTGAATAATACTTTCATTGATTGATTTGTATGAATCTTTAAGCTCAATATATTTTCCTACCAAACCTATTTTAACTGTTTGTTTTGGATTTTTCAATTTAAAAAGAAAAGCTTTCCATTTGGTCAATTCAGGTTCTTTTTTGTAATCTAGATTTAATTTATCTAACACCACTTTATCCAATTCTTCTTCTAGCATTAATAAAGGAACATCGTAAATGGTTTCTGCATCAATAGCCTGAATAACAGCTTTTGGCGCAATGTTACAGAACAAGGCTACTTTTTCCTTTACCCCTTCAGTCAAACGATGTTCGGTACGTAATGCTAAGATATCTGGTTGAACTCCAGATTCTAATAATTGTTTAACTGAGTGCTGTGTAGGTTTTGTCTTTAATTCACCAGAAGTGGCAAGATAAGGAACTAAGGTTAAATGTACTACAATACAATCGAAATTTGGCTCCCATTTTAACTGACGTACTGCTTCTATGTATGGCAACGATTCAATATCGCCAACAGTACCACCAATTTCAGTTATAATAATATCATAATTACCAGTATTACCCAATAATTTAATTCTTCGTTTAATCTCGTCGGTAATGTGAGGAATAACCTGTACGGTTTTTCCTAAATAAGCACCTTCTCGCTCTTTATTAATAACGTATTGGTAAATTCTTCCAGTAGTAACATTGTTTGCTTGAGATGTGGGTACATTCAAGAATCGTTCGTAATGACCTAAGTCTAAATCGGTTTCTGCACCATCTTCAGTAACAAAACATTCGCCATGTTCATAAGGGTTTAAGGTTCCTGGGTCAACATTGATATATGGATCGAGTTTTTGAATGGTAACAGAGTAACCTCTAGCTTGTAATAATTTTGCCAATGAAGCAGCTATAATTCCTTTTCCTAATGATGAGGTAACTCCTCCTGTAACAAAAACGTATTTAGCTAACGATGGCATCTTATAAAATGGCTTTAAAAATAAAGGTGCAAATTTAAAAATAATACACTGTTTTATCCTACTTCTAATTATAAATTTTACAAAAAGTAGTTAACAACGAAAAATAGTAAAGAAAATCCCTACAAAAATGTTAAAAAAATGGGCTTATTTAAATTTATTGATAAAATAAATGCCTACCAAAATAACCACAATACCTAATACTTGAATAAGATTGATTAATTCGCCATCAAAAATTCCCCACATTATGGCAAATATGGGAATTAAATAGGTTACCGTTGAAGCAAATAAAGCTGTGGTTTGTTTGATGAGTGTATTAAATAAAATTAGCGAAAATACGGTTCCAAAAATGGCTAAAATGGAAATGTATAACAATGCCAATGGAGCAACAGGGTTGTTAGCGGTAGTAACCACAAAATTAGTAGAAAATAAATAAATAAGCAGAGGAGGACCAATAAACAAAAATGCAAAGGAGGAAACTACAATCGCATTTACTTCTTGTAAATATCGTTTAATCACATTTACACTAATTGCATAACAAAAGGTAGCTAATACCACATAAAAGCTGTAAGATGTTTTTGAATCACCTAAATCAAATCCATTACCAGTGAGTAACATGATGGCTCCAATAAGTCCAATTAAAACTCCAATAAATTTAAATTTGTTAGATGGCACTTTAAAGATCACCACTCCTAAAATTATGGTAAACAGCGGAGTTAATGAGTTGAGCATTCCTGCCAATGAGCTATTTAATCCTGTTTCAGCTTTGGTAAATAAAAAAGCAGGAATACCATTTCCAAACAAGCCCACCATAAATAGGTATTTCCAATATTTTTTATCTACTTTTTTGAAATTGTAAATAATTACTGGAAGAAAACATAGAAAGGAAATCACCATACGTAATGTTGCTACCTCGTTGTGTGAGTATGCAACTAAACCACGTTTCATTAAAATAAATGAACTTCCCCAAATGAAGGCAAGCACTAGAAGAGCTATAATTTGAGCAATAGGCTTATTTAAGTTAAACAATTTTTTTATTTTTTTTAGACGGACAAATGTATGTACATTTAATCTTATTTTTTGTAATTTTGAAACTTCTATGAACAAAGTAATTAAAATACAAGGGTTAACTTGCGGACATTGTGTAAATGCCGTTTCAGAAATAATTAAAAACATTGACGGTGTGCATCAAGTTAATGTTAGTTTACCTGATACTGCCGAAGTTAAATTTGATGAAATGAAGGTAACCCTTGATGATATAAAACAAGCTATTAATAATTCAGAAATTTATAAAGCACTATAAGATGAGAATGTTAACTAAAATTGCTTTTATAACTGTATTTTCGGTAATACTAGCATGTAATTCCGTTACAGAAAATAATCAAGCTAATGCTGAACCTAAAAAAATAAAAGCCGAGAATATAGTAGTTGCCGATTTTGCAATCGAAGGCATGGTTTGTGCAATGGGTTGTGCAAAAACTATTGAAGACGAAATTGCAGGTATGACTGGTGTCGCATCTAGTTCTGTTAATTTTGAAACTACCAAAGCTCATTTCGAATACGATAAAACACAACTTACTGAAAAAGAAATTATTACTAAAATTGAAGGTATTGCTGATGGACAATACAAAGTTTCGCCATGGAAAGAACAAGTTGAGCCCCAAAAAACTGATACTGAATCTACCAATAGCAATGATGATAAATCTAAAGTAAGTGTGGAACTTCCAAGTTTTCAAATTCCTAATTTGTTTACGTTCTTAATCAATCAGGTATAAAATATTAGGGCTGTTAAATGAAATTAAAAAGGTTGAACAGCGTTTACCTTTTATTTTTGCGTTTTTCATTAGTAATTTTAGAGAAATAATCTGAAAGGCTTTTGAATTCGAACCTCATACAAAATGACTGTTAAATCTAAATTAATTAATAGAGGTCGGTAGATAAATACATATATTTTATTATCTTTGATGTCAGTAAAATCAATATATCTATGGAATTATTTAAAGGACAAGACCTTTTAGAATTTGCTGAACGCTTTAAAACTGATGAAAACTGCATAGAATACCTATCTC
>JAVHRO010000007.1:0-5925 GCA_036171675.1 Vicingus sp. | reverse complement strand
CAAATGTTGGTGAAACTGCATCAGGTCTTGCTTTAAAGGAATTCAATCCAGCTTTACCACCTTCGTAGTAATAGATTTTGTCTGGAAAGATGACATCCCCAATCTTAAAATCATTTGGCTTTCTTGAACCTGCAATTCCCACAAACATCATCATGCTTGGACTAAAGTAATTTATTGCTCTCTCTGTTTCTTGTGAAGCTGTCGTATTTTTTGCACCACACTCACGAATAATAACATTTGCAAGTGCCTTCCCTTTAAATTCAAAAATACCAATTTCATAATGCGTATTATTCCTATCGCCATCAACAACATTAGTCAGGTGTTCTTTAACAGCTAAATATTCTTCTTGAATAGCAGTAAGAATTACTACAGTAGGTAAATCATTTTGTTTTATTTGAGGCATATTGCTTAAATCAGTTTTATAACTTCTATGCTTATCAGATGAAGGAAAGAAAAAGTCCCAAACACTTATAGTAACCAAGTCCTTACAAATTTCAAAAGCAGTCCTGAAAGTGTGATTGTATTTTGATTTCTCATAAATACTTTTAGCTGACTTGTTGAATTTATATTTACTAACTAAAGTTCCAAGGTTCTTTGAATCGGTTTCTGTAATAGAGTTTCTGTAATATGAAATGTAATCAGAAAGAAAATCGTCTTTCAGATTTGAAAATAATTCATAAACTTTAATTACGCTACTAATATCATTTTTGTGTTCTTCAAGGAAGTTGGACATGAAGGCATCGGAAGTAATCTTTGTAGAAAGTTGTTTTTCAATTATTGATACATCAACTTTTCCTGATAGCAGTTGTTGCACAATCTTCTTTGAAGTTACATCAAGAAATATTTCCGCAAACTTTGTCGGAATAACTTTCCAAAGTTTATCTCTTTGTTTGTAATTCGTAATGTCAGCAAAAGTTGAACTTGCAATCAACTCAATTATGACTTCTTGAATTGGGTTTTCTTTTACCAATAAGTCAAAAACGGAATTTATTATTGCCTGTTCTTTACCTTCAATACCTGCTGAAATGTTCCTCGTTTTGTCCAATGTCATTGACCAGATAGTTAGCCAGCAAGGAATTCTAACATCTATTTCCTTTAGAAGTGATTTATCTTTTGAAATTCTTTCTACCGTAAGTTGGATTAGCTTGGTGTCAATGGTTGATAATGTTAGGGTAATTAGTTCTTTATCATTTAATTTATCGGAAAGATATTTTACTCCAACAGAATCATTAAGGCTTAAAGAATCTTCAATCACCAATTGTTTTACAATGGCTTTATCAGTCAGCAAATATTTCAGTAGAAGGTCAGCATGAAATAAGAACCATTTTCTTTTTTTGGAAATGGCTTCAAGTGCCTTTGAGGTTTCGTCCTTAATTTTTACTGGTATACTATTTCTCAAAGAGTGTTCACTCTCTGTTGAAACATTTACAAGAGAAAAAACATTTTTACAAGTCTGTTCAGAATAGTCTATCAATTTCCAAAGGTTTTCAAGTAAGGGTTTTGTGTAATTCGCAAGTGGAATTTTGAAATACTCTTGAATTGAATTATGCCACCAAATTTTTGGCTCCTCACTGCAAGCAATATTTAAAAGTTCTGATAGCAAAGGAATATTCGTTGCTTTAAAAAGTTCGTTTGCAATAAAATCATAAACAATTCCTTTTCCTTTTGCTTCACCATTGTCAAAAGCTGACCACTCAATATTTCGTAACGCCTTTATGTTTGAATCTTTTCCATTGTGAATAAGTTCTTCCAATCTTTTAATGAAGCGTTCTTTTACTTTTCCTCCATCACTTAGGGATGGAGATATTTTTGAAAGCAATCTTATATCCTGTCTCAAAATATTTGCATCATCAATTTTATCCAAAACGATAAAATCATTGTAAACCTTATCACATTGACCAAAAATTTGAAAGTCTGATTGAATTACATTTAACTCAATTAAGAATGTATAAAAAGGGTTGTCTTTTTTATGTCCTAAAAAAAGTGCTTCTGAATGTGAAGTGATTTCTACTTGCTCATTGTTTTCAGATTGAACAATTTTATGCCCTGTCCATTTTGGTAAAAATTCTTTTTGAATTGAAACTATTGTCAAGTCTTTTATTCCTTCCAAATCTGATGGAGTAAAACTTGTTCTGAATTTTATTTTTTTTCTAAACTCGGTATTCGGCGAATTCCAAATTTGCTGAAGTGCAATCTTAAATGATTCAATACTTCCTGAAAATAAAATTGGATAAGTTCCGTTAATAAAAGCAGCAATAGTTTCTTGAATAAATTTCGGTTGAACTCTATTTGCTGAAATTGAATTTTCCTTTGGGATGTTTAAATTTATTGGCTTTAATTCAGTTCTTTCTTTTGGAACTTCGTTGACAAAGTAAGAAAGAATATCATCAAGATTATTGACAGAATAAATGTCAGAAATATTTAGAATCAAAGCATGTGTAAAAACCATTCCTGCCCTTGTTGCAAATGGGTCTGGAAAAGTTTTTGTGAAAATGTATTGCTTTGAAAACGCTACTCCTGAAAGGTAAGGTGTTAGTTCAACTCCAGGCGGCAATGCCGCTGGTCTGTCTGAAAAAGCAATTAAAAAAGAAGTAAGTTCGGAATCATTTGTTGTTTGTGTTATACATGAATGAGCCCTGTTTACTTCTCCGTAATATGCTTGTTGAATAATGATTTTATTTTCTTCCAATGAAATTTGCAATTGATAATGTTAAGTCATTTTCTCTTTGTCCGTTGGCGCTAATGATATACCCAAAATTTATTGGCGTCCTGTCAATGTAATCTTCATCAGGTTCATCTGTTAATGTTTTTTCTGTTGATGAAAGACCTAAAACAGAAAGTGAATTTTCTTCCCATGAATTATTTACAAAGTCATATAGCAATGGTAATCTCTCCTTTAGCAAGTCTGATGGAACAACATTCCCCTCTAAATTCAAAACATCCCAACATGAAAGAACAATTGTCAAATTGGGTTTGGTTACTTTATTAAATGATGGAACACCTTTGATGTATAACAGTGTTTGAAGTAATTCTATAAAATGTGCAGCATCTGAAATTTTAACTGGTGGTGGTTGAGCATTTCTTTTTTTTATTTCTTCTGCATTCGGAATTCCTTTGTTGATTATGTCTTCAATTGTTGTTACTTCATCTAAGCGGACAAAAAACATCCATGAAGTGCTTTTGTCAATGTATTCCTTCCAAATAGTATTTACTCTTCTGCTATCTACAATCATTCTAACTTGCTCACCTGCGTAGTCAGGAAATGCAAAAACAATATTGTTGCCTTTAGAATCATCAATTTTTAATTCAATGTTTCTGTTGGCTGATGCTTCAGTATGACCTGCTCTTTTGCCTTCCGATAGTTTATCTAAAACTTCTTGAAATATAGTTAGGTCAGCTGGTCTGTTTTGAGGTGCAATTTTATAATTGAATTGACGGCTGTTAAGCCGTCCATACAGTTGTCCTCCAAAGTGAGTTTTACCTGCATGAGGACCTCCAATTATTAAAACATTATTATCACTTGTATTATCCATTGACTAATCTTTTTGAAAGAAACATATCTTCTTTTTTGAAGGATGAAATTTTGGGAACGCTATTTATGTTGCTGTCCAATTTTTCAATTATCCAATTCATAGATTCACAAATGTTTTGATGAAAAATACCTTCTTCACCTTCGTTTACACTTGTCGCAAACTCATTGAAGTGTGTTAGTGGATTTTCTTTTATGTGTGAAAGGATTTGTTCCTTGGTTGTGTCAGATACAGCCACATCTGATTTTGACCACACTAAACCAAATGGTCTGTCACCAATTCTTTCAAACAGTCTATCAGCAACTGAATTGATTTGCAACTTTGCTTGTCCTCTCTTACTTCCTGCAAGCATATCGCAATCCGCAAAAAGTAAAAAGGCATCGCAATTATCGTGTATCCACTTAGCACCTTTAGCGTTTTCACTATTCACATTATTTCTCCAATGGTCAAACCATTCTCCGGGTGCATCAGTGAAAATCAAATCTTTTTTTTCTCCATTTTTATTTTTCAAAGCCAAATGCAATAATCCGGGAACTCTGCCTGAGTTGTTGGTTGTATGAGGTGGGAATTGAATGTTGCCATTGTTTTTCCAACTTAAATACCATGCAATATTTTCCCAGCCATTAAGAGTTAAGGAACCTGAAAAACTATAGCCATCGATTTTTTTTCCATGCCTTAACAAGCAATAGAGTGAAGCTAAGAATGTTGTTTTCCCTGCACTTGCTACACCTGCAATGCCAATGAGAATTGGTTTTGCAGATGCGGTTAGAAAATTGAGGTCGGATAAACCAAGAGTATTTCCAGTCCACGGGATTCTATAAAATTCTCCCTCCGCTGGTTGATTTTCCTCCGCTGTTACTTCTCCCTTCTCGTAATATTTACATTCCGATAAGTTAGAACAGCCTTCAACATTACAGCCTGTGTCGTTAGGAAAACATGATGGATGTGAACACTTGCCTGCCATACTATTCGGAAATTAGTCTTTGAGTTAAAAGGTCATGTAAAATCGCAACCGATAAATCACTTAATGAAATTTGCTCGTCTTCTTTAATCCCTGTTTTGGAAAACAAGTCCATTATTTTCACTCTGTCGTTGAGTAACAATGCGATAAAATCTGTTATGGAAATTCTGCCTTCAATCTCATTCAAAGTTGTGAAATAATTTTTCAGAATTGACTTCAATGTGTTCTCGGAAATTGCAGTTAGATAGTCAGTGAATTTTATCAAATCATCTTTCTTCTCGTTCAATAAAAACAATGTATCTCTTAAAAGATAATCAGCACTGATAGGTGTTATTTCGGGAACTTGATTATTTAAGTCTGCACCCATTATTACAGGCAATAAATTTTTATCTAATCCTCTGTAACTTCTTTTTAAAGATGGGGAATACAAAGTTTCCTTCCACCACAACAATTTGCTCCTCCGTTCAACGGCTGTCAAAGAAGCAAATGACGTTTTCAGATTTGCATCTAAGGTCTTTTTGAACTCTCCAAAGAACTTGTTTAATGGAGTTTCCAGAGCTGATGGTGAAAGTGATTTATTGAATGCGTCTAAAGCAGTTTTAAATGCAGTTGATATTGCTTCACTTGATTTGTTAGCAAAGTGTTCTCCCCAAACTGAATTTCCTCCGTGATTTGTTCCGTGTCCTGATGGGTCATTACTTATAGCAGTCTTCAAACCTATTTTCAGTTGTTCTTTGTCAAGTTCAATACTTCCAAATTTAAAGTCGCTAACTTTTAAAGTTCCAATTTTTAAAACTGGTTCTTCTTCAATTAATGACCATTCTTCAATTGCATTATTTTCAGCTATTTCTCCTAATTCAGTTAGCATTGCTTCAACTAAACCTTTTTCATTATTAAGTTTAGCATAAGGGAAAAAATTTAATGCAGTCAAGTAAATGATTCTTGCAGCGATAGGGTCTGAAACTCCAATATTATTTAATGAATTCAGAATTACACCTCTGAGAATATTCCGTGGCATTTCTGGATATTTTCCCCTAAGAGCTTTCCAATAGGCAGTAACAATTAGTTCTGTTTCAATTAGTATCAGCTCTGTGTCAGAGATATTTGGGTCAAGTGCTACCAAAGTATGTTTAGGCAAAAGAGAATAATCCTCGTCCAATTTCTTTTGTAAGTCTGCTATGGATTGTTGAAGCCATTTCAACCTTTCATCGCTGTCACCAATATCAAACAGCCCTGTTTTTAAAAGTGATTGTAAAAATTTATCGTCCATATTGTTGTGCTTTTTAATTATGAATGCCTAAAGTTCAAAGTTATGAATAAAGTGTGTTTTATACAGTTGCAATAAAAATGATTGATATTCGTCCGCTGGGGTGGGTGGGCTGTGCGTTGGCACAAGGCAGGCTCTTTTGCAAGGTTGGCTTTTGTGTGTCGGCT
>JAVHRO010000006.1:21304-24494 GCA_036171675.1 Vicingus sp. | reverse complement strand
AAATTTTTGAGATAAAAAAAAGAGGCTGTCTATTTCTTTTTAGACACCCTCCTTTCTTCATATATTTTTTCGAAATTTATTGTTTAATCAACTTGTAAACAGTTGAAATGTTTTCAGTATTTATTCTAATAAAATAAACGCCTTTGCTTTCGTTGCTTAAATCAACAGTAATGTTGTTGGTTGAAGTTTTTCCCGTTTCAACTACTTTGCCTTCTATTGAAGAAATAGTATAATCTACAGTTGAATTATTACTTCCAAAGTTAATGTTTACCATTCCATTGGTTGGATTTGGATATATGGAAACAACATTACTTGCAGCTTCTTTTATTCCTACTCCTGCAATATTCTCACAAGCTGATGTATCTACACAACTTCCCACCGTAATTTCAACTGCATAATTACCATTAACTGCTGCTGTAAAGCTTTGAGTAGTTTCTGATGGGATGATTGCATTTCCATTGTCACAATCTAACCATTGGTAACTTGCGCCAGCTTGGTTTGCTGTTAACGTTGGTGCTAATGAATTGTCTATTGTAACATCAATAGCATTTTCAATAGTTAAATCAGTAGTTACTGTACTATCGCAACCTGCTGCATTCATAAACACATCGGTGTAAACCCCTGTTGTTGAATAAGTGTTACTTCCAACTGTTACTGAAAAACCAGCACATTCTACCAAAGTTTGTGAACTTGTTGTTGAGTTATTGATAGTTAAATTTACTGTAATAACACTATCGCAACCAGAAACATTTGGAATAGTATCTAAATAAGTTGCACTGGTAGTCCATGTGTAATTTCCACTAGGAGAAACAAAAGAATTACATGCAGTAGGCGAGATAGTAGCCGATGAAGGCTGTCCAACATTTATGGTAATGGTTTGTGTCATTTCCATATTACATGTTGAACAAATTGCAGCTCCCATTCCCCAAACAGCATTGGTATCCATGTTTTGTAACGTACCATTGTGTCCGTTTGAAGTTAAATCGGTTAAGATAGAACTGCCTGTTCCATTTTCAAACTGGTAATAAGCCATCAATCCTGTTTCTGAACCTGTTAAACAAGTATTCATGTCAGTTTGAAGTTCACCTTGAGTTTTAGAAACCGACCAAATTCTAACCTCGTCTATACTTCCAATGAAAGCTCTACCGCTTCCATTACTCCAGTTTCCAACTGTTAAATTACCATCTGGTGAAGAAAAACTAACTGAAGTATTTTGACTAGCCACAAGGTTTCCATCTACAAAAATTGACATGGTGGTTCCATCATAGGTTGCTGCCACATGCTGCCAAGTGTTTAGTACTAATGCGTTTTGAGAAGTTGTAAGTTCATTCCAACCAGCACTACCTAAATTAAAGTTAACTTGCCCATTATTTCCACAACGTAGCATGTAACCAGTGTTGAAACCTTCTTTATTAATGATATTCCCTCCCCATACGGCATCTTTCCATTGCGTTGGATAAACCCATGCTTCAAGCGTAATTTGAGTACCACTAAGTTGAACACTAGCACTATTAAGACAATCAACACTATTATTGTCGTTGCCATCAAACTTCAACCCTATTGAATTTGTTTGAAGTTCCCCATACACATTATAGGTTGTAGCAGATGATATGTTATCGGTATTAAACGAAATAGTAGCACCGTTACCTAATACCGGACCATCAACTACAGTATCGTTGTCGTTATTTCTCAAGTAATAACTAACTCCCGACTGAGATGAACCTAAATCAATGGTTGTTGAACCCGAACCACAAACCATAGGATTGGTGGAGCTAAGCGTTTGATCTAATACCGGATTAATGGTTAGGTTAATAGTAATTACACTATCGCAACCTGTAGCGTTTGGGATGATATCTGTAAAGGTTCCTCCCGATGTAAAGAATTGACCGCTTGGCGAAACATAACTACAAACTGCCGTTGGCGAAATTGTGGCAGTTGAAGGAGTACATTGTTTATAGAAATTAAAATCTCCATAACTATCACCAGCCATTAAATCCATATCGCCATCATTATCTATATCAGCAAAAGTTGGTCTAGATCTAGATCCATAAGAACTACCGACTATGCTTAAATTGAAAGGATTGGTTTGTGAAGCAGCAAAAGCAGAAGCGGATGATGTACCTGTGTTTTCAAAATAAAAGAAATCTCCACCCCTTTCACCTGACAATAAATCAAAATCACCATCAGCATCAATATCTATAAATGTTGGAGCTGTTTGTCCTAGATAATAAGGATTTAATCCGAAAGGGTTCGTTTGGTAAGCAGCAAAAGCTGGTGCTGAAGACGTACCAGTATTCTCAAAATAAAAGAACTTACCAGAGTTGTCGCCTGACAACAAATCAAAATCTCCGTCATTATCTATATCTGCAAATGTTGGAGTTAATATGTTTGCATAAGCAAAATGTACAAGCCCAAATGGATTGGTTTGAGGAACACCAAATGCTGGAGCTATTGAAGTACCTGTATTTTCTAAATAATAAAAATTACCATCTGTATTGCCATAAAACAAATCCATGTCTCCGTCATTGTCAATATCTACAAATGTAGGAGTTATCATATTGTAAGTAGATCCAGCTATACCGAAAGGATTAATTTGAGGAGAATTAAACACTGGATTTGAAGCTGAACCAATATTTTCATAATATTTAAAATAATATTCATAAGAACCTGTGCTGGTATATAGATCATAATTATAGGTGTATTCACCTGAACCACTCAACATATCTAAATCTCCGTCACCATCCAAATCGGCAAATGCAGGTGATGATTCATCATAAGAATTGGTTATACTAAAAGGGTTGATTTGTTTAGCAGAAAACCATTGTGCATCAGCAGTTTGAGGAATAAATGCCAACGAACCAACTGCAATACTTGCTGCAACTGTACTTAGCTTAATGCTCATCTTTAGGAACGTCAGTTTTTCATGAAGTTTTGCAAGATGGTTTTGCAAGATGCCTTGTCGTCTTACATTTTTGTTTGCGTTACGCAAATTCGCTAATTTTCTGCGGTATTTGTTATACGTTCGCAGTAAGTTGTTAAAATGGTAAATGGTTATTTTCATACGGTTGTTTTTTTTGATTTAAACAATGATTATTTCAAGACATAAATATGTTATACAACACAAAAATAAATTAAATAATGAAATAAAAAAATTATTTTTGTAGATAACCGTTTATTGTTGTGAATGGAA
>JAVHRO010000006.1:0-21204 GCA_036171675.1 Vicingus sp. | reverse complement strand
ATAATGAAATAAAAAAATTATTTTTGTAGATAACCGTTTATTGTTGTGAATGGAATAAGATTATATCAATTGTCCGTTACTCATAAACACCAATTTATTATTTGATAATTAATGCCATAGATTTCACCATTTTGTGAAAAAAACCAGTGCAAATTTATGCAATCTGTAGCTAAATTTCTTAGTTATACCGCTAGAAAACAGATTTGCAAAAACAACGTGATTTATATCTTGCGGCATAACTGCAACTAAACAGTTTCCACCTCGCCAAATGCGTGGCGGAACTGTCAAGTTTCAGTATATTTAATGGCTATTGCTAATTAAGGATATACATTAAAATTATTCTTGTTCTTCCTTTTTTGCCCAATAAGTAGTTGTAGGAGTAGCCAATGATAATTTGTGAATATCATCAATGGTATTGAGAATGTTGGGGCGAACCATGTTTTCTAAAACAATCACTTCATAAATCTCATCTACGCTAGTTTCGTAAATAATTTCGCCTACCTCAGCTTTTGTTGGCATGTGAATAATTTTAATGCCCGAAAAATTTGCTTTGTCTGAAAAAGATAGTTTTGCAAATGTGCTGGAGTTTTTTCTCAACTTAGAAAAACCGATAAATGCAAAGTCTTGATAAAAGGACAAACCTCTACAAAAACCATCAAATTTTTTAATGGTTTCATGGGTTTTGTTTTCTAAATTAACTTTGATAAACTCACCACTTGCCGATGTTAACATATACAATTCATTGTTGTACATTTTGGGCGAATGAGGCATAGCCAATCCTTCAAGAAGAATTTCATTTTTTTCTACATCCATTAAAACACCTCCACTAACAATATACTCTTTCCATCCTTGAGGGGTATTTGTTGTACCTAATGCAGTAACATATTTAGGTTTACCATTAAGCACAACCATACCGTTTAAATGGCATAAATCTCCAGGAGTTACTTCTTGAATAAAAGGAGGTTTCCAAACAGGAGTAAAATTAAATTCACCACCAATCTTACAAATGCAAGAAAACGAAGTGTTTATCGCATAAATTCCGTCATCACCAAAATCAATATCATGCATATCTACTAGCCCTGTGTAATAAGTTGTTCGAGGCAACCACAAACTATCGTAAGTATTTTGTTTGTTGGGATAATGTTCTGCTAACTGTCTTGAATTCTGAAAAACAACTACTTCATCTTTTAAGCTAATTGCCATTTTATCTCCTTGTATGGCTATACCCATTGGTTTGCGAAAAGTTCTCGGCAGTGTTGTCAATCTTTCATTGTCTGGATGAGGACTAATTAACACTATTTTACCCGCTTGATAAGTTGATAAAGCTATGGAACATTTTAGTTTATTTAATAATTCTGGAACTTGAGGACTGAACCTAGCAGAAAATGGAGCAAGTTGATTTGGATTATTATTTGTCATTTTTTTGTGATTTTTTCAAAAACAAGATTAATAATTTTTTGTAACTATTCAGCAGTATTTTTAACCACATAGAAACATAGGTTTTAATAGAAAAACAAACATAGAAGCTTTGCTTTACATAGATAACACTATGTTTAAAATTTATTTCTATGTAATTTTTTTCCTTGTTAAAGTTGTTGATAAATCTATGTTTCTATGTGGTTTTAATTTTATGTTTTTGATTTATAATGTGTTAATATGCTGAGTAATTACAATTTTTTAGTAATGCTATAGCTTTTTTAAAGAGGAAAGCGTGTAAAAGAAAAAGGCGTTAGTTGATGTTTTTTCAACTAACGCCTAAAACCTAATGACTAATTTCTTATTTTATTGTTTAATCAATTTTATAAATAGTAAGAATGTCTCTATCTCCAGCACCATCCCATATAGAACCAACACCTGTTGTAATTTCTAACTCATCTCCTGCGTTCAACAAAATTGACCAAGTTCTAGATACGCTTCCCCATGTAGCAGAACCAGCTGTATAACCTGAGCTTGGAGAAGAACCAAATTTTTGAACATTATTTACCAACAAATTCAATAAGAAATTTGTAGAACTTAATGTTGCACTACAACTTATAACATATAACCCTGTTTGCTGTACTACTATAATATTTGGGTTTCCTACTTTTGTATCTAATAAACTATTAGATTTATTAAAACTCCAATCCGGTAAAGCAGTATTATTATTATTGTTTCCGGCAGAAAAGTATATTTTTTGTGGTCCAGCAGGAGTTGCCCAAGTGGCTAAACCATTAGCATCAGATGTTAATACTTTACCCACTGCTGGAGCCCCACCAGTAATTTTAACTTGACCAACAACTTCTAGTTTTGCACTAGGAACTTGAGTTCCAATACCCACATTACCAGATGAGCGAGCAACTGTTACGTGTGTTATATATGTTGATGTTGCAGCATTCCATTCACTTATATTAAGTCGAGGTAACGCCCCCGCTCCATTTGAAAAAACAATTTCAGTTTCTCCCTGCCCTCCTGATTTATTCCAGCCAAATGCAAGACCACTATTAAAACTTGTGCTTGGATTACCTACAGAATTCCTTCTAAAATATATCCAATTATTTGCCGACCCTGAACCATTAAATACATCCAATGCTCCTAAGGGAGTAGTAGTTCCAATACCAACATTGGTTCCATCATCAAATAGCTGAGAATTACCCCCAGTAGTTGCACTTGTAAATTTTATAATATTATTGGTTGTTCCACTTATATTAGCAGATCCAGCAGCTCCAGTTGCTCCAGTAAGACCTGTTGGACCAGTTGCTCCAGTTGCTCCAGTTAAACCAATTGGACCTTGAGGACCCATAGGACCAACAGCACCGTCAACTCCATTAATTCCATCAAAACCATTAGTTCCAGCAGGGCCAGTTAAACCAATTGGACCTTGAGGACCCATAGGACCAACAGCACCGTCAACTCCATTAATTCCATCAAAACCATTAGTTCCAGCAGGGCCAGTTAAACCAATTGGACCTTGAGGACCAACAGCACCATCAACTCCATTAATTCCATCAATACCATTAGTTCCAGCAGGACCTTGAGGCCCTGGAATTGAACTGCCTGAAGTTTTTGCATATAATGCATAAGGTACACTTAATAATTGTGAGGTTCCCATTACTGAATAACTTGTACCACCTGTTGCATCTAATGCTGTTTCAATAAAATAAGGTCCATTTGCCCAGTCAATAGTAGAAAATGTTCCACTAACTACTGTTCCTGTTCCTATTTCTATGTTTACTAATCCATAAGCATTGGTTGTTGGTGCAAAAGTTTCTTGATACACAACAGAACCTGATGCACTTCCTTGTAATATGGTTAATTGCATTCCTACTGCTTGATTAGGAATTACGTTTTGTGATGCATCTCTTACCACGGACTGGTATTTAAATGCTTCTGGACTTTGAGCCCAAATATTAAATGTTAGTGCAGCAAATGTTATTGCCGATAGTATTATTCTTTTCATAGCTATTTTATTTTTTAATGATTTGATACGTTTTAATTTTCTTGTCTTTTTGGTTAGTTAACGTCAATAGATACATTCCCATAGGATATTCCGACATATTAACACTTGTTTTAGAACCGGTTAATGCGGCTTGTTTTAGCAAATTTCCTGTAACATCGAATAACTGAAATTTTAACCCTTCATACTTCTCAATGGTTAGGTTAGCAAACTCTGCTGTCGGATTTGGAAAAAGGTTCACTAAAATGTCAACATCTAAGTCTTCAACACTCGTGATGGTCAATAGTGTTTGATGAAACCCTTGGGTTAAATCGTTTGTTCCATCTGAAACAGTTTCAGTAACTGGCTCACCTATCGTAAAATCGATTGTATTGCTACCATTACTGTAACTATCTCCTTGAGTTGAAATTACCTCTTGAGCATTGACCGATGCTGTCAGTAAAAACAACCCGACGGGGATTAACTTTTTCTTCATAAAAATGATTTTTAATTAATATTATGTTGTACAACACAAAAATTAAATTATTTAATGAAATAAAAAAATTATTGTTGTAGATAACCGATTTTTGTTGTGAATGGGAAAAAAGGCTATATTCTAACTATCACAGCAGTTTGATTTCTAAATTTTAGCTGTCATTCTGAAAGAAATTTGTTCCTAAATCACTTTCTTGATTTAGGTTAACAAATGAATTGAGGGGAAGCTTACAGCACCTAAAAAAAGATTCTTCACTTCGTTTTATTATCATCCCGACAAAGAGTCGGGTTGAATAAAACATCGTTCAGAATGACACAAACGAGTTGTTTTTGCTGTTAATATTAGAATATAGCCGAAAAAACTTACTTTTTGCTTAGAAAATTTTTATAAGCTCTTGAAACAGGTAACTGAAATTCGTTTAGATAAATGGAATTGGTTGTATAAGAATTAATTTTATGTTTATTAACAATAAAAGATCGGTGAATTCTGATAAAGTCTTTGCTGAGCATTTCCAATGTTTTCTTTAGCGTCATACGTTGTATAAATATTCCATTTTGGGTAACAATTCTAACGTACGAACCTTCGGCTTCACAGTATAAAATTTCTTGCTCAGCAATTTGTTTAACTCCTTTTGAGGTTGTTATTTGTAAAAATCTTGAAGCGGTAGTTTTTAATCTAATTAACTCAACAGCAGCTATTACATCTCGTTCTTTAAACGGTTTTGTAATGTAAGAAATGGGTTGGGTAGCTATAGCTTTTTTTAGAATTTCTAGTTCGTTGTTGGCGGTAATATATACAAATGGTATGTTAAGACTATTTAGTGCTTTGCCAAATTCTATTCCACTTTGATTGTCCGACAATCGAATGTCTAAGAAATAAAAATCGGGAGATTTTGCTAAACTCTTTTCAGCCTCAGCTAAGTCATCAATTATTTCTAGAACATTAACATTAATATCGGTAAGTATTTGAGCAAGATGATCTGCTATAATTAATTCGTCTTCTACTATTATGACGTTCATTTATTATTTGTTAATCAGTTTATAAATTAGCTATTATTTTAAGAATAGATAATATTTTAGTTTGAACCACATAGGAACATAGTTTTTTTACTGTTTAGGTAAATCACTGAAATACTCATTTACAAGAGTTTTTTGTCCCTCATGAAAGATGTTGTTACAATTAAAGTTGATTAAAATACCTTTTGGAGCTTTTAATAGTTTCATATAGTTCAGAAGCTGTGCTTCATGAATGGTTGAAAATTCATTGATAGCTTTAAGTTCAAGAATAAGAGCGTTTTCTATATAAAAATCACACCTAAAATCAATAGCTAATTTTTTATTTCGATAGATAACAGGGATTTTTAACTCTGATAAAAAATTTATTTTTCTATGTATCAACTCTTCTTTTAAACAGGCATGATAAACGCTTTCCAATAATCCTCGTCCCATTGTTTTGTGTACTTCAATAGAAGCACCAATTACTTCATAAGTTAAATCATCAAGATATTTTTGTGTTAAAGTCAAATCCTATGTATCTATGTGGTTAAGAAATACTGCTGATTAGTTATTCATTTTAATTTTATTTCTGTTTTAAAACAAAACCCATTTTTATTTTCAATACTATATTCAGCCTTTATTTGCTTACAAAGTAAATGAATTAATTTAGGATTTTCATTGTCAGCCAACCCTTTCCCATTATCGCTATAAGTGAATTCAATTTTTTTGTTGTTGATACTTTTATACTGAATATTTATTTCTTTTGTGAAGTTGGCATTTTCCGTAAAAGCATGTTTTAAAGAGTTTATTATTAACTCATTAAGAATTAAACCTACATATACAGATTTTTCAATAGTAAACAACGTATCATCAAATTCTTTTACCAAAACAATATTTTTAGCCTTTAGCAGCGGAAGTAAGTTGTCGCAAAGTTCGGTAAGATACGTTTTTAAGTTAATTGTATTTTTTTCATCATTCATATAGAGTTGCTGGTGAAGTGTAGCAATGGATTCAATTTTGGTAACGATGTTGGTTAACGCTTCATCGTTTTCATTTTCTTTTTTGTTTTTTTCTCGAGCAACCAAAGAAACAATTAGTTGCAAGTTGTTTTTTATCCGATGGTTAGCTTCTCCAATTAAAAACTCATTTTCGTTAAGCAATTTAGTTAACCGTTTGTTTTTAGCTTTAACAGTTGTAAAGAAAAATAGAGAAGTACTCAATAAAATAATAAGTGAAATGATTACTGTGTAAAATATTTTCTGACGTTGTCTTTCTTCAAAAATGATGTTTTTTTGTTTGATAATTTCTGCATTTTTTTGCTCGGTTTTGAATTTTGTTTCCAGTTCAGCAATGGTTTTATTTTGATTGTTTAAATAAAAATTGTTCGCTTCTTTTTGGTACTCTGCTAAATACTTATACCCTTTTACTGAATCATTTAGCATAAAATAAGCTGTAGAAGTGAATTCTAATATAGGACATTTAAGGTTCGACCAATTGGTGTGTTCAATATTTCTCAAATTAGTTTCTAAATGATGAATGGCTAAACGATATTTTTTTTGATTGAAATAAATTTTAGCTTTATTCAAATAAGTGTTGGAGTGGTTGATTTTATCGTCTTTATTTAGTTCTAGCGCCTTATCAAAATAGGTTAACGCTGTATGATATTCTTTTTTCTTTTCGTAAATGTTTCCTAATTCATTGTAAATAGTAGCTTGTGCGTTAATAAAGTTGTTTTCATTGGCTAATACAAGTGCTTCATTGGAATATTTTATAGCAGAATCTAATTTTCCTGTTTGATTAAAATAAGCAGCTTTTCTGTTTAAAAAGGTACAAATGGTTAATGCAGAAAATTCAGGTAAAGGAGTTATACTGGAGAAAACTTCATCCGCTAATTCAACCCGTTGAGTTAGTGTATAAAAATCGGCCAACTGTAGTTGGGATTTGAATACCAATTCCGGATGATTAATTTTTTTGCTTAGCTCAATTGCTTTTAATGTGGTATTTAACGATTCATAATTTTTAAAATTTATTCTTAAACTACGGGCTTCTTTTTGAAGAATTTCTATATAAAGTGAATCAATTTTACTGGTCGATGCCAGGTATAATGAATAAAAATATTCTGCCTTGTTGAAGTTTTGATTTTCTTCATAATAATTGGCACTATCTAACCAATTGTTTTGTGCAAAAACATTTATAAACAAACCGTTTACAACAATGAAACACACTACAAATGGTCGAAAAAAATTCATTTGATTAAAGTTGTTTTTACTTAAACTTAATTTTTACACCACCACATTCACAATCTTATTTGGCACCACAATCACCTTTTTAGGAGTTTGTCCGTTCAATTGTTTTATCGTTTGAACATTCCCCATTACTTCGGATTCTACCTCAGCAGCAGTTAAATTGGTGGGCAATTCCAACACAAAACGCATTTTACCGTTAAACGACACCGGATATTTATGATTGCTTTCTACCAAATAAGCTTCGTTGTATTTTGGAAAAACAGCATACGTAATACTTTCGGTGTTGCCCAATTTTAACCACAATTCCTCAGCAATGTGTGGAGCGTAAGGTGACAAAATAATCAACAAAGGCTCTAAAATTGCTCGTTTGTTACATTTTTGGGCGGTTAGTTCGTTGACACAAATCATGTAAGCTGAAACGGGCGTGTTGAACGAAAAACGCTCGATATCTTCTTTTACTTTTTTTATGGTTTTGTGTAGCGATTTTAAAGCCCCCTCATCCCCCTCTAACTCCCCCGAAAGGAGAGGACCACCCACCACACTTTTTAAAATGGGCGTTTCATCAACGTAAAAACTTTCGTTTTCTCCAGTATGAAACAAACGCCACAGTTTTTTTAAGAAACCGTGCACACCGGTAATTCCTTGTGTATCCCAAGGTTTGTGTTGCTCTAGCGGACCCAAAAACATTTCGTAACAACGCAAAGTATCGGCTCCGTATTTTTCTACCAACTCATCTGGCGTTTGTACGTTGTATTTCGATTTGGACATTTTTTCTACTTCACGTCCAACAATAAAAGCCCCTCCAGACCTCCCCGAAGGGGAGGAGTTTGGCTCATCGATAGAGCCGTCTTCTAACATAAAAATTGCATTCTTATATTCTTCTCTCCAATTTCTGAATTTATCAATATCCAATTTATCGCCTTCAAGGAAATTTATATCAACTATTCTAGTTGAAGGAAAAATAGGCTGACCATCAATTGGTTTTTCGTAATTATAAGTTACTTGATAATTATTAGCAAATTCTTTATTCTCTCTTGCTTTGTCAATTTGTTTTTGTTGGAGTTCTGAAACCTTCCTTTCTAAATCTTCTCTAAATTTAATTATTTGATTATTTTCTTTATCAATTTCAATAATTTCTCCCGATGTTCTATTAACTGGATAATCCTTTGTCGGTCGAAGCCATTTATCATAAATTCCTTTTGAAATAAATAGTTCAGGGAAAATATCGATAGAAATAGCTGGTTTAGCTCCGTCTTCACCAGAAATTAAACCTGTGTTTTTATTTATTCTATAAACCAAAGCACTAACCCCCTGAATCATTCCTTGGTTAATCATTTTTTGGAAAGGCTCTTCAAAAGGGATGTAGCCCAAATCGTATAAAAATTTGGTCCAAAAACGGGCATACAACAAGTGTCCGGTAGCATGTTCGGCACCACCAATGTATAAATCTACATTTTGCCAATAGTTTACTTTCTCTTTAGCTACAAACTCATTATCATTAGTTGGATCCATATAGCGTAAAAAATACCAACTACTTCCTGCCCAACCTGGCATGGTGTTGAGTTCGACCCCCCCTTCCCATCCTAAATCCTTCCCAGAGGGAAGGACTTTGTATGTCCAATTTTTTGCTCTACCCAAAGGTGGCTTTCCATCCTCAGTAGGAAGGTATTTTTCTATTTCTGGTAATACAACAGGTAAATCAGCATCCTCCATCACGTAAGGCACATCGCCTTTGTAATAAACAGGAAATGGTTCTCCCCAATATCGCTGACGAGAAAATACCGCATCTCTTAATCTATATTGTGTTTTGCCTTTACCAAAGCCATGTTTTTCAATTTCGGTTATGGCTTTTTTTATGGCTTCTTTTGCAGGTAAATCGTTCAAAAAATCCGAGTCGGTGATGATGGCATCTTTTTCGGTATAAGCAGCCTCAGCAATGTCTTGGTCTTTAAATATGTTTTTTATTGCTATGCCAAAATGAGTAGCAAAATCCCAATCGCGTTGGTCGCCACAAGGCACTGCCATAACTGCTCCTGTTCCGTAGGTTGCCAACACGTAGTCGCCAATCCAAATTTGTATTTTATCGCCCGTAAACGGATGGATTGCATACGCTCCAGTAAATGCTCCAGTAATGTTTTTGATGTCCGATTGTCGGTCGCGTTCCGATTTTAACGAGGCAGCTTTTTTGTAAGCTTCAATTTCGGCTTTTTGTTCCGCAGTTGTAATCACATCCACCAATTCGTGTTCAGGTGCTAAAACCATAAACGAAACGCCGAAAATAGTGTCGGGGCGAGTGGTGAAAACAGAAACTTCCCATCCTAAATCCTTCCCAGAGGAAAGGACTTTGGCTTCATCTTTAATTGATGGGCGTTGTGCTAAAATTGTACTTATTTTAGCTAATACATTATCAATATCAGCCAATACTTCTTCGTTCTTAAATCGTAGCACTTCATACCCTAATTCATTCAATCTTTCCGTTCTCAACTGATCAGCTTCTTGTTGTGAATCATGAATTTTTCCATCTACTTCAAGTATTAACTTTTTATCTAGACAAACAAAATCGGCTATATAACTATCAATTGGATGTTGTCTTCTAAATTTTACATCTAATTTTTTACCTTTTAGTTGTATCCATAAAACTAATTCTGCCTCTGTAGGATTGGCTCGCATTTCTTTCGCGTTATCCAATAGGATATGCCCAATAGCTGCATCTCCAGTTAAATAATTTGCAGTAGCTGCCCCCTCTCCTTTGGAGAGGGTCGGGGAGAGGATTTTGAACTTCACACTCGCTCCAACACTTTTTCCTATCCAATTGCGTTGAATATCTTTTACCGAATCCGACCAATCTAATCCTTCCAATCCATTGATTAAACGCTCGGCATAAGCAGTAATTCGCATGCTCCACTGACGCATCAATTTTTGCTCTACGGGATGTCCGCCACGTTCTGAAACTCCATCTTTAATTTCGTCGTTAGCTAAAACGGTTCCCAAAGCAGGACACCAGTTTACCCAAGTATCTGATAAATAAGCAATGCGGTAATTCAAGAGCATTTTCTGTTGTTCTTCTTCACTCCAACTGTTCCAATCAGCAGCAGAAAAAACGGCTACATCATCGCAAACTGCATTTACCTTAACATTTCCTTTGGTTTTAAATTGCTCAATTAAAGTGTCTATTTTTTCTGCCTTGTCAGCATCTTTGTTGTACCACGAATTAAACAATTGCTTAAAAATCCATTGTGTCCATTTGTAGTAAGTTGGGTCGGAAGTTCTCACCTCTCTGTCCCAATCGAACGAAAACCCTATTTTGTCCAATTGATTTCGGTAACCCGGAATAACATTTCCTTGTTTATCCACACCACCTTCAATATTCATTTTAGTAGTAATGGCAGGATGTTGACCAGTTTGAATAGCATATTGTTCGGCAGGCAAACCAAACGAATCGTAACCCATCGGATGCAACACGTTAAAACCCAACAAACGTTTGTAACGAGCGTACACATCGGAAGCAATATAACCCAGCGGATGGCCAACATGTAAACCTGCACCAGAGGGATATGGAAACATATCTAACACATAGCATTTTGGTTTAACACTGTTGTCCTGAGCAGCAAAAGTTTTGTTTTCTGCCCAATATTTTCGCCACTTGTTTTCTATCTCCTGATATTGATATTGCATCGTTAATAAGTCTTTTTATTGAAGCCACGAAATTAACAATAATTAGCAGTATTTTTGAAGAATAAACTTGTTTACAAACAAGTAAATGCTATTTTTGATTGAAAATTAATGGAAGTTAGAAGATGGAAGACCGAAGTCAGAAGTCGGAGATTTAAAGATTGGCGACTGTAAACTGAGAACTAAAAAATGTCTGATAAAGAACACAAATACACCGGAAGAAGATTGCGTTCATCTTATTTCACTACAATAATTAGCATTTCATTGGTATTGTTTATGTTGGGGATTTTAGGGTTAATTGTTTTGAATGCTCGTCAAATTTCTAATCATGTTAAAGAAAACATTGGCTTTTCAATTATTCTTAAGGATGATATTAAAGATGTAGAAATTGTACAAATCCAAAAATCGTTGGATGCTGAAAATTTTGTAAAATCGACCCATTTTATTCACCCTGACTCTGCTGCGGTAGATTTACAACGTGAATTAGGGGAGGATTTTATCAGTTTCTTAGGGTACAATCCATTATTACCTTCTATTGATATTAAACTCAACGCTGATTATGCGAACACGGATAGTTTGTCAATAATTGAGACCAATTTGATGAGTAATCCAAAAATAAAAGAAGTTTTTTACCAAAAAGATTTGGTTAGTTTAATTAATGAAAATGTAAAAAAAATAAGTTTTTATTTATTGGGCTTTAGCGGATTACTACTAATCATTGCCATGGCTTTAATCAATAATACCATTCGACTATCTATTTATTCGAAACGATTTTTAATAAAAACCATGCAGTTGGTTGGTGCAAAATCTTCGTTTATTCAAAAACCATTTGTTCTCAAAGGTATTGGAAATGGAATAGTTGCAGCCATTTTGGCAATTGGACTAATTGTGCTGTTTTTATATTATTTACAACAACAAATGCCCGAAATTATCGACTTTAAAAATATTGAATTGTACGCTGCTTTATTTTTAATAGTAATAATTTTAGGTATATTAATTTCTTGGATTTCAACCATGTTAGCGGTAAGAAAATATTTACGTATGGATGCCAATAATCTTCATTAATAAAAATTAACACTATGAGCGACGAAAAAATAAACAACGATTTTGCTTTTGGAAAACAGAATTACTTACTAATAATTATTGGTACTGCTCTTGCTGTACTTGGTTATATATTAATTTCAGGTGGAGGAACAAATGACCCATCGATATTTAGCGAAGCCTTGTTCAGTAACAGAAGAATGTATGCCGCTCCGATATTAATTTTATTAGGATTAGGAATAGTTTTATGGGGAATAATGAAAAAAGTAAAGTGAAGCTATGACTATTTTCGAAGCCATAATTTTAGCCATAATTGAAGGAATCACTGAATTTCTTCCCATTTCTTCCACTGGTCATATGATTATTGGTTCATCAATAATGGGAATTGCTCAAGATGAATTTACTAAAACGTTTACCATTGCCATTCAACTCGGAGCAATTATGTCGGTAGTGGCAATTTATTGGAAACGCTTTTTTCAATCTATTAATTTCTATTTTAAACTCGTTGCGGGATTTATCCCTGCTGCAGTTTTTGGATTTTTGTTAACTGATTACATCGACGCCTTGTTAGAAAATGTTGTTGTTGTTGCAACTACGCTTCTGTTAGGAGGAATTGTATTAATTTATGTAGATAAATGGTTTAAAAAAACAGAAGTGTTGGGTAGATCTGAGGTTTCATATCCAACAGCTTTAAAAATTGGTTTATTTCAATGTATTGCCATGATTCCTGGTGTTTCGCGCTCTGCCGCAACCATTATTGGTGGACTAACCCAAAAAATGAATAGGCAAGCAGCAGCAGAATTTTCATTTTTTCTAGCTATTCCAACCATGTTTGCGGCTACTGCTTATAAATTACTTAAGTTTTATAAAGCTGGTGGTGGTTTTCAGGGCGAAGAAATCACCTTGTTATTGATTGGAAATGTTGTGGCATTTATTGTAGCAATAATTGCCATTAAAGGATTCATTAGTTTCTTAACAAAACATGGCTTTAAATATTTTGGATACTATAGAATTGCGGTTGGAATAATTATTCTTGCCTTGTATTTTATGGGAATCGAACTTACCATTATTTAATGCAACAACTTCAGGAAAAATTTCTAAACGGACATCTTATTTTAATTGATAAACCCCTCAAATGGA
Organism: Vicingus sp.; assembly: GCA_036171675.1. Taxonomy (GTDB): domain Bacteria; phylum Bacteroidota; class Bacteroidia; order Flavobacteriales_E; family Vicingaceae; genus Vicingus. Next base: position 8,202 of record JAVHRO010000006.1, on the reverse strand, counting down.
CTTCGTTTGACGTGGTAAAAAAAATTCATTACCAACTTCGAAAAGAACTGAATCTAGAAAAAATAAAAGTTGGTCATGCTGGAACTTTAGACCCTTTAGCAACCGGACTTTTAATACTCTGTACAGGAAAATTTACCAAAAAAATTGACGAAATTCAAGCTCAAACTAAAGAGTATACCGGAACTTTTTCAATTGGTGCAACTACTCCATCCTTTGATTTAGAAAAAGAGGTTGACAAAGAATTTCCTACCGAGCACATTACCAATGAAATGATTCAGGATGTTGCTCAATCGTTTATTGGTGAACAACAACAAACTGCGCCGATACATTCAGCAAAAAAAATTGATGGAAAACGTGCCTACGAATATGCCCGAAGTGGCAAAGAAGTGGATATAAAATCCAATTTGGTTACCATAAAATCGTTTGATGTTTTAGGTATTTCCAAAAACATCAACGACTTGAAAGATTTAGTAGTTATAGATGAAAACTACAAAAACGAACGTATCAATTTAGCTCCAAATTATGAAAAAGGCTTACATGTAAAATTTAAAATAACGTGTAGCAAAGGAACTTACATTCGTTCAATTGCTCGTGATTTTGGTATAAAATTAAATTCAGGAGCGCACCTCAGCGAATTACGTAGAACTAAAATTGGTGATTTTAATGTTGACGAAGCTTTGTCAACTATCGATATCAGTTCGTTAATTAGTACTTTTTAATTTATGATTTTGAGGTTGAGTCTTCAATCTTTAGATGTTTATCCACTAATACCAATTCTGCATACCATGCTTCTCCAAACTTTCTTATTAAAGGTTCTTTTAAGAATTGATAGGTTTTTATCCCCAAATCTTCACCTAGAGTGCACGCATCATCACAAATTTTCCAATAGGCATAATTAACAGCTGTAAAAGTTTTGTACTTGGTTAAACGTGCGGGGAACAAATGGCAACTAATTGGTTTTTTAAATGAAATTTTACCATCTAAAAACGCTTGTTCAATAGAACATTTAGCAATTTTTTTTTCATCAAAAAAAACAAATGCACACTCTTTACCATCAACCAATTGAGTAACAAAATCACCATCATCATCAATCGTATACAAATCTATTTCTAAAGCCTCTATTGATTCTTTGGATAAATAAGTTAAAATGTGTGGAAATGCATTTTCCAACTCATTTAATTCATGTTCTTCTAGAGGCGCTCCAGCATCCCCCTCAATACAGCACGATCCTTTACACGCATTTAAATTACAAACGAATTTTTTTTCTAATAAAGTTTCTGAAACAATAGTATCTTGAATTTGAATCATATTAAAATGTAATTTTCTTTAACTTATCAACTGAATATTGAATCATATCATCGTCAATGTTTAGATGGGTAACAAATCTAATTTGTTGTGGACCAAAAGCAACAACTTTTATGTTATTTTCGGCTAATTTTGTAATTATATTAAACACCTCTAAATCTTCACGAATCTCAATAATAATGATATTGGTAAAAACCTCAATTACATTTTTAATCCAATTCAATTTAGCCAATTCAGCCGATAATTGTTTAGCCCTTCTATGATCATCTTTTAACCTTAGAATATGATTGTCGAGTGCATAAATTCCAGCTGCAGCCAAATATCCAGCTTGCCTCATACCTCCGCCTAATATTTTCCTTATTCGTTTAGCTTTTAATATATCCTCCAAACTCCCTACCAAAACAGAACCAATAGGAGCCCCTAGTCCCTTTGATAAGCAAATTGAAATGGTGTCAAATTGCTCTCCAATCTCGTGTGAAGTATAATTAGATTCCACAATAGCATTGAAAATTCTTGCACCATCTAAATGTAATTTTAATGATTTTTGAGCACACAATTTTTTAATTTTTTTTATTTCATCAAGGTGATAGATGCTTCCACCTCCTCTATTACAGGTGTTTTCGAGTGATACCAACTGAGTAATTGGATTATGAATATCAATAGGGTTAATAGCATTTAAAACATCATCAACGGTAACTCTTCCTTTGTCTCCTTTAATAAGTTTGACAGATAAACCCGCATTAAAAGCAATACCTCCTCCTTCATATTTATAAATATGCGATAATTCATCACATATTACTTCACCAGGGCAATTTGTATGTATTTTAATAGCAATTTGATTTGCCATTGTTCCAGATGGACAAAATAAGGCCGCTTCTTTATTGAATAAATTTGCCATTTTCGTTTGCAAAATATTCACCGTTTGATCATCTTCAAACACATCATCACCCACTGTGGCAACCATCATAGCTTGCAACATCTCTACTGTTGGTTTTGTAACCGTATCACTACGAAAATCAATTTCAACCATAACTTAATTAAAAATCTAAAGTTCGTTATTTAATTAAAAGGAAATAAAAATAATTGTTAAATTTGCAAACCAATTTACATTGGTCGCGTGGCCGAGTGGCTAGGCAGAGCTCTGCAAAAGCTTCTACGGCGGTTCGAATCCGTCCGCGACCTCAACGATAAGTTATAAAAGCGTTAAGTATCAAATCTTAACGCTTTTATTATTCTATTTTCATCCGATATTCGTCCGATATTTAAAGAAAAACAACTTTTTTTTGTTTTTTTCTCTCCAATATAGAACTTATTTAAAATCAACTTATTGGGGGTTAACATAAAAACTATTTCAAACCTATTAAAACAATTCGATGTTTACTACTTGCTCACTAAATATTTTAACCTCTCTTTGTAAAATATGACAATTTTCTTTCAGAAGAACCCGATATATTCAATATTCTTTCTTTACTTTAAATTTTTAAAACTAAAAAAATGATAATAAATAACTTAACAAGAAAAGAGAAAGGATTTGTAATTTTTGGATATTTAATTTACATGATTACTACCTTAATATTTTCTTTTATTACAATTTATGTTCATTGTTGGGGATATGTTGACCAGCAAGAATGTACTGAGCAAAGCCTTTTTCAATTTATGTCATTTAAGTTGTTCGGACATGATGGTCTTGCGATTCCTTTCTTAATTTTTTTTAATTTACTATTTTGGGGTTTTGTGATAATTTACAATAAAGTAGTAAAAGAGAAAGTAAATAGTAGTTTAGAATAATTAAAAATTAAATTAATCTTTGTCTATTCTTAAACGTGGGGTTATCCCTTAAATCGTGGGGGTGTATTCCAAAAACAGAAAGTTGTTTTATCTAAGGTAGTGGGGTATCGTAAATATTGTATGTTGGTTATTGGTTGGTATTACCCCAATCCTAGCATAATGCTTTAAAATTCATGTTTTGTATTCATTTTTAGATATTAAAAACGGCAAACACATGATAAACACATGGTTTTAATAACATACGAACACATAAAACCGTTGAAAATTAGTAGTTTATGACGTTTTTTTAAGTTTTTTGTCAATTCATGTTATTAACATAACATTACTCCATAAAAGAACACTCTCAACTTCGTGATATGGTATGTTTTTAGAATTTTTCTTTACAATAATCAATTTGCTAAAACATAATTGAAATCTGTATATCCATTTAAAGATTATTAATACATGTAAGTATAATTGAAAATAATGTTTTCGTTTATTGACTCTTCAAATATTATTATCGTTAAATCAAGTGTGGCTACATCGACAATTATAGTGAATTTATATTCAACTTTTTTGCCGTTTACTTTTTTTATACAACAAATATCCTGAGTTATAGTATCACCAGAAACAACGAAATTTTTTGAGGGTTTGAACTTAAACACATTGTTAGAATGAAAAGAATTGAAAAATGAGTATCTATCTCCGAATACTAATTTTTTGTAAAGTCCATTCCTTGTTCGTTGAACTTTTACATAGAATTTTGTTCTAAAAGAATCTTGTTCCACTAATAGTTTTTCAAATTCTTTATAATTAGTTTCATCCCACCCTACCGAAATTCCACTAATCATATAATTTGGTCGTGCTTGTACATTAATGCTAACTAAAATTATAGCTGTAATAATAATTGATTTTAAAGTTTTCATGGTCAAAATTTTAAATTAAAAATAAGCATCATCACTACAATAACAAAAGGACTAATTACCAGTATGTATATGATTGATGCCAATATTAAAGCGACTAAATCAATTTTATTTTCTTTCAAGAATCTCACAATTTTAGTTAAGTAACTCATTATTTTAGTTTAAATTGATAATTAGTTCAACGACAAAGATTTTTAAAAGTTGTGTTTTAGTACTTTTTTTAACAATTAAGTTGAAATTGGTTTAATAAATTATTTTGATTATAATTTTTATTTAATGGCTCAATTTTAAAAGTTGGAATAACACCAATCTCTTTTAAGAAGACTTGCTTTATTATCTCTAATGCTCTATTCTCATGCTCTTTCTTTACTAATACTGAATCATGTATAGTTAAAGGAATAATTCCATCGTTTACCAATTCTTTAGCAATACAATCAATAAATAGATAACTTTCCATCTGTTGTAAATAGACTGGTAAAAGATTATTTTCCTTGTCATTATGCTTTAAATTAAATATACATTCGTAGATGAAAGGAAATACAGATGCAAATACTTTCTTTTCTTTATTATAAGGAACTGTTTTAAACTTGTGAGTTTTATTGCCCGAGAACATAACTTTAAACATTATATCCTTAATCTCTTTTCGTTTTAAATTTCCAGAATAATAAGAAATGAAATCATCGTATAAATTACCATTTTTTACAGATTCTAAATACAATGATAAATTAACCAAATTGCAGTTTTTTTGATTTTGGTTAACTTTTAAAATCTTCTGAATCCTTTTACTACCAAAGGTTTTATAGATGTTTTCTAAATTTAAATAACAACAATAGGTAAGTTTATTATTATTTATTAATCTATTTAATAATATTCCTAAAAGAAAAGGTTGTGAATTATTTAAATCTATATTTGAATATTCTCCTTTAATAAATTGTTTTAATTCACTTTTTAAATTTGTTAAATTGGTGTCTAGTCTTTTGTTGGTTGAATTTCTTTTAAAGTATCTCATCCGTTCATCTTCTAAATTTTGAATAGATGTTAAATAACTATTTTTTTTTGTTTCTTCATCAGCATTATTAACAATCCATTCTTTTGCTTTTACATAGTTGAACTCGATTTTCATAAATTCATCACGCATTTGCCTTAAATGAGGCTCTAATCTACTATTGTGAGCATTAAGTCTTCGAGTATTTTTTATAATCTTTTTAAATAGATTTTCTGTACAGTTAATTTCTATTTTAGAATACTCTCCTTTCAAAAATTCATCATTTAATTTATACATTAATGCTTTTTTGCCAATGATGTATTTTCCGTCCGAAATGATAAGATTAATTTCTTTCAGATACTTGATGTATCTTTCAATATTTGAAACTGAAATTGATTATAGATTTTTAATATTTAGATAAAAAAATTCAGTATCTTTTTGGATATTTTGTTGAATAGATATTTCTTGAATGATGAAGAAGAAGTAATTAATTTTATAATTAAACTTTGGAGGTCTATTAATTAAATTATCTTCCAATTCGTTAATTAAAATCGTAGGCATTAATAATATGATAGGTTTACTAATTCTCATTAGAATCTATCTAAACACCAGTTAATGATTAAAACGAAATATTCTAGGAAAATAGGAGTATTTACGTTTATTATTTGTATTTTTATTGAGGAAATCATAGTCGAAAAACATTGCCTGTTTAAGACAAACATTTGAACAAATAGAGAGGGCGTGAACAACCCTCTCTATTTTTTTTTCAGTTGGTTTTAAACTCGTTTATATGATTGATTAATAAGAAGTCGTTAAAAGGGTAATAATCCGTAAAAACGTCTATTATTAGTTTGTTTGAATTTGGAACGTAATAGAATAACAATAAACTTTTTTTTGTATTTCCAATTATTCCAGTTTTTCGACAGTCGCCAAAGAATAACCCTTTTGTTGTGGTGGGTATTAATCCAGTTATTAAGTCCGATTTTGCCCAACTTGTTTTATTATAGATTCTAAAATAATCGTTAAAATTATTTGCTTTCGATTTATTCAAAAACGGTTCTATTCTAATTAAGCCAGTTAGTAAATTGGTGTTGTTTTTAACCTCATCTAATTGATAAACCGTATATGATTTTAGTTCTTTACTTACTTGGTAAGTATGTCGAACAAAGTTTACATTGCCTGTATTCATAACATTAAGAATTTAAAGGGGTTAAACTTTTCTCAATGTCCGAACGGAGAAAATAGACTCTTGAACCAATGCCTAATGGCTGTAATTTACCTGACTTTTGCCAATTACTTATAGTCGAAATATCCACTTTAAAAAGTGTTGCCACTTCTTTGCGACTCAAATAATCGTTGGGTTGTTTGGGTTTGAAGTCTTTAAAAAACTTTTCTAAGTGATTTATTACCTCTTTGGTAATTTCTTGTTTTAACTCGTTGGGAGTTACATTTAAAAATTGGATGGATTCCATTTGTCTAAAATTTTAATTAATAAATAATTTTAGAGCAAAAAGAACTTAGGTTATTTTTAGGTTTCCCTAAAAGTGTAGAAATGGACTTATTTAGGTGTAAATCCTATTTTTATTAATTGACTTACAATTACATCGACCTTTTTTTTATTATTAAGAGGATTGTTTTTGTCTGATACATCTTTACTATACATAGGGTTTAAGTAAGATTGTAATGTGCCTGATTTTTCTCCAGTAATTGCACTTAGTACAGAGGCTAATTTATTTATTGAAGAAATAAACGGTTGTTTATCTCTTAAAAAGTCTAATACACCTAATTCGTGTAGATAAATTATTTTTTCTTTTGCGTTAGTGTTACTTAAATCAATTTCTACTCCACTATCTAAAATCTGATTATCTTTTTCTAACTTCCTAACATTAACTGTGATTGATGAATTTTGAGATTGTTTTTCTTTAACCCATTTTTCTATAAACTCTTTTTTTTCATTACTTACTGGATATATAAAATTTCCCGCTAATTTATCACTGATATATTTTGTATTAGGAAGATAAACCAATTCAATTTCATCAAGAAAATTAGCCTTACTGGTTGAATCTAATGTGGCATAATGGTTTTCTAAATTTCTTTTTAGTGGTAATAATTCCGATTCGCCAAGAATATCTTGTAATTTTTTTAATATTTCTTCCTCCATTTTAAATCGCCTTTAGTATTTGTTCTTTATTACTGTTCTTTCTTGTACCCAATTTTTGTACGTTCGGTTTGTTGTTTCTTTTGCTTAGTATCTTTTAAGAGGTAATTTATTGCTTCGTAAACATCTTTAAATTGTTTGTTGTATTTGGTTTCAAACTCCTTTAATTTGACGGTTAAATCTTTATGGGTTAAGGCATATTGGCGTATAAATACAAAGGCTCTCATTATGGCAATGTTTACTTGTATTGCTTTATCAGAATTTAAAATACCACTTAACATGGCTAAACCTTGTTCGGTAAAGGCATAAGGTGTTGCCGAAATATTACGTTTATTTTGTGATGCGGTAACAAATTGCAACCGCATTGTTTTCCATTCATCAGCTGTAAGTCGAAACATAAAATCAATTGGAAATCTTTTTAAATTTCTTTTAACTGCTTGGTTTAAAGACTTTGTTTCTACTTCGTACATTTCGGCAAGGTCAAAATCTAACATTATTTTTTGCCCTCTTACTTCATAAATTCTGTTTTCAATTTTTAGTAGTTCCATAATTGTATTATTTGGCTAAACAATTTATATTTTTTTGATTTAAACCGCCTTTAGTTGAGGTTCTTTTGAAAGTGAATTGTTATACTGTTCAAATTGTCTTAAAAATTCTTTTGCATTGGTGTCTTTATCTTCCGGTACTCCAATATATTTTAAAAATTCTTCCTCTCGACTATGCCCAGTAATTCCAATAATTAAAGAAGTATTCATTTTGCCATAATGGTTGGTTGCAAAACTTCTTCTCATGCAATGCGAAGTAATAAGTTTATACTTAGGGAATTTGCCTAATTCCTTTCTCTTTATTTTTGAATTAGTTTTTCGACCACTTACAACACTATCAATTTTTGCAAGTTCGCAAACATCTTTAATATGAACATTGAATTTTTGAGGCTCAATAGAATAAGGAAATTTATTTAAAAGTATATTCTTTACAAATTCATCATAAACAGGAATAGTAACCGATTTACGCGTTTTCTCCTGTACTAAATCAACAAATAGATAGTTTTGTTCTATTCTAAG
>JAVHRO010000005.1:0-6111 GCA_036171675.1 Vicingus sp. | reverse complement strand
AATTGTCCGATGGTGTAACTGGCAACACGTCTGGTTTTGGTCCAGAAGAGTCCAGGTTCGAGCCCTGGTCGGACAACTTAAAAAGTAGCTCCTTGATTTATTATCAAGGAGTTTTCTTTTTATAGTGATTAAGTATCTCATAGTTTTTTTATATCTTTACTTTGACATGAAGTCCATTTTAAAGAAAAATAAACATAACAAAATCAATTTTCTATATTTATGAATACAAGTATACTTGTTCCAACCGATTTTTCTGAGGCAGCAAATAAGGCATTACAACATGCAGTCTTGATGTCGAAAAATTCAGGAGCCAAAATCTATCTTTTAAACATTTGTAAATCAAGTGTAGAAATTCCTGACGCAAAGAATAAGCTTGGTAAACAAGCCGAAAACATCGGAAATATGGAAAGCATTATCCGAATTGGCGACTTTAAGGATATTCCAAAAATTGCAAAAGAATTGGGTGTGGGGATGATTTTTTTAGGGACGCATGGAGCCAAAGGTATGCAAAAAATAATGGGTTCAAACGCGCTCAAGTTGGTTACAAACAGTGAGGTTCCATTTATTATTGTTCAAAAAGATTCGCCATCGCCTAACGGATATAAAAAAATTATGGTGCCTACCAGTTTTCATTTCGAAAACAAGCAAAAAATTATGGCAGTTGCGGCATTAGCTCAATATTTTGGTTCGAAAGTTTATTTTATTTATAATAATTCCGATGCCATGATGAAAACGAAAAGTTTGCAAAATTTAAATGGCATGAAAAAGTTTTTGGATAGTAAAGGTATTACTTACGATTCGGTGATTAGTAAAGGAAAAAACTTTAATCAGGATACATTGGCTGAGTCGGCAAATATTGGTGCTGAATTAATAGCCATTATGAATATGCAAAAAAACGATTTGCTTGGTACAGGTTTGTTTGGAAAAAACTATGAGCAAGAACTAATTATGAATGAATTGAAAATTCCAATAATGATACTTAACCCAAAACAAACTCAGTTGTTAGGAAGCACTTTGGGATAGACCAACATGGATATAAACAAAGAAGCCTGCTAAATTTGGCAGGCTTCTTTGTTTATTATGGATTTTACTTGGATAAAGTTAAATCCATTCCACACTCCGAACAGGTGTCGCTTTGTACACCAGTTATTTCAGCATGCATTGGGCAAGAATAAACCTCTGCAGTAGTTTCTGTTCCGTCATTGGTTTCTGCCGCTTCTTGTTCAGCACTTTCGTTTTGTTCGTGAGAATTTCCACAACCAATTAACGTGGCACTTCCAATGGTGAATAGTGCTACTGCGCTTAATGTTAAAATTTGTTTCTTCATTTTTCTATGTTTAAAATTATTAATTGTGACCACCTTTTTGGCAACACTTTGGTAAATTATTATAAGCTTTTACGTTTGCAGGTACATCGTCAGCATCATAACCTAACTCACTAATAACCAATCTTAGTTTCTCTGGTGAGGTTTTCGTGGGTTTGTAAGTTACTGTAAATTCTGCTTTTTCGATATTCAAATTTGATGATGTTACTCCCTTTTCGTAGGCCATGGCTTTTTCTACCCGTTGCTTGCATTGTTCACATTGTGTAGATGTTTTAATTACAATGGTTTCAGTAGAATTTGTTTTTTGAGCAGTTACATTTTGAGCGCATATGGCAAAAAATGAAATGATGATTAATGTTATTAAATTTTTCATGTTCCTATAATTTAAATTAGTTGGTTTTTATTTTATATCTTAATCCAAAATAGATGTTTCGACCATCAATAGGACCCCAAATTAATGAGGCATCAAAGTTTGAACCATTGGGGTCGTTTGTAGCAATAATGGGATTATTTTGTGTGTAGCTAAGCAAATTTTCCACTCCAAAATATAGCTCAAATTTTTTAAATGCTCGAGTTACCTGGGCATTTACTGTATAATATGATTCTGAATGGTCACTTATTCTGTTTTTTGGAGAATTTGCAATTGTACTTGGTATTCGGCTCACATCGAACCAATTTGCAGTTAAGTCAAACTTCCATTTATCAAAATTTGTAATGTATCCAACATTAACCAAAACTCTGTTTTTTGGGGTTAAAGGTTTGTCTTTAAGCACTCCATTATAAGTGGTTTTTATGTTGTACCACTTATAAGCTGCCTTTAATTCAAGCGATTTAGTTAGAGAAACTGAATATTCTGTTTGCAAACTATGAGAAAATGATTTACCATCTAAATTGTAAAAAGAAATTTCTCTAGGATTTTCCAAATCTACAACTACTTGATTGATAAAATCTGTATAATAATAGTCAATAGATAAATTCATTTCTTTTTTTGCAATCTCAAACATCTGCGTAATGCTTGTTCCATAATTCCATGCAATTTCTGGCAACAAAGCGTTATCGTTTAATTTAACTATCCTAGAACTGGCCATACTACCAACGTTTTCAATAATTGGATTAGCCGTTCTAAATCCTCTTCCTACTGATAATCGAAAGGCTGATTTATCAGTGAAATTATATTTGTAGTGTAATCTTGGGGTAATAAAAGCACCATAAGTGTTGTGATAATCACCTCTTAATCCTAGCACTAATGAGGTTTTTTTCTCTGCATTATAAGCGTACTCAACAAATACACCAGGAACACTTTCAATTTTACCAAATTTGTATGAATTATTTAGGTTTTTGTTAAAGTTATCATAAACCCAACTTCCTCCAAATTTGATGGTATGATCAGTTGTTCCAATCATTGTTTGATAAATTAGATTTGCATAACCACTGTACTGCTCGGCATCGAATAATTTTGAACCAAACGTAGATTTATGGTCATGAAATCTAAAGCTATTAATAATTCCAATGCTCTTGTATGGTGTTTTAGGAAATAAAAAGCCATTTTTAGTAAACACTTCAAATTGCTTTGTTATAACATTAATTCGGTACAATGGTTCATCAATGTGGGCTTTTATTTGTCCTGCTTTTAAATCATCATAAATCATTCTAAATCCTGCCTGAAAAATACGTTTTTCACTTCTATATTTCCATCGGTTGAACAGATTATATTGTGCTTTTATGGGATGATCCTCAAAATTGTCGTTGTTATCATCATGGCTTATCAACTGATTACTGGTATGAAACATGGTTAATGTAGACCATTTATCATTCAATTTTTGAGCAGCTTGTAAATTAATTTCCGCCCTACTTTTTATGTTACCATAGATATTTAAATACAACTTATCGGCCTCATCAGGCTTTTGAAGTTCCAAATTAATCTGACCTGTAATCGATTCATATCCATTTATTACAGATCCAGCTCCTTTTTTAATTTGAATGGATTCTACTTGAGTCCCTGGAATAAAAGTTAGCCCGTAAGCGGAAGACAAGCCACGCACTAAGGGTAAATTCTCATACTGGATTTGAGTATAAATTCCATCTAATCCAAGCATTTGTATTTTTTTTGTTCCAGAAACAGCATCAGTAAAATTTACATCTACCGAGGCGTTGGTTTGAAAGCTTTCCGAAATATTACAACACGCCGCTTTTGCAAGTTCTTTTGTTGAAATGGTTTCTATATGAATGGGATCAACGGTATTGATGTATGTGCCTGATTGGCGCGCTGTTAGTTGAAACTCCTTTAAGTTTAGAATTGGTTTTAATTCGACCTTAATATGGTTTCGATAAGCGCTAAATGAGATGGTATCGGATTGATAACCCACAAAACTCACCACTAAATTGGCAGGATAAGCAGAAGGACAAATTATCTCGAATGCTCCACTCATATCAGCGACCGCCCCAGAAATTGTTCCTTGCCAATAGACATTAGCCAAAGGCACCGCTTGTTCATTATTTAATTTATCTATTTCATAAACAACACCACTAATCGTATTTTGACTGGTAGCTTTGAATAAGATAAGGTAGAAAATAAGACTTACTATTATTTTGGTTGACATAGGTTGATTTTTTGAAATTGAAAAAATGCCAGGTATGGCAATTTTGCATTTCTTTCTCCACGAAAGAAATGTTTATCAATTACAACGAAATCAAATTAGGAAAGACTTTACTAATACCTTAATATCCTTGACTAAGGGTGGTGGTAAATAATTTTTAAAGAAAAACGATTGAGTACTAACATTTGGAAGTAAGTCAAAAAGAATTGCAGCAAAAACGGTTGTAAAATCAGGCGAAAAATGTACAAAAGTGGTGGTTTGAGTATAATCATCGTTCAATTGAATTTTTTGAAATTCATCTTTACAACAATTGGCTTTCATCTTTTTTGTCGAGGATTCACAATCGCCTGTTGTTGTTTCCATTCCACAAGAAACATTAGCATTTCCAATACTTAGCACAGTTTTTACTCTTTTCCCTCCACATTCGTGAGAGGAAACAGTAAATCCCATCGAAGTAAACAGAATTACAAGGCTTAATATGGCTGAAAATATCTTCTTCATGATTTTATTAATCCAAATATCGCCATTTTTTGAATATTAAACGTGATTATTGTCATTAAGTACATCATAATGAGCAAAATATAAACGCTTTTAACAATAATTAACCTTCTTAGAAGATTCAGTTGCATTTATTTTCCGAACACTTTTTTCAACAAATCGGTCACTCTAGCCGCTGGATTTTCGCGAATTTGTAATTCTTCCTTTGCCACTTGAATAAACAAGCCGTTTATTGCTTTTTCGGTTACATATTCTTCAAGGTTTGGATTTACTTTATCCACCAATGGAATTTTATTGTATGTTGAAAAAACGGTCTCCCAATGCTTGGTTGCACCAACTTTATCTAACGAGGTTTTAATAATAGGTTTAAACTTAATAGTTAAAGCTGATGAGGTTGATTTTTTTAAATAGTGAGTTGCTGCATTTTTTTCACCTTTTAATATGGTCATGGCATCAGTTATGGTCATGTTTTTAATTGCTTCAACAAACAATTGTTTAGCTAACGTAGCCGCATCTTCTGCTGCTCTGTTCATGGATAGAATGGCTTCATCTACTTTTTGACCTTGTCCCATTGATCGTAATCTACCTTCCACTTTTTTAGCAGTTTCTGGCATTGGAATTTTTATTTCTAAATCTTTGAAATAACCATCGGGTTTCGACAATTGTGAAACACCTTTTTCCACACCTTTGTTTAGCGCTTCTTTTAAACCTTTTCCAACTTCTTCTTCTGTTAATGCTGACGAACCTGAAGTAACACTTGTTGGAATGTTCTTTTTTACTTTGTTCCAAAATTGTGCATGTATTGCTGTAAACGATAAGGATAATACAGCAACAATAACTATTTTTTTCATGGTTTAATTTTTAAGATTATGTTAAACAACGCTGACGCGTACTTTTTTTGTTTTTAGTTTACTATTGTCGATTAGTTGAATTAATTGAGTTGCCTTTTTTGTGTTTATCGCAACAAATGCACAATCTTGTTTTATTTCAATAATTCCAATTTCATCATTTGAAATATTACCTTGTTTACAGCAAAATCCAGCAATATCACCTTTCGAAATCTTATCTTTTCTTCCTCCCGATAAATATACAGTTACCCAATTTGATGGTTTTGGAATGGGCGCTTTTACCAACTCTTCAACCTCGGCATTGGTAATAAAATCAGGTAACGATTCATTTTTCCATTTTAACACATAAGCCGTTCCATTACTGTTCATTCGTGCTGTTCGTCCATTTCTATGAATAAATTCTTCGTTTCTATGAGGAAGCTGGAAATGAAGAATAAACTTCAATTCAGGAATATCAATTCCTCGAGCAGCTAAATCTGTTGCAATAAGTAATTGATGTGTTCCATTTCTAAATTTCATTAACGCTCGTTCTCTATCAATTTGTTCCATTCCGCCATAAAAACATCCGTGACTAACGTGGTTATCGTTTAAAAAATCACTTACCTCTTGAATGGTATCTTTAAAATTGCAAAAAATAATTCCAGGTTCATTTCCAATGTGACAGATCGTATCTAAAAGCGTGCCTAGTTTGTCTTTGGTGGGCGAAACAACAATTTTTACTTGAAGTTGAGAGGTTCCTTCATCCAAATAATTAATGTAAACGGGATGTTGTAATCCAACAAAGTCAGGAATAGTTAACTTTTGAGTGGCTGAGGTTAATATTCTCTTTTTAACGTTGGATAAT
>JAVHRO010000004.1:0-6328 GCA_036171675.1 Vicingus sp. | reverse complement strand
GCAGCTTTTTTACTCACAATCAGCTGTTTATATCATTTTTGTATAGTAGTTTAATAGAGAATACAAATTTTTAATAAAAAAGGTGTGTTCTCGATACTTTTTCTTTCAGAAAAAACTCGAACTGACACCTTTTTTATTAAAAATTCTTCTAAATGCACAACGGGTAATAAAAAGGTTTTTTTTACTTCGATTAAACTCATTATAAACTTTACTTTTTCTTTCAGAAAAAAAATCGTAATGACAGTTTTTTATTAAAAAATAAGCCCAAATGCAGTATAGGCTTACTACATAGTTATTTTGAAAATAAAATACAGTTTATGATAATTATCATAAAACTTATGTTGTGAAACATATTACCTTTGAAAAAAAACTCTTCTTGATATGAGTGTGCTTTTTCTATTAATCATTATTAGCCTAGTTGTTGCCGCAAGCTTTTTGGTTGCCTTTCTTTGGTCAGTTAAATCTGGACAATATGAAGATGGGTATACCCCATCGGTACGAATGCTTTTTGATAATGAAATAAGTGAACAAAACAAGCAAGAGAAAAAATAATTAATCAATAACCTAACTAAAAACAAAAAAATGTCAGCGCAAATTGAAAAATTCTATTACGACAATAATATCGTAAAAATGTTTGCCTATGCCACCATGCTATGGGGTGTAGTTGGTATGTTAGTCGGATTGTTAGTAGCATTTCAGATTTACATTCCTGCTTTAAATTTTAATCTTGAATTTACCACTTTTGGTAGAACTAGGCCTTTACACACCAATGCAGTAATTTTTGCATTTGTTGGAAACGGTATTTTTACTGGCGTTTATTACTCTTTGCAACGGCTGTTAAAAACACGTATGTGGAGTGATAAATTAAGTATGATTAACTTTTGGGGGTGGCAATTAATAATAGTATCTGCTGCAATCACTTTATTAGCTGGTTTTACAACAGGTAAAGAATATGCCGAATTAGAATGGCCAATTGATATTGCTATTGCAGGTATATGGGTTATATTTGGTTGGAATATGTTTGCAACAATTTTAGCAAGACGAGAACGTCACTTATACGTGGCTATATGGTTTTACATAGCAACATTTGTTACTGTAGCTGTATTGCATATTGTTAACTCTTTTGAGTTGCCTGTAAGTTTTATGAAAAGTTATTCATTTTACGCAGGAGTTCAAGATGCACTAGTACAATGGTGGTATGGTCACAATGCTGTTGCATTTTTCTTAACCACCCCTTATCTAGGTTTGATGTATTACTTTGTTCCAAAAGCAATAAACAGACCTGTTTATTCTTACAAACTTTCTATTATTCACTTTTGGGCATTAATATTCCTATATATATGGGCTGGCCCTCACCACTTATTATATACCGCATTACCAGAGTGGGCACAAACATTAGGAATCGTATTCTCTGTAATGTTAATTGCTCCTTCTTGGGGAGGTATGATTAACGGTTTATTAACCATGCGAGGTGCTTGGGATAAAGTTAGAGATAGTGCTGCATTAAAGTTCTTTGTTGTTGCAATTACCGCTTATGGTATGGCAACGTTTGAAGGTCCAATGTTATCCTTAAAAAGTGTAAATGCAATTAGTCACTTTACCGACTGGACTGTTGGTCACGTTCATATTGGTGCATTAGGCTGGAATGGGTTCTTAACTTTTGGTATGTTATATTACTTGATACCAAAAATATTTAATACTAAACTTTATTCAGAAAAATTAGCGAATGCACATTTTTGGATTGGTACCATAGGTATTTTATTGTATGCTATTCCATTGTATTGGGCAGGATTTACACAATATTTAATGTGGCAAGAATTTACACCAGATGGATTTTTAGCCTATCCAAACTTTTTAGAGACAGTAAATCAAATTATTCCTATGTATGCCATGAGAAGTATTGGTGGAGTGTTATACTTTACTGGTGCACTGATGTTAGTATTCAACTTAATCAAAACTATTAAATTAGGAAATTTTGTTGCTAACGAGCCAGCAGAAGCACCTGCTTTAACTAAAGAATATAACGCTGAGCATAAAGACGAACACTGGCACAGAATTATTGAAAGAAAACCAATTCGTTTGTTAATTTTTGCATTAGTGGCAATTTTAATTGGTGGAGCAGTAGAAATGATCCCTACTTTTCTAGTTAAATCAAATGTTCCAACCATAGAAGCTGTAAAGCCATACACTCCACTTGAATTACAAGGGCGAGACATCTACATTAAAGAAGGTTGTTACAACTGTCACTCTCAAATGATTCGACCATTCAGGCACGAAACAGAGCGTTTTGGCGAATACTCTAAATCAGGTGAATCTGTATATGACCACCCATTCCAATGGGGCTCAAAACGTACGGGACCAGATTTAGCTAGAGAAGGTTCTAAAAAATTACATAAATCAAACCAATGGCATTATGACCATTTAAAAAATCCAAGAGCAGTATCCCCTGGATCTATAATGCCGAACTATCCTTGGTTACATGTAAAAGAAATTGATATAAATAGTACTACTGCAAAGATGGCTGTTATGCAAAAATTGGGTGTTCCATATACCGATGAAGAGATAAAAAATGGAAAAACCAATTTAGAAGCACAAGCAGAAACCATTGCTGCCGATTTAAAAGCTCAAGGTATTAAAGACGCTGATCCTAAAAAAGAAATAGTTGCATTAATTGCCTATTTACAACGATTAGGAACTGATATCGAAAAATCAGCAAAATAAGAAAAATGCTAAAACTTGTTAAACATACCATGGATACCATATCGGGAATAGAAATATTCCCGATAATATCCCTAATTATTTTCTTTACTTTTTTTGTAGGACTATTGTTTTGGGTAAGTAAAGCAAATAAAAGCTATATCAATCATGTAGAAAACCTTCCATTTGAGGAAGAAAATAATTTGAACTAAACCTTTATGTCATGGAGAATAAAAACGAAAATTCAACAAAAAACGAAGAATTAGATAAAAACCTAATGGATCATAGTTATGACGGCATTCAAGAATTGGATAACGTTTTACCTCCTTGGTGGAAATATCTATTCTATGGAACCATTATTTTCGCATTAACCTACAGCGTATTTTTCTTTGGAATGGGAAAATTTTCTCAAAAAGATGAATTAGCTGCTGAGCTTGCTGCTGGAAAAGCACAAGTTGCAGAATTTGAAAAAGAGCATGGTGCTGCAGTTAACGAAGATAATGTTACCCTAGTAACTGACGCTGCTTCTATTGCAGATGGTAAATCAGTTTTTGAAAAAAACTGTGTTCCTTGTCATGGTCCAAATGGTGGTGGTGGTATTGGTCCAAACTTTACTGATAACTACTGGATACACGGAAATCAAATCAAAGATTTGTTTAGAACCATTACTCATGGTGTGCCCGAAAAAGGTATGATACCCTGGGAAACAACATTAAAACCGGAACAGAGACAACACGTAGCAAGTTTTATTTTAACTGAATTTGCTGGAAAAAATATTGCTGGAGGTAAAGAGCCTCAAGGTACTCCTTACTAAAATAAAAAATTAAATTAAATGCGTAAAGTAGAATAATTGTATTCAACTTTGCGCATTTATTGTTTACTATTAAATACCATGGAAACAGGCACACACCATCACGATGAATCTTTTAGAGATAAAATAACAACGGTAAATGAAGAAGGAAAAAGAAAATGGTTATTTCCAAAAAAACCTAAAGGTAAATTTACCAATTACCGAACTATTTTAAGTTATTTTCTACTTATCATTTTATTTGTAATTCCTTGGATAAAATTAGATGGAGAACCTTTTCTAATGTTTAATGTACTTACTCGAAAATTTGTGTTATTCGGGCAAGTTTTTTGGCCTCAAGATTTTCATATTTTTGGATTAATCATGATTGCCATGATAATTTTTATTACTCTTTTTACCACTATTTATGGTCGTATATTTTGTGGATGGATATGTCCGCAAACTATTTTTATGGAAATGATCTATCGAAAAATTGAATATTGGATTGATGGAAATCATAAAGAACAACAACGGTTAAAAGCCCAATCATGGAATACTCATAAAATTTTTAAAAGAACTTTCAAATATTTTTTATTTTATTTAATTGCTTTAGCTATTACGCACACCTTTTTAGCATACATTATTGGAGCTGATAAGCTTATAGAAATTCAAACATCTCCAGTAAGTGAACATTTGGGAGGTTTTATAGCCATCTTAATTTTTAGTTTAATATTCTTTTTTGTATTTGCATGGTTTAGAGAACAGGTATGTTTAATTGTTTGTCCTTACGGAAGACTTCAAGGAGTCATGCTTGACCGAAACTCGCTTGTTGTAGCATACGATTATATTAGAGGTGAAGGAAGATCCAAGTATAAAAAAGGGGAGAACAGAAAAGAAAAAGGGTTAGGCGATTGCATCGATTGCGACCTTTGTGTTCAGGTTTGCCCAACAGGCATAGACATTAAAAATGGAACTCAGCTCGAATGTATAAATTGTACGGCTTGTATTGATGCCTGTGATTCGGTTATGGATAGTGTTGGTTTCGAACATGGTTTAATTAGAATAGACTCAGAAAATGCAATTGCAGATGGTAAAAGAATTAAATTTAGCTTTAGATCAAAGGCCTATTCCGTTTTTTTAATACTATTGATAGTTGTAATAGGATTTTTATTCAAGTTAAGAGGTGGGGTGGAAACCTCTATATTAAGGACTCCAGGTGTGATGTATCAACAAAATGAAGATGGAACCATAAGTAACCTTTATAATTTTAAAGTAGTAAACAAGTCCAACAAAAAACTTGAACTAACTTTTAAACTATTAAATGCCAAAGGAAGGTTGAAAATTGTTGGTCAAGAAATGTTAACCATTGAAAAAGGTGGTAGCGGTCAAGCCGCATTTTTTATCGAAATTCCTGCACCCGAATTAAAAGAAAGAAATACCATATTAAAAATTGGCATTTTTAACCACGGTGAATTAATTGAAGAAGAAAATACCTCTTTTAACGCTCCCGAGCATTAACTTTGTACTAAACAACTAACTTAAAATAAAACCTATGAAAATTAATTGGGGCTTTTTTGCTTTCTCACTTTTTGGTGTTTTTGTAGCGTTTATACTTGGCTTAGTATATTATGCTACCCAACAAAATAATGAGTTGGTCACCGAAAATTATTATGAAAAAGAATTAAAATTTAAAGATATTCTCGATCAAGAAGAAAATTCAAAACAACTCAAAGATAGTGTTACTCATGTGTTCAACAGCAGCTCTTTAGAAATTAAATTTCCTTCCGATATTACTAGTCCAATTGCAGGTTCCATTTACTTTTACAAACCATCAAATGAAGCATTCGATATTACAAAACCACTTAACGTGACTAACAATATCCAAAAATTTGATTTGGCTCTATTTCATAAAGGAATGTATATGGTAAAAGTAGACTGGATGGCGAATAAAGTGAAATATTACCACGAATTTTCTATTGTTATACCCTAAATGGATCAATTTATTACGGCATTTACCATTGGTTTAGTAGGAAGTTTGCACTGCGTTGGAATGTGTGGTCCAATTGCGTTGGCCTTACCCCTCGGAAATCGCTCCATTTTTTCAAGAATTATTAATGGGCTCAGCTACAATGCAGGAAGAATAATTACCTATGCCTTACTTGGTGTGTTTTTTGGTTTTTTTGGAGAATGCCTTATGGTAGCTACCACTCAGCAAACCATTTCTATCGTAATGGGTTCATTGTTCGTTCTTTCTGTTTTTATCCCAAAAAAATACATCAACAACCTTAATCCTTCAGGCTATTTTGGAAAATCAATTCACACATTAAAAACCAATCTTGGTAAAATTATTCAATCACCAACATTCACTTCTAAATTAATGGTAGGCGTGTTAAACGGACTATTGCCTTGTGGTTTGGTTTATGCTGCAATTGGAGGTTCCATTGCAACAGGCAATCTAATAAATGGCGCCTTATTTATGGTTTGGTTTGGTTTAGGAACCCTACCATTAATGTTTTCTATATATTTTCTTTCCAATTCAATTAGCTTAACATTAAGAAACAACATAAAAAAGTTGGTTGCTGTGTTTTTAATTTTATTAGGAAGTTTATTCATTTTAAGAGGACTAAATCTTGGAATCCCTTATTTAAGCCCAAAAATAAATGTTGCGCGCCCTTTTGTTCAAGATTGTATTAAATAATACCCTGTTGTGCATTTGTAAGAAAATTTGTCAATTCGAGTAAACTACTATACAAAAATGATATAAACAGCTGATTGTGAGTAAAAAAGCTGGGACCAGTTCCATATCGTGGGGAATTTCAGTTATTAGGCAAATAATTTTTCAAG
>JAVHRO010000003.1:0-25730 GCA_036171675.1 Vicingus sp. | reverse complement strand
AAAACTCGAACTGACACCTTTTTTATTAAAAATTCTTCTAAATGCACAACGGGTAGGTTTAGTTAAAAAGGCTAACTTTGCAGTCTATGATTCTGAAAATTGGCAACAAGGTTAAGTTTATTAATGAAAATTTAGAAGGAACAGTTAAATCAATTCTAAGTAATGAATTTGTGCTTGTAGAAGCCACCGATGGTTTTGACCATAAGGTACATCCGGCAGAAATCGTGGTGATTAACATAGACAATACCGTGGGCTATCGAATTGATAAATCTGCAATTAAAGATAGAATTAAATCACCTTCAACAAAGAATATTACTTCCGATATACTTACTCGATACATCACTAATACTAAATTTCAATTTGAAAAAGTGATTGAAATTGATTTGCATTTAGAACAACTCGTTGAATTTCCACTACGATTGGATGATCGATTGAGGCTTCATACACAACTTCAACACGCAAAAAATTGTTTAGATGCTGCTATTAAACAAAAATTTCGAAAATTGGTTTTTATTCATGGTGTTGGGCAAGGAATATTAAAAACAGAGCTTAGAAATGTTTTAGGCAAATACGATAATATAATTATTAAAGATGCCGATTACCTGGCGTATGGACAAGGTGCAACCGAAGTAATCATAAAATAATTAACTTTGTAATAGAAAAAGCAAATCGTTCTATCGCCTTTCGTTTTATACGAGGGGAGGAAAGTCCGGACAGCAAAGAGCATCCTACCTAGGGAAACCTAGGGTATTTGTATGTAATGTACAGGTAATAGAAAGTGCCACAGAGAATATACCGCCAGTTTTCGAATTGGTAAGGGTGAAAAGGCGAGGTAAGAGCTCACCGTTGTTACAGTAATGTAATAAGCATGGAAAACCTTTGGAGCTGAAAAATCAAATAAACCAAGGCTATAGGGCTGCTCGCCCAATCTTGGAGGGTAGATTGAACGAGGGTAGGTGCAAACCTGCTCCTAGATAAATGATAGAAGTTCCAATTTATTGGAAAACAGAAACCGGCTTACAGATTTGCTTTTTTTATTTTTTTTTAAATTCTTTCAATTTTGAGCATCTCAAAATTAATTAATAGTGATTTATCCATAATTTTGAAACTTAAATTTTACTTAAAAAAATGTACAAAGACCAAGAAATTTTCGATTTAATTCAGGACGAATTCGATAGACAAAAGGAAGGAGTTGAACTTATAGCTTCTGAAAATTATGTGAGCGATAACGTGTTAAAAGCAATGGGAAGTGTGTTGACCAACAAATACGCTGAAGGGTTGCCTTTTAAACGTTATTATGGAGGTTGTGAAGTGGTTGATTTAATTGAGCAAATTGCAATTGATAGAGCTAAGGAATTGTTTAATGCAGAATGGGTTAACGTCCAGCCTCATTCAGGATCTCAAGCTAATGCAGCTGTGATGTTGGCGGTGTTGAAACCTGGTGATAAAATTTTGGGCTTTGATTTGTCGCATGGAGGGCATTTAACACATGGTTCACCAGTAAATTTTTCGGGTAAATTATACAAAACCAGTTTTTACGGTGTAAACCAACAAACAGGTAGGGTAGATTACGATATTATTGAAGCAACTGCAATTAAAGAAAAACCACAATTAATTATTGCTGGTGCATCAGCATATAGCAGAGATTGGGATTATAAACGAATGCGCGAAGTAGCTGATAAAGTAGGCGCTTTATTTATGGCTGATATCTCTCATCCTGCAGGTTTAATCGCTAGAGGATTATTAAACGATCCACTTCCACATTGTCATGTTGTTACCACTACTACACATAAAACATTACGTGGTCCAAGAGGTGGAATGATTATGATGGGTAAAGATTTTGAAAATCCTTGGGGATTAAAAACTCCAAAAGGAGAGCCAAAAATGATGTCGGCAGTTTTTGATGGGGCTGTTTTCCCAG
Organism: Vicingus sp.; assembly: GCA_036171675.1. GTDB lineage: Bacteria > Bacteroidota > Bacteroidia > Flavobacteriales_E > Vicingaceae > Vicingus. The sequence goes on along the minus strand of JAVHRO010000003.1, from coordinate 23,809 downwards.
GAACACAAGGTGGACCTTTAGAGCATGTTATTGCAGGGAAAGCAGTTGCGTTTAAAGAAGCACTTTCTGATGAATACATGGATTATTGTATACAATTAATGAAAAATGCAAAAGTGATGGCCGAAGAATTAACCAAAAAAGGTTATGGAGTTATTTCTGGAGGAACCGATAATCATTGTATGTTGATTGATTTGCGCTCAAAAAATATTACTGGAAAAGAGGCTGAAAATCTTTTAGTAAGAGCAGATATCACCGTTAATAAAAATATGGTGCCTTTCGATGATAAATCGCCATTTGTTACTTCTGGAATTAGAGTTGGTACAGCTGCAATTACAACAAGGGGATTAAAGGAAAAAGACATTGTTAAAATTGTTGAATTGATGGATAAGGTTATTGTGAATAAAGAAAATGAAGACACTATTTTAGAAGTTAAGGATGAAGTGAATGACATGATGGGCAACTACCCGTTGTTTAATTTTAAAAACAAAGTTATAGCATAATTTTAGTCTTCAGTTCTCAATCTACAGTCTTCAAATCAAAACCACAAACCTAAAACCTTAAACCTCAAATAATTTATGATAGAAGCAAATAACCCTAATTTAAAAAGCTGGATACCAGTTTCTGCAAATTCCGATTTTTCTATTCAGAACATTCCTTTTGGAGTGGCTAAAACAAAAAATGGAGTAGTGGTGGTAACTCGCATTGGTGATACGGTTATTGATATTTATCAATTGGCTCTAAATCAATTGGTTTCTTTCGACGCTTCGTTGTTTAAGTCATCCTATTTAAATGATTTTATGTTGTTGGGTAAACAAGCTACGCGTGAGTTGAGAAGTCAACTTTCGTTATGGTTTAGAGATGCTAATACAGAAGCGAAAAACAATCCAAAAGTACTTTCTGCATTAGTTGATTTAAAAGACGTAGAAATGAAATTACCCATAAACATTGGCGATTACACCGATTTTTATTCAAGTGAGCAACACGCGTACAATGTTGGTTGTTTGTTTAGAGACCCAAACAATGCATTGCTTCCAAATTGGAAACACATTCCTGTCGGTTATCATGGGAGAGCAAGCTCTATCTTACCTTCGGGTGTTGATTTTCACCGACCAAAAGGGCAGAAAAAAACACCGACAGAAGAAAATCCAGTTTTTGGTCCATCCAATTTGTTAGATTATGAGTTAGAAACTGCTTTTTTTACCTATCAAGGAAAACCTCTTGGAGATTCAATTACAACAGCAGAAGCGGATGACTATATTTTTGGTATGGCCTTGTTTAACGATTGGAGTGCAAGAGATATTCAGGCATGGGAATATGTTCCACTTGGACCATTTTTAGGAAAAAATTTCGCATCTCACTTGTCTTGTTGGATAGTAACGCTAGATGCATTAGAACCTTTTAGAGTGGCTGGACCAATTCAAAATCCTAAAGTATTTCCTTATTTAGAATACACTGGCAATAAACACATTGATATTAATTTGGAGGTATTGATAAAACCAGAAGGAAGCCAAGAAGTTTCTGTGGGTAAATCGAACTACAAGTACATGTACTGGAACATGAACCAACAATTGGCTCATCATACCATAAACGGTTGTGATATTAGAGTGGGTGATTGCATGGGCTCAGGAACCATTAGTGGACCAAACGAAGGCCAATATGGTTCGATGTTAGAAACCACCTGGAAAGGGACAAAACCAGTAAAAATGTTAGATGGCACTGAACGCAAATTTATTGCCGATTATGATACCGTAATTATGCGTGGTTTTGCAGAGAAAAATGGAGTTCGAATTGGTTTTGGTGAAGTTGCTGCAAAAGTATTGCCTGTTAAGTAATACCATTTTTTAATAAGTTGTTGAAAACTAGTCTTTTCTTTATAAATTAGAAGCATCCTTTTTCGTTAACTTTACGTCTGTTGTTTTACAATTAGATAATATATGCATAACTATTTTGTTTTAGTTATTTGTGTATTTTTGAATTTTAAGAAAGGCTCATAATTTCAATTTTACTAAAATTGAAATTAGAGTTGATAACATAAAATATGTTTGCCAGTGAACACCCTACACGACTTGTAAGTAAATTACAAGATTCTGAAACCGCTGGAAATAGACATAAAAGTATTTAACATTAAAAAAAATAATGACAAAAACTATTGTTTTTTGAAGTTGATAAACCTTGAAGAATGTTGTGGTACAACATTAAGAAGCCGACTTCGTATAAATTTTTAAAACAATTTTACGATGAAGTTTTTAGCATCCATAAAACACCTACAAAAGGCTCTTGTTCTTTCAGCTTTTGTTTTTCTTTTGCAAAATAATGGTTGGGGGCAAGCAACATTGCCTGTGACAAGAACAGCATGGGGTACTGCTCCAACTGGTTGGACTGATGCAGCTGGAACACCCTATAATACTACTTTTGCTTGCAGTGGTAGCGATGGAGGAAAATTTGATGCGTCTGCTCAAACAGTAAGTGTTTTCTTTAATTCTGCTCCAAATCAACTTTCGTTTACTGTAAAATCAAACTCTGCAGCTTCAACTTCTGTTTTATTAGTTGAAGAGTCACCAGATGGGGCTTCTTATACAACTGTTGTTAGCTTAACAGGTACAGCGGGTTTACCAACTACATGTACCGCAAGAGGCCCATATTCGTTACTGTCTGCATCAAGATATGTTAGATGGTCCTTTACAAAAGGTACTTCAAATATGACATGGGATGATGTATCAATTACAATTCCTACATGTACACCTCCAGCAGACCCATCCGGTACAATTACACCAACAGCCAATCCAGCATGTACCAGTACAACATTAACATACAGTGCCCCAAATGCAAATTTATATTGGCAAACAACTGCTGGTGGTACAAGTACAGCCAATCCAACAACTAGTGCATTAACAGTTAGTTCCAGTGGTACGTATTATGTTCGAGCTTATGATGGTTCTTCATGTTGGAGTACAGGAACAGTTAATTCTGGTGCAATAACAATCAACACACCACCTGCAATAACAGTACATCCATCAATTGCTACGCCAACAGTATGTAGTGGAAGTGCTTTGTCTGCTTTATCAGTAACTGCAACTGGTACGGGGCTAACTTATCAATGGTACATTAATAGTTCTTCATCTAACTCCGGCGGAGCATCTATTGGTGGGGCAACATCGGCAAGTTATACTCCATCAAATACCTTGGTTGGAACCACTTATTATTATTGTGTGGTTACTGGTACTTCTCCTTGTACTACTGCCACAAGTAATGTTTCTGGAGCAATTACAGTAAACGCTGCACCAGCTAATCCTATAGGTAGCATTACACCAGCCTCGGACCCTTCATGTGTGAGTACTACATTAAATTACAGTGCATCCGCAGCAAACTTTTATTGGCAAACCACTGCTGGTGGAACAAGTACTGCCAATCCTACAACTGCTGATTTAACGGTAAGTTCAAGTGGAACTTATTATGTTCGTAATTATAATGGTTCTTGTTGGAGTACCGGTAATGTGGCATCTGCTGCAATAACAATAATTAATGTACCTTCTGCACCGGTTTCATCTGCAGCCTCACTTATTACTCCAACCTCATTTTCTGCAAACTGGGCTGCTTCTGCAACAGCTACAACTTATTACCTAGATGTGTGTACCGATGCAGGATTTACCGCTTTTGTCTCAGGATATAATAATCTTAATGTTGGTAACGTAACTACTTATAGTGTTACAGGGTTGTCTTCTAATGTTACCTACTATTATCGTGTTAGGGCTTCTAATGCTTGTGGTACAAGTGGTAATTCTTTATCAAAAAACACAACAACTTCTAAGTCGGCTACTTCAGATATAATTTCTGCGGGAGGTACCGCAGTATCTATTCCATCTACCGAAAATTCGGTTTCTCCTTTAACTTCTTCTACAGGAGTTCAAGTATGGCAAATTACAGTAAGAGATGGAGGAGCATCCTCGCCTGACGCTGATAACTTACCAACAATATTAACTGCATTTACAATAGCCCAAGTAAGCAATACTGTTACAAATTGGAGTCAAGCAATTAAGACCATTGAACTTTTTGATGGTGCAACAAACATAGGAATTGCTACTGTAACTTCAACCCAAATTCAATTTACTGGTTTAAATGTAACTGTCGCTGATAATTCAACTAAAATATTATCGCTACGATTATCTCTTAATTGTGGCATTGGTGCAGCTAATTTTGATGCTGACCGTTTTGGTTTTAGTGTTACATCGGCAAATACAACTTTCTCAACAGCAGGATCTAGTAAGGATGCTTTTATCGCCGCTCAAGCAGGTGGGGTAGGTATTAATGCAATAGATGTTGTAGCAACACAATTGATTTTTTCTCAACAACCTACTAATACAGGTACTGCAGAAACCATGACGCCGAGTGTAACTATTGCTGCTGCAGATGCCTGTGGTAATAAGGATATAAATTTTTCAGGAACGGTTTCAGTAACTTCTTCAGGAACGGCTACTGTAAGTCCGATTACAGCAACGTTTACATCGGGTTTAGCAACAATTACCCCAATAATTCATACTGTTGCTGAAACTGGTGTTGTATTAACCGCTTCTTGCCCCGGATTAGATACAGCATGGAGTGCTTCCTTTGAAATATATCCATACGTTGGTATTCCTGATAATGGTTGTGCAACATCAACTTACGCTACGTCAATTATTAATTATCCAACTGACTATATTATTACCGATGTTAATGTAGGAGTAAAAATTTCACATACATTTAGAGGCGATTTAAATGTTTCTTTAGTTTCACCAAGTGGAACAACAGTTTTGTTAATTGCAAGTGTTGGAGGAAGTGCTGCCAATTTAGATGGAATAATAGATGATCAAGCATCAGCAAATCAATTTTCCATTGTATCTAATCATGTAATTGATGGAGTTTACGATGTTAACGGAAAACCTGAAGGTGCATTAACAGGTTTGTTATCAACATTTAATGGAGAAAATTCATTAGGTAACTGGACTTTAAAAATTTGTGACGATGCTGGAGCAGATATTGGTGGAGTTATTAGTTGGGAATTATTTATTACAGGAACATCGCCTTGTACGTTCAGTGCTGGAGCCATCACTGGAGCTCCTTATACAATCAATTGTGCTTCTGGAACTTCTGGTTCAGTGGCGTATTCTTCTACATGTACTTTTTCGGGTAATACATTTACGGCTCAACTTTCTAATTCATCAGGTAGTTTTGCATCTCCAACAACAATTGGCACTTTGGTTAGTGATGCAAATACGGGTAGTATAAATATTAACATTCCATCTACCTTAACCACAGGAGCTGGTTATTTGATTAGGATACTAAGCTCAAACCCAGCATATACTAGTGTTAGCTCAGGTGCTTTTACTATTACCAATAGTGCTCCTTGCACCATAACTCCAGGTGCAGTTACAGGTGCTCCATTTGCTGTAAATTGTGCCACACCAGCATCAGGCTCAGTATCATTTACTTCAACAGCTACATATTCAGGTAATACCTATACTGTTCAACTATCTGATGCCGCAGGAAGTTTTAGTTCACCAACTAATATTGGTAGTTTAGTAAGTAATGCGAATTCAGGTTCTATTAATTTTACTATCCCAGCAGGAGTACCAACAGGTTCTGGATATTTAATTCGAATAATAAGTAATTCACCATCTATTGTTGGAAGCTCATCTTCATCTTTTACAATTAACCTTGGTGGAGGTCCTTGCCAAGCTTTTGAAATTCAAAGTATTTTGATTGATGCTTGTGGAAATCCAGAAGGAGGAAACGAAATGGTTCGTTTTCAAGTTGGAGGTTCACCATTAAACACATCAAACATTACTGTTGCATGGCCAAATACTGCTAATACTTGGAGAGGAATCTGTCAAAATTCGTCTACCGCAGCTACGATTGCGGCAATTAATGCTACCATTACTGCGGGAGGAATGTTAATTGAACCTACAGGAGGAGTGTTGCCTGCAAATGCACAAGTTATGTTTTTTACCAGTACTTCATTTGCTGCAGGGTTGTATGATTTTAGTAATCTTAATTATAACCTTTATGCAATATTTCAATGTTCTGGTAATACTGCTGGTCATTTTGTTAACAGTAGTGGAACTAATCCTACAAACAGAACGCTTACCATAACTTTTACGGGTTATGGTTCGGACGTAGTTACTTACAATGCTTACAATGTTTATAATGGCGATGGTGGTTCTGTTGAATTCACACCTGCTGGAGTTCCTACATACGGATCAACAGGTGGTTGTATAGCTCCAATATTTTCTTTACCAATTAAATTGTTGAGTTTTAATGCTTCGCTTAATGTAGATAAAGTGAATTTAAATTGGATAACTACTTCTGAAATTAACAATGATTATTTTACTGTCGAACGCTCTGCTGACGCTATAAATTTTGAACCAATTTTAACCAAAAGCGGAGCAGGAAATAGTTCAACAACGCTTTATTATAGAGATGTTGATCAATCACCCATAACTGGAGTGTCGTATTATCGATTAAAACAAACCGATTTTGATGGTAATTATTCTTACAGCAACTTGGCTACAGTAAAAATTGAAAATAAAGAAGGTTTTCAAATTATAAATACCTTTGGCTCGATAGAAACTGGAGCAATAAACATCACAATAAACTGTGGTGCCAATTGTATGGTAAATTTTGAACTTTTCGACATGACTGGGAAAATGGTACGTTCAGTTTCTCAAAATATCAACGACATTAATACCACCTATTCGATACCTACTAAAGGATTAAGCGAAGGAATTTATTTAATCAAAGCATTTAATGGCGATAAGGTAATTACCAAGAAAATTAAATTGTAATTAACTTTTTAAAGTTTCATCCGAGCGTTCGGAATAGTTTGTTGATTAGAAAATTCACCTTTTAAAAATTTGTAATATCCAGCAATGGCTATCATGCCAGCATTATCGGTACAGTATTCAAATTTTGGGATAAATACTTGATAATTTTCATTTTCCAATTCAAGCAACCGTTGCCTTAATTCAGAATTTGCAGAGACCCCTCCAGCAATGGCTATTTGATTAAGGTTCTCTTGTTTAAGAGCTTTTTTTACGTTGATGAGCAAAATGTCAACGATGGTTTTTTGTACGGAAGCACAAATATCGTTGAGGTTATCCTCAATAAAATTTGGATTTATTTTTTGTTCTTTTTGTAAAAAGTACAACACGGAAGTTTTTAAACCACTAAAACTAAAATTTAAACCATCTACTTTGGGGTGAGTAAAAGAAAAACGATTTGGGTTGCCAAGTTTTGCACACTTATCAACTAATGGACCACCAGGATATGGTATGTTCAACATTTTTGCAACTTTATCAAAAGCTTCACCAGCAGCGTCGTCAATGGTTTCGCCAATTACTTTCATTTCAAAATAATTGGAGACTTTTACCAATTGAGTATGTCCGCCACTTACCGTTAAACAAATAAACGGAAAGGTGGGTTTATGGCTAGTTTCAGCAGATTCTTCAATAAAGTGCGCTAAAATATGCCCTTGCATGTGGTTAACTTCTATCAAAGGAACACTTATTGCCAATGAAAATGATTTTGCAAATGAACTACCAACCAACAAAGAGCCTAGTAAACCAGGTCCGTTTGTATAGGCAATAGCACTAATTTGATTTTTGTTGATACCTGCTTTTTTTAATGCAATATCTACCACAGGAACTATATTTTGTTGGTGAGCTCTAGATGCTAGCTCTGGAACAACACCTCCAAAGGCCTTATGAACGTCTTGTCCAGCGATTACATTGGCAAGAATTTTGCCGTCACAAATAATGGCCGCAGCAGTGTCATCGCATGAAGATTCAATTCCTAAAATAATTGTTGATGATTGCTGCATTAAACGTACTTTTGTTAGTTATATATACCACAAAGCTATTAAAAAAAGAAGAATAATAAGGTACTTACTTTTAGCAATTCTATTGCTTCTTTTGGTGTTTGGCATTGCAACAACCAAAAGTTATCGATTTCAAACCTATCTTATTCAAAATTATTTAGAAAAACTTTCATCCAACTTAAAGACCAACATTTCTGTCAAAAATATAAGCATTGATTTTTTTACTGGTGTCACCTTAAATCAATTGTATGTTGAAGATTTGCATCATGATACGTTGGTTTATATTGACGAATTAAATGTTAAAATAGAAAAATTTTCGTTGACGGATAAAAAAATAATTCTCGATGAAGTTGGTGTTTCAAATGCCTATTTTAATGTCAAAAAATATACACAAGATACGGTATTAAATTTTCAGTTTATTGCTGATTATTTTGCTTCAACAGACACGACCTCTAGCAACTGGATTTTTAAATTAAATAATACTCATTTTAACAATTGTAAAATGGGCTATAATAACGACGATTTCAAAACTACCCATGGTATTGATTATGACCATATTGTGCTTTCTAACTTTAACATGGATCTTTCAAAAATTGAATTTTTAAAAAATGGATTGGCTTGCACTATTAATCAACTTGATTTTAATGATAAAAGTGGATTCGTAGTAAATAGTTTAACTACCGAATTTAATATTACTCCAACTGGAATAATTGCTCAAAACCTAAAAATGGTAACACCAAATTCCGAAATAAATGGAAATATCACATTTTTAACTAAGGAGTATGCTGATATGACTGATTTTATTAATAAAGTTACCATCACGTCATATTTTGCTTCAACAAAAGTTAGTTTTAAAGATTTAAGTTTTTTTTCTACCTCACTTGAAGCGGTTAAAAAATATGTTGATTTTGAAGGTGAGGTAAGGGGAAAAATAAGCAATTTGAGAGCTAGAAAAGTGGTGTTAACGTTAGACGATGGAACTCATTTTAAAGGCAGTGTCAATATTACCGGAATACCAGATGCCGAAAACATGTTTATGCATATTAAAGCTGATGAGCTGATTACCTCTAAATCAAAATTAGAACAATTACCACTTTACCCTTTTTCAGAAAAAAAACATATCGAACTACCTAGCAATTTTAGTCAATTAGGTGAAATTAGGTTTAAAGGTACTTATACTGGTTTTTACCACGATTTTGTGGCCTATGGTAATTTTTATACTTCGTTAGGCAGCATATCAACCGACCTTGCCATGAAAATGCAAAACAACCAAACCACTTATAAAGGAAACTTAAAAACATACCAATTTCAACTTGGTAAATTTTTCGATTTAGAAAATCAATTTGGAGATATTTCTATGGATGTTGATGTGGACGGAAAAGGATTTGAACTAAAAGATTTGGAGGCCAAATTAAAAGGAAATATTAGTCAAGTGGTATTTAAAAAATACGACTATCACAATGTACAAGTTGAAGGGTTGTTTTCTGAATATATTTTTAAAGGATTATTAAACGTAAATGATGAAAATATAGATTTTGATTTTAATGGTTTGGTTGATTTTTCAGGACAATTGCCAAAAATGAACTTTGAATCGACCATTAATAAAGCACGATTAGCAGAACTAAAATTGATTGATGATAACCACCTCAATACAAATTTTTCGATGAAATTAAAGGTAAATTTAATTGGAAATCATATCGATAATTTATTGGGAACAGTTCAAGTACTTGATCTTAGATTAAAAGATACGATTGATGATATTAGGGTGAATAATTTTTTAATAACATCAGAAACGAATTCTACCAATAAAAAACTTACCATTGATTCGGATATTATGTCAGCTCGACTTGAAGGTGATTATCACTTTTATGACTTAATTAATGCCAGTACCAACAATTTCATCAAATATTTACCATCATTTAAAAGTAACAATAACAATGTAAAGGAAGTAATATTTAAAAATGATTTTAATTTTAATGTTACACTTTATAATACAGACTTGTTATCAAAGTTGTTTTTGAATGGTATTACATTATCAAAAAATTCGACTCTTGATGGGTTTTATCATTCAGAAACTCAATCACTCTCAGTAAAAGCTAATTTTCCAGTAATTATTACCAACGGAATTACCTTGCACAATACTAAAGTTGATGGGCGGACTAACGATAAACAAATTTTATTCGATGTAGATGTGGATAAAATTATTCAAAGCGATAGTTTATATGTTGATAATTTTAAAGCATCTTCCATAGTTTTCAATGATACCATATTAACAAATATTGATTGGAAAAATGTTGATTCTATCGCATTAACTAAAGCAGATTTAAATTTGATAACAGTTTTCAAGTCACCCACAAATTTTACCTCTCATTTGAGCAATTCTTTTCTTTACGTTTCGGATACCTTATGGACGGTAAATGAAAATAATTATATTGAATTTAAGAAAACCGATACCACTGAAATAGCTGTGAGAAGCCTTGGTTTTAATGCTCAAAATCAGAACATCCTTATTGATGGAAAAATATCGGGTAAACCAAACGATCAAATTGATGTAGCACTTACCAATTTTAATCTTTATAACATCCAAAAAATTATTCCAAATAAATTACTTCAACTTCAGGGTACAATTAATGGAATCGCCTCAATAAAAAAGGAAAACAACGAATTTATTTTTACATCGAATTTAGAATTTGAAAAACTCTTTATTAACCAGACTCAACTTGGAAATGGAAATATAAAATCGACATGGAATCCTTCCGAAAAACGACTTTTTGTTGATGGACAATTCTTTAAAGGACATATGCCAACCATTACTTTTATTGGAGATTATTATCCATTTAAAGAAAAAGAAAGTCTGGATTTAAATGTTAAACTACAACGTACTGACTTACAAATGGTGAGTAACTACACCAATGAATACATCTCAAACTTAAAAGGTGTTGTCTCGGCTGATATTGACTTAAAAGGCACTATTCAAAAACCAGACTTTAAAGGATACATTACACTACAAAAAACTAGTTTTTTAGTTAATTATTTAAATGCCAGTTTCTCCACTCCGTCCTGTAAAATTGATATTAAACCCGACATGATAAGTTTTGATAACATTGTATTCTTTGATGAACGTGGAAATAAAGCTACTGGAAATGCTACTGTTTTTCACGATTATTTTAAAAACGTAAGTATGGATTTAGGGTTTAATACCAAAAACTTTTTAGCATTAAATACTACAATTAAGGATAATGATTTGTTTTATGGTAAGGCATTTGTTTCTGGTTTAGTGAATGTTGGATTATATAAAAATAAGTTAAATGTTGAACTTGATGTTACCTCAGAAAAAGAAACAGTGATAAATATTCCATTAAATACTGCTGATGAAATTGCAGAAAATGATTTCATTGAATTTGTCTCCACAGGAATTACAGATGAAATAAAAGATGAAAAAGTTGATTTGTCTAATATTGAGATGAACTTTAATTTGCATGCTACTCCTGATGCTGAAATTAGATTGATTTTTGACGATAAAATTGGTGATGTTATTAGGGCTAGAGGTAGTGGCGATTTAGATATAAACATTAGTCCACAAGGTGAATTTAAAATGTATGGCGACTATATTGTAAAAGATGGAGATTACTTGTTTACCTTACAGAACATCATCAACAAAAAATTTAATTTGGAAGAAGGGGGTAAAATTTCGTGGAATGGAAATCCATTAGAAGCACAATTGGATTTAACGGCTGTGTATCGTTTAAGAGCTAGGTTGTATGAGCTTATTGCAACTACTGAAGATAGTGCTAGTGCAGAATTATACAAAAAAAGAACCCCAATAAATTTGAAATTGAATATCACCAATACGATGCTTTCACCAGATATTTCTTTTGATATTGATTTACCTACGGCTGATGAAACCACTAAAAACAAGGTTAAAAGTATTCTTTACGTGAGCGATCAGCAAGAAAATATTCAGGAACTTAATAAGCAAGTTTTTTCATTGTTAGTGCTGAATCAATTTATTCCACCAAATGGAGGCGGAACTGCTAATTACTCAAATGTTGGAACAACCACCTCTAGCGAAATGTTGTCAAATCAATTAAGCAACTGGTTATCACAAATCAGTACTGATTTTGATATCGGATTAAACTATCGACCTGGTGATGAAATTTCTAGCCAAGAAGTAGAGTTGGCGTTATCTACACAGTTGTTTAACGATAGGGTGGTGCTTGATGGTAATTTAGGTGTTTCAGATAATAAGGGCTTGAATACCACCAATCAAAATACAAACAATTTGGTGGGCGATTTCTCTATTGAATATAAAATTACTGAAGATGGTAAATTAAGAGTAAAAGCGTTTAATCAATCCAATCAATTTTCTTTACAACGTAGAAGTAGCAACTATACCCAAGGTGTTGGTTTGTTTTATAGAAGAGAATTCGACCACTTTACTGATTTGTTTCGCCGTTCAACTTATAAACGTAAAGATGATTAAAACTAAACAATTAGCCCTTATAAACAACGTTGTTAAATCGTTCCACGAAGGAGAAACTACTGGACATGATTGGTTTCATATTCAGCGAGTTGTAAAAATGGCAAAGAAAATTGCTCTTGCAGAAAATGCTGATGTGGTAAAAGTTGAAATTATTGCTCTACTTCATGATGTTGCTGACTATAAGTTAAACAATGGTGACGAAAAAGTTGGCCTAGAAAAGATTAGCAATTTGTTAAAATCCATCAATTTCGATGAACATGAAATTATGGAGATTATGGAAGATATTAAAAATATTTCTTTCAAAGGAGGAAATAATTGTGCAATTAACCAATCATTTGAATCAAAAATTGTTCAAGATGCCGATAGAATAGATGCGCTTGGAGCAATTGGTATTGCTAGAGCATTCGCTTATGGTGGAAGCAAGCATAGGGAATTGTACAATCCAGCAATAAAACCACAGTTAATTCAAACAGTGCAAGAATATCAGAACAGTAAGGCTCCAACACTCAATCATTTTTACGAAAAGTTGTTGTTGTTAAAAGATAAAATGAACACGACTACTGCTAAACAAATAGCAACCCAACGACATGACTTTTTAGAGGATTTTTTAAAGCAATTCTATCAAGAGTGGAACGATGGTTAATTATTAAACATACTCAACAATTGTGAGAGTTTAACTTTTAAATCTTTTCTGTCCACAATTAAATCTAAAAAACCATGTTCAAGCACAAATTCTGAAGTTTGAAAACCTTCAGGCAATTCTTTTCCAATAGTTTCTTTAACAACTCTAGGCCCTGCGAATCCAATAAGAGCATTAGGTTCGGCAATGTTTAAATCGCCAAGCATAGCAAATGATGCAGTTACACCACCTGTAGTAGGATCGGTTAATAAGGATATATAAGGAATTTTTGCTTTTGATAAAAGTGATAATTTGGCAGCAGTCTTAGCCATTTGCATTAATGAAAATGCCGCCTCCATCATTCTTGCTCCACCAGATTTAGAAATCATTAAAAAAGGAATTTTGTATTTTATGGAATAATCAATGGCTCTAGCAATTTTTTCACCAACTACGGAGCCCATTGAGCCGCCAATAAAATTAAAATCCATACAGGCAACAACTAAACTTTGATTATCTACTCTTCCAACAGCAGTTCTAACCGCATCTTTTAAGTTAGTTTTCTTTTGAGTGGCAATAATTCTATCGGAGTATTTTTTGGTGTCTTCAAAATTAAGTGGATTGCTGGCACTCAATTTAGCATCTAGTTCTTTAAATTTATTGTTGTCGAAAATTATCTCAAAATATTCTTTTGATCCTATTTTATCATGATAATCACATTTAGGACAGGTATATAATGATGAAACGTGGCTTTCAGTAGAAATTACAAGATTACAAGATGGGCATTTGTACCATAAACCTTCAGGTGTTTCCTTTTTTTCAATAGTTGGAGTGCTAACTCCTTGTGATTTTCTTTTAAACCATTTCATGCTTTTTCTTTATTTCGATAATGACTTTAAGTTCGAATGAATGATTTTTTACAATGTATTTACATTGTTTAGGTCTTCGAAAGCTTTTTTTAATCGTGCTTTAAATGTTTTTTCACCTTCCCTCATCCAAACTCTTGGATCGTAATATTTTTTGTTTGGTTTATCGCTTCCCTCTGGGTTTCCTACTTGAGTTAGTAAATATGCAGATTTAGCTAATATATAATCTCTAACACCTTCGGTTAATGCAAATTGTAGGTCGGTATCGATGTTCATTTTTATTACTCCATATGAAATAGCTTCTCTAATTTCTTCATGTGAAGAGCCCGAGCCGCCATGAAAAACAAAATTAACTGGGTTATGTTCGGTTTTGTATTTTTCTTGAATATAGTCTTGGGAGTTTTTTAATATTTTTGGAGTTAAATTTACGTTGCCAGGTTTATACACTCCATGAACATTTCCAAATGCTGCGGCAATGGTAAATCGGTGACTAATTATACTTAATTCTTCGTAGGCGAAAGCAACTTCTTCAGGTTGAGTGTAGAGTTTGTTGTTATTCACATTACTGTTATCAACACCATCCTCTTCACCACCGGTTATTCCTAATTCAATTTCTAAGGTCATACCTATTTTAGACATACGCGTTAGGTATTTTTTACAGATTTCGATGTTTTCTTTAAGAGGTTCTTCTGATAAATCCAACATATGCGAACTGTATAATGGTACTCCATTTTCAGCATAAAATTTTTCACCTGCTTCTAACAAACCATCTATCCATGGTAACAATTTTTTCGCACAATGGTCAGTATGAAGTATTACGGGAACTTGATACACTTTTGCCAATTCATGTATATGTTTAGCACCAGCAATTGCACCAGCAATAGCGGCTTTTTCATTTTCGTTGCTTAAACCTTTTCCTGCATTAAAATGAGCTCCACCGTTTGAAAATTGAATAATTACTGGAGCGTTCATTTCTTTAGCGGTTTCTAATACCGTATTTATGGTACTTGAACCTGTAACATTAACTGCTGGAAGTGCAAAATGTTTTTCTTTTGCAAGTTTGAAAATTTCTTGAACCTGGTTTCCAGTAATAACACCGTAATTTATAGCTTTAACCATCATTGTAACAATTTATTTAGGGTACAAATTTAAGATAAAAACATGAACTAATTAATTTGAAAAGAAACTTAACTTTTCATTTTTGGATGGTTAATTGAAAAAAAATTACAAAGTTTTTGCTCTATTCCAATATACATCCATTTCTTGTAAGGTCATTTCTCCCATTTTTTTACCATCTTTTGCCGATTCTGTTTCTAAGTATTTAAATCGGTTGATGAATTTCTTGTTTGTTTTTTCTAATGCATCTTCTGGATTTATTTCAAGAAAACGGGCATAGTTGATTAATGAAAACAGTACATCTCCAAATTCATCTTCAATTTTGTTGGTTTTGTTATCAACTTCCTCTTTTAATTCAGCAATTTCTTCGTTAACTTTTTCCCAAACTTGTTCAGAATTATCCCAATCAAAACCAACTCCTCTGGCTTTGTCTTGAATTCGTATGGCTTTTATTAATGCAGGCAACGATTTAGGAACGCCTTCTAACACTGATTTGTTACCTTCTTTTAATTTTAGTTTTTCCCAATTTGCTTTTACTTCATCCTCATTATTTACAGTAACATCACCATAAATATGAGGATGTCGATGAATGAGTTTCTCACAAATTCCATTCAATACATCTGTTATATCAAAGCTATTGGTTTCTGAACCTATTTTTGCATAAAATACAAGATGAAGCATAAGATCTCCCAATTCTTTTTTGATTTCATCAAGGTTGTTATCAAAAATTGCATCAGTTAATTCATAGGTTTCTTCGATGGTTAAATGACGTAAACTTTGCATGGTTTGTTTTTTATCCCATGGACATTTTTCACGTAATTCGTTCATTATGGTGAGTAATCGAACAAAAGCTTCGGCTTCTTTTATCATATTTGGTTTATTATTAGAATATTTGTTGGGTGATAAAATTACACGTAAAATATCGGTTATTATTTGGGCTTTTTCTTTTTTTTACAACACTTGTTGCTCAGGAAAAGGATAATGATTTTGGCATTCAATTAAACTATCATTACGGTTTTATTTCTCCTCACAATGTGTTGGTTAATGAAATTGTTAAAGGTCATACTCAAATGACTGAGTTTAGTTTCTTTAAGCAAACAACAGGTAAAAATCAATGGGAACAATTTTATAACTATCCTAAAATTGGAATTTCTTCGGTAGTTATTAATTCAGGTAATGACGAGAGTTTGGGAAATATTTATGGATTATTTCCTTTTGTTGAATTTCCGTTAAACCATTGGAAAATAAAATGGAATATTAAATTTGGTTATGGTGTTGGTTATATCGAAAAACCATTCGATAGAGTTACCAATTATAAAAACCTTGTTATTGGAACGCATCTAAATGCGTTGATTTTTTTCGATAACAATTGGAGTATTCCAGTATCCAAGAATCTAAATACCTCTGTTGGACTATCACTAACTCATTTTTCTAATGGTTCAATAAAAAGACCCAACCTAGGAATTAACATTTTTGCTATGAATGTTGGGCTGAATTATAATTTTGGTAATACCACACTAAATGAAAAAAGTGATGAAAAAAGGGATAGAAACTTGTCGCAAATGGTTGTCGCAACTACTGGGTTTAAAGAAATAGACCCTATTGGAGGTAATAAATATATGGTTTACAATGTTTCGTACAATGCAATAAAAGTAGTAAGTAACAAAAGCTCATTTGGGGTAGGTGCCGATTTTTTTTATAACAGTTCGTTAGAACCTTTAATTGTCCGATTGCAAAATGAAGATTTAGGTAAGAAAGGAAATATTAATGTTGGATTAAGTGGTATTTATTCCCTTGATTTAGGTAAAATTTCAATGCTATTTCAGACAGGAGGATATGTTTATAGAAGCTATTTACAAGACAAAGCGGTTTATACTCGTATTGGAACTAGATACCGTTTTTCAGGTAAATTATTTTTTAATTTAAGTTTGAAAACGCATTTTTTCGTTGCTGATTTTATTGAGTACGGAATAGGTTATAAATTTTATTAATTCTTTAAATATTGAAAACAATAAATAACATATCATTTTGGTTATTAAGCCTTTTGCTGTTGACTTTTATTTTGAGTTCGTGTGACAAAGAAAATACCTGTGTAAAATCGAGTGGAACAGTTGTGAAAGAAGCTAGAATAGTTGATGAACATTTTGAGAATATTGAATTAAACGATAAAATAAACTTAATCATTCGACAAGATACTGTTTTTGCATTAAACGTCGAAGCAGGAGCTAATCTATTACCATTAATCACGACTGAGGTTGTAAATAATCAACTGGTTATAAAAAGTGATAACAAATGCAGTTTTTTAAGAAGTTATGATAAGCCTATTAATATATATTTATACATTAAGAATATTAAAAAAATTTCGATAAAAGGTCAAGGTAATATAACAAGTTCCAATACATTGCTATTTCCTGAATTTACTATCGAAGCTTTTAAAGCTACAGGGAGTGTTCAGCTTGCCATTTTTACTGATTATTTAAAAATATTACAACATACTGGTCCTGCCGATTTTACTTTTACAGGAGGTTCAAAATATACCTATTTGTATACCAACGGAAATGGTTGGTTTCATTTCGAAAACTTTAATTCGGATGATGCTCAAGTAAATACATCTGGAACTGGTGATGTAATTTTGAAAGCTACGAAGACCTTGTTGGTTGAATTATATGCTATTGGTAATGTTTATTATTATGGAAATCCAATTGTTACAATAAGTCAACATGCTGGCTCAGGTGAAATAAAAAAGAGGTGATAAAATTGATTTATCACCTCTTTTTTGCTTCAATTATTTTTTTATTTTCCTAACATGGCCGCTTTTAAACCACTATCTGCTGGTTCGCTACACAACCAAATACCAAACAATGCCTTTTTAAATTCAATACCTTTGATGGTTATGGAAGGTTTGTTATTTTTATATATTACAGTTCCTTTGGCTGGAATGTAAACAAAATCATACACATCGTTTTCTTTAATTTCTGGGCTAAAAACAGCTTTGAATTTGTCAATTTCAGCTTTAAGTTCAGCTTGTTTTCCTTTGGTAGATTTTTTAAATCCTTCATCAACAGCTTCAATCATTCTTTTAGTAGTAATTAAGGAATTAATAATATGGAGTTTTATGGCCATAATTTTATCTTCATTCATAATAACAATACCGTTGTTGTTTGGGGTAGATAGATATAAGCCGCCAACATACATGTCCATAAAATACTTTGAACGGATACCTGCACCATTAAGTTCAAGGTTGGTTTCATTAAAATTAACTTTTACAGGAATTTCAATTCCAGCAAGTTTCTTTTGTGCAGAAACAGAAAATGCAGAAATAACAGTGATAATTAATAGTAATTTTTTCATAATTTATTTAGTTAGATTTTTTATTTAATTGAACGTCTTTTGCATGTTTAATACTCGCATTTAATTCATATCCTATTAACAAAACTAACGAATTAAAATATAACCACAACATTATAACAATTAATGTTCCAATTGATCCATAAACCTTATTATAGGTAGAAAAATTATTTACATAAAAGGCAAATCCAAATGATAAAATAATGGTTAAAATAGCTGATAATGTTGAGCCTGCTGAGATAAATTTAAATTTTTTATATTCTAAACTTCCAAAATAATAAATGGAAGATATTCCAAGTAAAAAAATAAGAAGCAATATGATAACATTACCTATATTTAGTAGTACAACGGAAAAACCGCTGGATAAAATTCCATGCGAAATGAGATAAGATACGAGTACTCCACTAAAAACAATTAAACTTACAGCTAATATCATTAAAATAATGATAATTATTAAGAGTAACAATGAGGTGAGTCTCATTCGAATAAAACTCAACTTTTTTGGGTTATGATAGGAGTTTTGAAAAGCCATTATCATAGCATTAACACCATCGCTAGCCAAATAGAGTGCAAATAAAAAACCAAATGATAGTAATGTGTTGTGCTTTTTATTAAACAAGTCGTCAATAGTCTCAACGCTTGTTTTGTATGCTTCCTTAGGAAGTAGTTTTTGAAGTAATAGTAACAACTCATTATAAAAATCCTCAATAGGAATATAAGGTAAAAGTGAGAGTAAGAAAATAATAGCAGGAAATAAGGCTAAAAAAAATCGAAATGCAAGCGAGGAGGCTCTTGTCGTTAATGAGCTTTTTTGTAAGCCATTAAATAAAAATAATAATACATTAAACAATGGAATCCCTTCGAAACCAGGAAGAACTAACTGCTTGGAATAGTTTATGGGCTTTTGAATAAACCCTTTTTCGAAAATTTTTGATAAAAATTTATTCAAGGTAAAAAGTGGTTTATCAAGTTTAAAGAGGTTAACATGCTTTTAAACTTAAATCTAAACTGTTTATTTGGTGAGTTAATGCGCCTATTGATATGTAATCAACCCCACACTCGGCATAATTTCGTATAGTTGATTCATTAATTCCGCCTGAAGCTTCGGTTTCATATTTTTTATTAATTAAACCTACGGCTGTTCTCAAATCAGCATAATTAAAATTGTCGAGCATAATTCGATGAATTTTTCCAACTTTCAATATATTTTTAAGTTCATTCAAATCCCTGGCTTCGATTTCTATGTTAAGTGATTTATTATTTTTATAAAGATAGTTTTCCACCTTATTTATTGCTTGTTCTATTCCTCCAGCATAATCAATGTGATTATCTTTTATCATAATCATATCATACAAGCCAATTCGATGATTAGAACCTCCGCCTATTTGAACAGCCCATTTTTCAATTATTCGATTTCCAGGTGTTGTTTTTCTAGTGTCTAAAATTTTTGTTGATAAACCTTTGAGTAAGGTAGTATAGCGGTTAGTTTTTGTTGCAATACCACTCATGCGTTGCATAAAATTTAACACCAATCGTTCTGCTTTTAATATAGATTGACTTCTTCCTTCAATATAAAATGCGATATCACCAGCATTAATTTGTGTTCCGTCTTTTAAAATTGGCGTAAAAATTAACTGGCTATCAATTTTGTTAAAAATTTTAGAAGCCAATTCAATTCCAGCAATTATACCATTTTCTTTCACTAAAAGTTTAGCTTTTCCTACCGATGAATTGGGAATACATGCCAAGGAGGTGTGGTCTCCATCTCCAACATCTTCGCGTATAGCTAGGTCAATTAATTCGTCAACAAGCCTATTGGTATTATTCATCTTTTTCTATTCGTAATTCAAGAATAGTATTAGCATTATTAGCATCTTTGTATAAAATGTAAACTCGGTATAAACCTGTGGTAGTGGTTAAATTTCCAATAGAATAATGGGTATTATTTTTGGCATCGCCATTGTGCATTATTTTAAAAGCCGAAGGAATATTTTTAGAAAAGAAGGTTTTTAATATTAATTCTGATTGAGTTTTACTAAAAGCACCTTCATTTCCAGGAATACTCAAATCAATAGATGCATCCATAAATTTGGCTAATTCACCTGAATTACCAGCTTTAAGAGCATTTACAATAGTGTTGGAAAGGGGTAAGGCAAATAAAGAAAAACTAATAGATGTGAATAGAATTAAAAATAATTTTTTCATTCGTTTAATATTTAATAGCAATAGTAACAACAATTAAGCCATTTATTGGGCTAATAATTCACGTAAATTTTAATTATCAAAAGTAATAATTTTTATCTTAGCGAAATGAAGATAAAAATAATTGCCATAGGAAAAACTGATGAAAAGTATTTGCAAGATGGAATTGGAATTTATCTTAATCGATTAAAACATTATATATCAACTGAATTGGTTATTCTTAATGATATTAAAGTTGGTGTAAAACAAAATAGTTCAATTCAAAAGGAAGCTGAGGGAAAGATGTTTCTTCAAAAATTACAACTTAACGATGTAGTTATATTGCTAGATGAAAATGGTAAATCCTTCACCTCTGTTGAATTTGCTGATTTTATTCAAAAACGTATGAATGCATCAATGGATGTTGTTTTTTTAATTGGAGGTCCTTTTGGATTTTCGGATGAAATTTACGAAAGAGCCAATTTTAAAATTTCACTCTCCTCTATGACTTTTTCTCATCAAATGGTTCGTTTGTTTTTCACAGAACAACTATATAGGGCATTTACCATTATCAAGGGTGAAAAATATCACCACATCTAGATTTTTTTCTTTGTCTGTGTTAATTTATTTTTTAGTCGAAGTTAAGTAATTATTTAACTATGAAAATAAATTATTGGTGATTAATAATTTAACAAAATGCATAAATAGTGTTTAATTATTAAAAAATTAAATTAAGTTTGAAGCAACCAATAAGATAAAAAAATCGTCTCGGAGGATGAATAAAAAATTTAATTTCTTCTCTATAATTAGTAAAACTAAATTTTAACATTAACAAAATATCTATATAACGATTAAAATTAATATCATGAGAAAAATAACCCTTCTATTAGCTTCCGCTGGATTAATTTTCAGCTCTTTTGCTCAAAAGGTAACACAAAAATCTGGTATCACTCACCAACAAACATTAGTGATTAATAAAGTTCAAAGCAATCCAGTGTTAGAGCAAATGAGTTTGAATTTGCAAAATCAAGCAGAACGCACACCGGAGGGTTATATTAGGTGTTTTACAACACAAGCAGAACAACTCAGAAGGTCAACAAATCCTAATATAGAAACTGAGGATCAATTTGAAACATGGATTGACCAAAAAATAAAGGATTTACCGGTTAATTCACCATTAATGAAGGCTACTAGAAATATACCTGTAGTTGTTCACGTTATTAATAATGGAGATGCTGTAGGTGCTGGAGAAAATATTTCTGTTGCTCAAGTAATTTCACAAATTACAGCATTAAACAAAGATTTCTCTAAAACAAATACTGATATAGGAAGTGTTCCTGGTGCATTTACCGGTCTTGCTACAAACGCCGATATCCAGTTTTGTTTAGCTCAAACAGATCCAAATGGCTTAGCTACTAATGGTATAGATAGAGTTACACAAGGTGTGGCTGCGTTTGCAGATGTTCCTTCCGTTGAGGCCATGAAGCCTACAACACAATGGGATCCTACTAAATATTTTAACATTTGGGTAATTAATTTTGGGACATCAGGATTATTAGGTTACGCTCAATTTCCTACAGGTTCCACTTTAACAGGAATTCCTGCTGGTACAACAACAGCAAATACCGATGGTGTTGTTATTGATTATCGTTCATTTGGAACAACAGGAGTAGTCTCAGCTCCATACAATTTGGGTAGAACTGCAACTCACGAAATTGGCCACTGTTTTGGTTTAAGACATATTTGGGGAGATGAAGCAGCTTGTGCTGCAGATGATTTTGTAACAGATACACCTCAACAAAAAGATAAAAATTATGGATGTCCTACCTATCCACAAACTACAGGAACTGGTGGACGTTGCAGTGCTTCAGACCCAAGTTCCATGTTTATGAATTATATGGATTATACAGATGACGCTTGTATGTTTATGTTTACTAACGGCCAAAAAGCACGTTTTGATGCCGTATTGTTAAACTCTCCCAGACGAAAAGAATTATTAACATCACCAAGATGTAGTGCCCCATTTTTATCAGCAGATTTTATGGCGAATGTAACCACAATTTTTGCCGGTGGTTCGGTTAATTTTACTGATTTATCAGTTGGTCCAAATACCATAACCAATTGGTCTTGGTCTTTTCCTGGTGGAACTCCTGCTACTTTTGTTGGTCAAACCCCTCCAGCTATTACCTATAGCGCTATTGGTACATATAATGTTTCGTTAACTATTACCGATAATACTTCTGCTACAAATACAGCAACTAAAAATTTATATATTAATGTAACCGCTTTAGCAACATGTGACACATTGAATTTTCCACCTCCAGGTACAATTACCGCATATACTACAGGTACAGGTACAGGTTATTTAGTAGGAAATAATCAATACGGAGATTTATCTAAAGCTGAATATTTTTCTGCAGCTGCTCACGCACCATTTACATATGTATCTGGAGGTATGTTTGGTGTTAGAAGCGCACGTGATGGTGGAAATGGAGCAACCGTTTCTTTTAATGTTTGGGATGCTACTGGTGCCGCAGGTGCTCCAGGGACAGTGTTAGGTTCTGTTACGGTCCCATTAGCTTCATTAAATACCAATCCAACTGGTTATGAAAATACCATTATGCAAATTATGTATCCTAATGCCATTAATGTAGGTACTAGTGATTATTATTTTGGTTTTAAAATGAATGGTTTCGGAACAGGTGATACTTTAGGGTTATTCTCAAATACGGATGGAGACACTAATCCTGGAACTGGATGGGAACAATGGTCTGATAATACATGGAATACAACTTTAGCAAGTTGGACAATTAACATTTCTCAATATTTATCTCCAATCATGTCTCAGAATGCTCCTACAGCAGCTCTTGTAACAAATACAACTAATATTTGTGCTGGAGGTACGGTTAATTTTGATGCATCAACATCAACTAATACATTAAGTTACAATTGGATATTTAATGGAGGTACTCCTACCAGTTCAATAACTCCAACTCAATCAGTTTCATATGCTGCAAGTGGTTCACCTAAAGCATATTTAATAACAACTGGTAATTGTGGTGCTTCGGCGGTTGATAGTGTTATTATTACAGTAAATCCAAATGTTACACCAACCTTTACAGCAGTAACACCAAAATGTAGTGGAACAGTAATCGCAGCATTGCCAACCACATCAACCAATGGAATAACAGGAACATGGTCGCCAGTAATTAACAATACCGCAACAACGACTTATACCTTTACCCCAACAGCAGGACAATGTGCAACAACCACTACGATGACTATTACCATCACACCAAATGTTACACCAACCTTTACAGCAGTAACACCAAAATGTAGTGGAACAGTAA
>JAVHRO010000002.1:18535-26167 GCA_036171675.1 Vicingus sp. | reverse complement strand
ATTTAATCTTAACAAAAATTGTATAGTAGTTTAGTTCTCGATACTTTTTCTTTCAGAAAAAACTCGAACTGACACCTTTTTTATTAAAAATTCTGGCTTAATAGACAACGGGTTAAAAAGTGAAAAAATGTATATAAAAAATTAATTATTCAGGAATTAATGTGAATAGATACACAAAACATTTTTTTGGGGAAATATACTAAGAAAGATGAAGAACATGGATAATAATATATGCTGATACTACGAAACTGAAGATAAAAATGGAATAATAACCAATTTTATATAATTCCGATTCAACTAATGGTTTGTTTAATGAACCTCCCTTAAAATTTCTGAGGGTAATTTTTTTGGATTTTTAATTCGTAGTTGTTTGTTAACGTTAAATCTCCCAGATACTAATTGAATATCGTTTATGGATACATCAAATTCTTTTGCTAAAAATCTAATCATATAATCCGTTGCTTTTCCGTTTTGGGGGATTTCTTTAACACTTATTTTTAGCTGCTTTCCTTTCACCTTTCCTATAGCATCTTTTTTAGCATTTGGAGTTCCTAAAATATTAAGAATTAAAGTTTCCCCTTCCCATGCATAAAATGAATCAAGGTCTTTTTTATTTATTAGAGGAGCTGGTTTTACAACCAATTCTTCTTCTTTTTTGATTTTCTTTTTGTGTTTTTTAACCATAATATAAAATGTTCTTAAATAAGGATTTCTAAATCCTAACAATTTCCTCGTAGTTTGACATTTTAATTTTTTTTTGTGTAACAAAAATAGAACAATTTAATGGCATAACATTTTAATTCATTTACTTTAGTCGAGCCTTAAAAAAATTTTGATAAATGAATGAATAATTTTTTTAAAAAAAATTAAAAAGAAAAGATTTTCGTTTAATCATCTTTTTTTGAATTTAAACCCTGCAGCGGCAAGCATAATATTGATGTTATCGCCAATAACTCCTTTGTAGAAGTTTCGTCCTAAACGCTGGTCTGTTTTATGATGCTACGAATGTGTTTTAAAATTAATACCCCCACCATTAATCGAATTGGTTTGGCTGGTATGCCATTGTCCAAAACAATACAATACCAAAAATTCTTCTTCAAACATTTGCCATTCTACTTTATTGGTTAGTATGTACAGTGGGCGTCTTTGATTCCATCGTTTTAGAAATCATAAACACACTAAATATAGCAGTTTTAAATAATTAAAATTATTTTTATACTATTAACAATCAACATGTTAGATACTTTTTAAGGCTTGACTAAGTAAATTATCAGTTTCGGTTTATGTGTCAGGGTTTTCTAGCTAGGGGGATGGCTATGGTTAGCTTATCTCTTTATCATTCTACCAATCTCCATCATTTCATCACGTAATCGAGCAGCTTCTATAAAATCTTCTTGTTTTGCAGCTTTTTTCATTCTGTTCTGTGTTTCTTCCAACAATTTTTGTAATTGGGCTTTATTCATATATTGAACAACTGGGTCTGCTGCAATTCTAGGTTGGTTGTCAATGTTATTATAATCATACACATCATCCAATACTTTGGTTTGACCTAAAATTTCGTTTTTAGATTTATTCAACGACATTGGTATCAGGTTGTTATCCAGATTGTATTTGATTTGTTTTTCACGTTTCCGGTCAGTGCCATCAATGGTTTTTTGCATCGATTTGGTAATCTTATCGGCGTACATAATTACTTTTCCTTCAATGTTTCTCGCTGCTCTTCCAGCTGTTTGCGTAAGCGAGCGTTCGGAGCGTAAAAAACCTTCTTTATCTGCATCCAAAATAGCCACTAACGAAACTTCTGGTAAATCGAGCCCTTCCCTTAAAAGGTTTACTCCAATTAATACATCAAACAAACCCAAACGTAAATCGCGTAAAATTTCTACCCGTTCCAATGTCTCAACTTCTGAGTGGATGTAACGGCAACGGATTCCATTGTTGTCAAAATATTTATCTAGTTCTTCGGCCATTCTTTTGGTTAATGTGGTGACCAATACCCGTTCATCTTTTTCGGCACGAATGGTAATTTCTTCCATTAAATCATCAATTTGATTTAAACTTGGTCGAACCTCAATAATCGGCTCTAACAACCCCGTTGGACGAATCACTTGCTCTACTACAACTCCTTCACTTTCATTTAACTCATAATCGGCTGGTGTAGCACTCACGTAAATGGTTTGGTTTAATAACGAATAAAATTCATCAAATTTTAAAGGGCGGTTATCCATGGCAGATGGTAAACGGAAACCGTATTCCACTAGATTTTGTTTACGAGAACGGTCGCCACCGTACATGGCTCCAATTTGTGAAACAGTAACGTGGCTTTCGTCAATTACCATTAAAAAGTCTTTTGGAAAATAATCCAACAAACAGAATGGACGAGAACCTGGTGAACGCTTATCAAAATATCTCGAATAGTTTTCGATACCCGAACAATAGCCCAACTCACGCATCATTTCCATGTCGTAAGTTACTCGGTCTTCCAATCGTTTGGCTTCTAAATGTTTGCCAATTTCTTTGTAATATTCTACTTGTTTGCCAAGGTCAATTTGTATTTCATGTATGGCATCAAACATCGACTCTTTGGTGGTGTTAAAAATGTTGGCTGGATAAATATTTAAGTGGTCGAATCCTTCAATTTTACTACCATCAAGAGGATTGAACGATTCAATTTCTTCAATTTCATCACCAAAAAAATAAATGCGATAAGCAATTTCGGCATAAGCGGGATAAACATCAACGGTGTCTCCTTTTACCCTGAAATTGCCTCGCTGAAAATCGGTATCACTTCTCGAATATAAACTTTGAACCAATTGGTGTAAAAACTTGTTTCGGGCAATAACATCACCCACTTTAATTTTCACAATATTGTTTTGAAAATCAGCAGGGTTTCCAATACCATAAATGCACGAAACCGAAGCCACAACAATAACATCTTGTCGGCCAGATAGCAATGAAGTAGTAGTGCTTAAACGCAACTTCTCTATTTCGTCGTTAATCGACATGTCTTTTTCAATGTAGGTGTCGGTTACTGGTAAATAAGCCTCGGGTTGGTAATAATCGTAATACGATACAAAATATTCTACGGCATTGTTGGGAAAAAACTGTTCAAACTCTCCGTACAATTGGGCAGCCAAGGTTTTATTATGGCTCAAAATTAATGTTGGCCGTTGAACTTGTTGTATAACATTGGCAATGGTAAATGTTTTACCAGAACCAGTAACACCTAACAACGTTTGTGCTTTAGAATGGTTTTTTAACCCTTCAACCAATTGTTTAATTGCTTCGGGTTGATCGCCAGTGGGTTTAAAATCGGATACTAGTTCAAATGCCATGTTGCAAAATTAAGCAAATAAGACAAAAGAGGTGATGGCAATAGTAGAGCATTTGTTTGAGTTATAAACGAAACGAGTTACACTTCGTTAAACTCGCACCAGCAGGGGGTCTCAGACGGCTTCTTTTTATTTATTTAAATCATGCTAATTACTCTTTTATTACTTTGAACGTTTTATTGGTATTTTCTCCATTAATTTTTAAAATGTAAATACCGTTACTGTTATTTTGTAAATCAATTTTAATTGTGTTTTCTGTTGTTTTTCCTTCTACCACAATTTTACCATCTATGGTTAAAACTGTGTATTTAACCAATTCATTTGTTGTGTCTAAAATAATGTTTAACATATCATTTGTTGGATTTGGGTAAATAGAAACATCAGTATTAGAAATTTCATTTGTTCCAACCGCACAATCTTCACTATAATAAGCCCAAGCATCTTTTATCCATCCACCTGCCCAGTTGGCATTCATATATGCTGCATCATCCACTTGTATACAGGTCAAAGGAGTATTAAAGCGGACACCATAACCAAGAAGTCTATTATTATTGCCATTCCTCATATTAAAATCGGCTAAATTATTATTTTGACAATACAAATAAGTAAGAGCTTTATTAGTAGACACATCTAAACTGGATAATTGATTAAAGCTACATTGCAAATAGGTAAGAGCAGTATCGCTAGAAACATTTAAACTGGTTAAAGGATTGGTTTCACAGTCCAAATAAGTAAGAACGGTGTTGGCAGAAACATTTAAATTGGTTAAATAATTGTTTTGACAGTCCAAATAAGTAAGAGCTGTGTTGGAAGAGAAATCTAAACTGGTTAATTGATTGCCACCACAGTACAAAGTGGTAATCTCCGTGTTGGAAGAAACATCTAAATTGGTTAACTCATTTCCGAAACAGTACAAAACAGTAAGAGCTGTAAATGCTTCAATACCAGTTAAGTCAGCAATAAAAGAAACGCCAACATTCATTGTGTCAGTAAAAGCTGCTGCTTCGGAGCATTGTATTTCTGTATCGTTATTGGTGTTAATGCTTGGGTTATTAACAAGTTTTGCTTTAAAATTAGCATCAGGGATGGTTACATTACAAGCATTACAATTTTCATCATAACTAGCTCCTGCATCTTTTGCGCTTGCCCAATAGGTATTCATATATGCTGCATCATCTACTTTTATACATGGTAAATTAGGATTGTTGGTGGCTTGAAAGGTTAAAAAATTACCATTGTTTCCGTTCCTTATATTTAAAATAGTTAAGAAATTATGTCTACAACTTAAACTATTAAGAGCTATGTTGGCAGAAACATCTAAATTGGTTAATTGATTGAAGCCACAGGTCAAACTTTTAAGAGTAGTGATGGCAGAAACATCTAAATTAGATATTTGATTGCTTTGACAGTTCAAACTAATAAGTGCTGTAAATGCTTCAATCCCCGTTAAGTTAACAATATTTGAACCGTATACATTAATTGTACCACTATAAGCTGCTGCTTCGGAGGTTTGAATTTCACTATCTAAATTGGTATTTATGCTAGAATTTCCTAACAAATAAGCTTTAAAATTTGCGTCAGGTATATATACATTTTGGGCAACAGCGTTAAAAGTTATAAAACTTAGCACTATTGCAACCAGACAAATTTTAGTTGTTATTTTCATGAGTTTTTGAGTTAAGTTGCTCAATTTAAGTAAATAAAGATACAAAAAAACTAAGCAAACACTGCATTTATAATTCGTTGTACCAGCAATAAATTGTTATAAAGTTTGTCGTCATTTTTTAATTCAGCAATTACGCCATCCAATTTTTGTCGATATTGTTTTTTCTCTTGTATTTTTAGTTGAGCTACATAATACAACGATTTTATTATTAAATCATTTTCGACTATGCTTATTTCGTTTTTTGTTAATTTTTTATATCTACTGTAGTTAACTACCACTTCGTCGTATTGCTTTGTTTTTAAATAGCCCATCATTAAAATTACAAACAAGCCATCGTACAATTTTTTGAATGACTTTTGTTGATATTGATGCAGCATGGATTCTATTAATTTAATCGCCTTCTTATCTTGATTGGATAGAATTAAAAAAATAGCATATACATTGCAAAAATTGAGGTGTTTTAAAAATCCTTCTTTTTCCCAATCTGTTTGATGCAGCAATGATTCACATAAATCGATTGTTTCCGTAATATTTTTATTGAGGTTGGCTGGTATTTTATGGTAGTAATAGTTAGTAATTAAAAAACTCCCTTGAACACTTAATGCTAAAAATAAACCTGTATCGATAGTATTTTCGGTAACATAATGATTTCTCCATTTATTAATAATTTTTGAACAAGCCGAATTGATTTCTTTTTCGTCTAACACCAATCGCGTATGTTTTAAATACATATAATCTAAACTCATCATTTTTTCTCTATGTCGAGCTATCATCAAATAAGGATGAGATTCAATTTCTTTCAACGTGTTTTTTATGAGTGTAAGCGTCTCTTTTTTATAAAAATCGGGGTGGTTAAAATGACTGAGTAGTTGTAAATAGGATTGTTTTGCAAGTATATGAATAGACTTTGTTTTAGAATCAAAAAATAAATTAAAGTAGGTAAGCTCTTTTTGGATGTTCTTTTTTGCTGAAACATTTTCGTGGCCTCGAACCAAATTATCTTGAACGGTTAAAATAGACAATAAGGTTTCTTTTGTTTTAAATGCGTCTGTAAGAAAGTTTTTTGGTAATGTTTTCGAGTAGGAATAAAAGTGTTGGTTTACTAGCTCGTAAACAATAGTTAATGTATGATAATCTTCTAATTTTTGAGCCACTTCAATGCTAGTTCTAATAAGATCTAGTGCTGCTGTTTTTTTGTTCTCAAGCAATAATGTATCTACCTGTTGTATCGCATTTAATAAAAAATGAGGAAAATGTTGGCTAAGAAATGAACTCAATTTAACCGTATGGTGAGCAAGTTGGTTTAAATTTTTTAGTGATTCTGGTTGGTCGTTTTGGTATATTTTTTTTGAATAAAAAGAGGAACTCTCTTGAGGGAATTTTCGAATGTTTTTTACTAAAAATAGAGGAAGTGTATGATTTTGTATGTCTAAATATTGTTCAAATAAATCGAGTTGATTTGAATTCGCAATAGCAACTATTTTCTCAATCAAAAACCCCATTATTTTATCTTATTTTGATAAATGTACGAGATTTTTTTATAAAAAAAAGTTAAATTAAGTTTATCAAGTATTAAAAAAAACTTATTTATGAAAAAAATTAATGTAAAAAAAAATTCGACAGAATTACTAATGGTTGCTTTTTTGTTTGCCATGATGTTTGCTGCAACCAAAATGTTTGGACAACATCAAATAGGCCATACACAAATAACCTTTACCGATGCTTCAAGGGCAAACAGAGCTATTCAATCAGAAATTTACT
Organism: Vicingus sp.; assembly: GCA_036171675.1. Lineage (GTDB taxonomy): Bacteria > Bacteroidota > Bacteroidia > Flavobacteriales_E > Vicingaceae > Vicingus. Next base: position 19,408 of record JAVHRO010000002.1, on the reverse strand, counting down.
ATCCTTCAAATGTGGCTGGTAACGATGTTGTTATTGCAAGTGGTAAATTTCCTATAATTGTATTCGGGCATGGTTTTGTTATGGCTTGGAGTGCTTACCAAAATTTATGGGAAGAGTTTGTTAAACGAGGCTATATCATGGTTTTTCCTAGAACTGAGGGAAGTATGTTAGGAACTGATCATCAAAAATTTGGTTGGGATTTACAATTTTTGGTGACTGCAATGCAAAATGAAGGATTATCTCCTACTTCAATATTATATCATGGTGTTGCACCAGAAACAGCTTTAATGGGGCACTCTATGGGTGGAGGGGCCGCATTTTTAGCAGCAGATTCACTTTGCACAAATGGTAACACAAATATAAAAACAATTATTGGTCTTGCTCCTGCAGAATCATCGACTAATGGTGTCTCATCTATTGCCTCTGCAACAACTATTACAGTTCCTGCGCTAATTCTTTCGGGAAGTAACGATGGCGTTGCACCAGCTGTTGACCATGCAACACCAATGTACAATAATTTAGCATCAAGTTGTAAAACATTTCTTAATATATTAGGAGGAGGTCATTGCTACTTCGCTAATACCAATTTTAATTGCGACTTTGGAGAAAGTACTTCATCAACAGGTATTTCATTAACTAGGTTGGAACAACAAGATATTACCTATGATTTTGTAAACTTGTGGCTCGATTACACGTTAAAAGGAATTTGCAGTACATTTACTGAATTTAACGATTCACTACAATCTTCAAGTCGAGTTAATTACTATCAAGTTTGTAATTTGCCTTCATTTAATAGTTCAACAACTTTTAGTGTTTGTAGTGGTTCGAGTTATACATTTCCTGATGGAACAACGCAAAACAACATTACCAGTC
>JAVHRO010000002.1:0-18435 GCA_036171675.1 Vicingus sp. | reverse complement strand
GCAAACAACTACAGGTTTGTGTGACAGTATCATAGTAACTACAGTAAATGTAAATCCAACCTACAATACTACAGCAACAGCAACAATATGCAGTGGTTCGAGTTATACATTTCCTGATGGAACAACGCAAAACAACATTACCAGTCAAGTGGTTCAAACCAGTAATTTGCAAACAACTACAGGTTTGTGTGACAGTATCATAGTAACTACAGTAAATGTAAATCCAACCTACAATACTACAGCAACAGCAACAATATGCAGTGGTTCGAGTTATACATTTCCTGATGGAACAACGCAAAACAACATTACCAGTCAAGTGGTTCAAACCAGTAATTTGCAAACAACTACAGGTTTGTGTGACAGTATCATAGTAACTACAGTAAATGTAAATGTTGTTGATGTTTCGATAAATCAAACCAATCAAAATACCATAGAATCGAATGCGATTGGAGCATTGTATCAATGGATTGATTGTGCAGATAACACTTTTATTTTGGGAGAACAAAATCAAGTGTTCATTTCTTCAGCTAATGGTTCCTTTTCGGTTCAGATTACCGAAAATGGATGTGTAGATACATCAAGTTGCGTTAGTGTAATTGGAGTGGGAATAGATGTGGTAAATAGTGTTGAATTAATAGAGCTATATCCAAATCCTACAAACAATATCGTGACTTTAAACTTTGGTAAATTAAAAGATGTTGAAACTTTTATTGTTGATGTTACAGGAAAAATTGTTTTAGAAGTTAAAAACAATAATCAACAACAAATTAATCTTGATTTGAGTAATATTAATATTGGATTATATTTTGTGAAATTTAGAAAAGACAATATAATAAGTGTAATTAAGCTGATAAAGAATTAAAGTTCATCTGATTTTGATAGATGAACGAGAATTTTTTTTAACAATAAGTTAAAATAACTTTAACATCACAAATTATTAAACTTTATACCATGAAAAAAATCACTTCTATTTTCTCAAAAGATTCTTTAATGTTCTTATTGTTATTTTTATTGTTATTTGCTTTTTCAGGTTTGTTTGCACAACATCAAATCGGTCATACCCAAATAACATTTACTGACCCTGCAAGAAGTAATCGGGCAATTCAAACCGAAATTTATTATCCGGCATCTACAACAGGTAATGATGTTTCGATGGCTGCAGGGCAATATCCGGTAATTGTTTTCGGTCATGGTTTTGTAATGGCATGGAGTGCTTATCAAAATTTGTGGGAATCGTATGTGCCTCGTGGTTATATTATGATGTTTCCAAGAACTGAAGGAAGTATTACAGGCACCGACCACCAACAGTTTGGTTGGGATTTGCAATTTTTAGTTGGAGCTATTCAAGCTGAAAATAACCTTCCATCATCTATATTTTTTAATGGTGTTGCACCAGAAACGGCTCTAATGGGTCATTCCATGGGTGGAGGAGCTTCCTTTTTGGCTGCAGATTCGTTGTGTTCTAATGGAACTATAAATTTAAAAACATTGGTTGGTTACGCTCCTGCAGAATCTTCAACTAACGGTGTATCTTCCATAAATTCAGCGTTTAGTGTTACGGTTCCTTCAATAGTTTTTTCAGGTAGCAACGATGGCGTTGCCCCCGCAGTTGATCATGCTACACCAATGTACAATAATTTAGCTTCAAGTTGTAAAACATTCCTTAATATTCTAGGAGGTGGACATTGTTATTTTGCAAACTCCAATTTCAATTGTGATTTTGGAGAAGCAACTTCATCTACAGGGATTTCAATTTCTAGAGTTGAGCAACAAGACATTGCTCAAGATTTAACCAATTTGTGGTTGGATTATATGTTGAAAGGTGATTGCAACGCTTTCGATTATTTTCAAGATTCGTTAGCTAATTCTACTCGTATTTCGCACTTACAAGCTTGTGCTGTAAATCCAAATCCAGCTATAATCGATAATGGTACTAGTTTAGTTTCATCTGAAACAGGTGTGAGTTATCAATGGTATTTAAACGGAAATCCAATTTTAAGTAGCAATGTTCAAACATTACCTATAACTCAAAATGGCGACTATGTTGTTGAAGTAACTTATGCAAACGGATGTCCAAAAAGCTCTCTACCATATACGGTTACAGGTGTTGGTATTGAACGATATGAATTCAATAACTTTAACTTGTTTCCAAACCCAACAAAAGGATTGTTAAGCATTAAAGGAGCAAATTTAAAAGGTAAAAATGTTAAAATCTTTAGTGTGGTAGGTCAGGTAGTCGTTGATATAACTATAGAAGGAGAAACAACGCTAAACTTAAACAACTTACAAGAGGGTGTTTATTTTGTGAAAATAAATGGAATTACTAAAAGGGTAGTGCTTACAAAATAATTTACATTTTTAGAACAAGTCGTTAGAAAATAGTTAAAAGTTCACTTTTTTAACGATTTATTTTATTTTTAACTTTATATGTTTTATTTATGAAAACCCTATTTACTTTATTATTGATTTTGTTTTATAGTGTTGTTTATTCTCAAACATATACTTTTTCTAATACAACAGCTAATGCTCACGACACATGGAATTCAGGTAATAATTGGGCAACACCTTTATCTAAAACTATAGCTGTAAGTGGAGTTCCAACTTCGGGACAAGTTTTAAGGCAAATAAACCTAAATTTAGGTAGTGCTACTAGTTCTAACATATCAACTCTACAGGCTAGGTTAAGAGACGCTGCAGGTAATACTGTTAATATTATTGGATCAGGATATTTTTATAATACGGATTATTCTAAGTTCGTTACAATAAGTTTAAGAGATCACACAAAGTTGAAACGATTAAGTGATTACACCAACTCTTATTTAGGTATGCCATATAATCATGGCTATTATAGGGTAGAAACAGCGGGCAGTTTTGCTAATTTTAATACAACAACAAATGTAAATGGAAATTGGACATTAGAAATTATTGAAAATAATGCAAATGAAATAGCATTTATAAGTGTAGAGCTAGTTTTTGGTCCTCCATTTTCATATGTTGATATTACAGGAACATCTAGTAATAATAATTGTGCAGGAGCTCGTTGTTTACAGAGTGCTAACAATGAGATATTGATTGGTACGAACAATGGATATCCACAGAATCAAGCAATATACCCACCTCTTAATATTAGTGGTTGTAATTGGAATGCAGAAAAAAACAATACTGCTTGGTTTTTCTTTCAGCCAACTTCTACAAATGTTAATATTTCAGCATCGGGTTTTAATAATAATGAACAGCAAACTGTAGTTTTTAAAATCGATGGAGATTGCGGTTCTCCAACTTATAATTTGATGGCTTGTCCAACTAGTATGTTTGTTGGAGGTTGTGGTACAACTACTGGAGACCAATTTTTGTATCACAAAGATTGTTATGATGGAGGACAAAAGTTTAACCATGAATATAATCTGACAGGATTAACAGTTGGATATAGTTACTTATTTATTATCGATGGAGTATCTGGGGCTAATTCTGATTTTTATATAGAATTAGCTTCTGGAGCTGATGATGGTTGTAGAGGTCCACTTCCCGTTAAACTATCAAGCTTTGAGGTGGCTTGTCAGTCAAACTTACCTGAGCTTAAATGGACAACTTCAACCGAAATAAATAACGATTATTTTACTATTGAACGAGCAGTAGGTTTGCCTAACGAAAGAGAACTCAATTTTATTGAAATTGCTAAAGTTCAAGGAAGCGGAAATTCTAACATTGAACAAAATTATTCATTTGTTGATGATTCTTTTTCAAGTAATAAAAGCAATTTAAAAACCTATTATCGGTTAAAACAGACCGATTATGATGGGCAGTTTGAATATTTCTACCCAGTATTGGCAAATTGTACTGTTGAACAAAATGAAATTAGCATTTATCCAAACCCGAATGAAGGTAAGTTTACTATAAATGGAATTAGAAAAGGAGATGTGGTGATTGTCTATAGTCAATTAGGAGTGTCTGTTTTAGATAGCAAGATCACAGAAGATTTTTTATTTAATGTAGATATTTCTTCTCTTGCTAAAGGAATATATTTTGTAAAGGTTCAAAGTAAGTTATCTGTTTTCACAACAAAAGTTCAAGTGAACTAATCTTTTGTTGCAATTAACAATTTTTCTTTACTTATTTTTGGCTTCCATAATTGGATTTTAAGCTATGTTAGAAGAATACTTTAATAAATTTCGTAAAAATATAATTGGAATTAATCAAACTTTCGAATCGCCATTTGGAACTCAAAAAGTGATTTATACCGATTGGACCGCCAGTGGCAGGATGTATTCAGAGATTGAAAATCAATTAATCCAAAAATTTTACCCTTTTGTAGCCAATACCCATACCGAAACTACTCAAACAGGTTCAAGTATGACCATTGCCTATCATGCTGCACAAAAGTTAATAAAAGACCACGTTAATGCTTCAAGTAATGAAGTTATTGTTACGTGTGACTCAGGAATGACTGGTGCAATAAATAAATTTCAACGTATTTTAGGATTCCGAATACACGAAAAATATAAAGGCAAAGTAACCATTCCGGAAAACGAACGCCCTATTGTTTTTGTAACTCACATGGAGCATCATTCCAACCAAACTTCGTGGCTAGAAACTATTGCTGAGGTTGTTGTAATAAATCCTGATAAAGAAGGATTGGTTGATGTTGAGCACTTATGTTCACTTCTAGAAAAATATAAAAATAGAATAACTAAAATTGCTGCAATAACCTCTTGTTCAAACGTAACTGGAGTTTTTACCCCATATCATAAAATTGCTTCGATAATGCACGAACATAATGGGTTGTGTTTTGTTGATTTTGCTTGTTCAGCTCCCTATATCAATATTGATATGAATCCAAAAAATGCGGAGGAGAAATTGGATGCTATTTATTTTTCGCCACATAAATTTTTAGGTGGTCCAGGTACTTCGGGGGTATTAATTTTTGATAGTAAATTATACTCCAACAAAATACCAGATAATCCTGGAGGAGGAACAGTGGAATGGACCAATCCATGGGGAGAACATGCCTACGTTTCAAATATCGAGGCGAGAGAAGATGGTGGTACACCAGGGTTTTTGCAGGTAATTAGAACAGCGCTGAGTATTCAACTCAAAAATCAAATGAGCGTTGAAAATATGCTTAAACGCGAACACGAACTATTAGATATTGTTTGGACAGAATTAGATGGCATATCCAACCTTCATATATTAGCTAATCATATTAAGGAAAGGCTTAGTATTATTTCATTTTATATAGATAACTTACATTTTAATTTAGCAGTAAAATTACTAAACGATAGGTTTGGTATACAAACTAGAGGAGGCTGTTCATGCGCAGGAACATATGGACATTACTTGCTTCATGTGGATAAAGATTATTCGCATTCAATAACCTCAGAAATTTCGTGTGGAATTTTGGGTCATAAACCAGGTTGGATTAGAATGTCTTTGCATCCAACAACAACCAATGAGGAATTAATTTATTCGTTAGATGCAATAAAACAATTGTGTTTATTACATGAAGATTGGGCTAAAGATTATACCTATAATTCGGCAAGCAATGAGTATATTCATGTAAAAGAAGATAAAAATTTACTTTATAATACAGTAATTAATTGGTTTGATATATAATTCATTGAAAAATAAAATTTTATATTTGAGCCTAATCACCATAAAAAAATTAAAACGATGGATTTTATTCACTGGATAGTTGATTTTGTTCTACATATTGATAAGCATTTAGCTGATATTTTTACCAATTACCAACAACTTAGTTATGCTATTTTGTTCCTCGTTATTTTTGTTGAAACGGGGTTGGTTATTATGCCTTTTTTACCTGGAGATTCTTTATTGTTTGCTGCTGGAGCGTTAATTGCATCAACTGGCACATTAAATATCTACATATTTATTCCGCTGTTGATAGCAGCAGCTGTTTTAGGCGATAACTCCAATTATTTTATAGGTCGTTTTATAGGGGAAAGGGTACTTAAAATAAAGTGGATTTCGAAAATTGTTAAGCCTGAATATTTAGCTAAAACTGAAAAATATTTTGAGAAATATGGTTCTAGAACCGTTGTAATGGCAAGGTTTATTCCTATTGTAAGAACAATTACCCCATTTGTAGCAGGTGTTGGCGAAATGAAATATTTAATCTTTCTTTCCTACAGCCTTATAGGTGGTGTGTTGTGGATTAGTGCCATGTCGTTGTTAGGCTTCTTTTTTGGAAATCTTGAGGTAGTTAAAAATAATTTCGAGATTGTAGTATTTGCAATTATCGGAATATCAATATTGCCAATGGTTTACCAGTTTGTAAAATCAATGTTTAGCAAGAAAACGGAATCAAAATAAGAGCTAAGTTATACTTGGTACGTTTCTAAATAGGATGAAATTCCGCCATCTAACGAATACAATTTTTTGTTTGATATTTTTCGTTTTAAAGCAATAACCAATGCGTGAGATTTTAACCCTTCGTTACAACAAAATACAATCGGTTTAGTGTAGGTGAGTTTTTTTAAATTCTTTAGAACATCATCAAGAGGAATATTTATTCCTCCAATGTTAAAGTCGTTAAACTCATAATTTTCGCGTAAATCAATAAGTTGAAAATCTTCACCACTTTCAAATTTCAATTTCAATTCTTCGGCAGAAATTCTCACGGTATGTTATTTAAATTTAGCAACAATGTCTTCTGGAAGAGATTGGAAGAAGGTATCTCCTCTTAAACCAAGTCTTAAGCACTCTAATGGGACAACTTCAGTTGGACTAATATTACCTAAATTAACATTGGCACCAAATTGTTTAATAAACCACACTTGCTGAGATTTTTGTGGGGCTTCCCAAAGTATATTTTCTAGTTTTACATTGTTAATTATTTTATTAATTAAGGCAATATGTGCAGTGCCATTAGGTCGATAAATACCTACAGTACCAGATTCTCTAGCTTCGGCAATAACTTTCAACGAACCTGCAGCAAGTTCATTTTGCATCATTTTAATCCATTTTGCTGGGCTTATTAATATACCTGCTTCTTTAGAACCAACTTCAGAAAGCACAGTGAAGTCTTTAGCTAAAGTTGAAATAAACTCACATTTAACATCATGAGCAATTGCTATTGAGCCATCAGATACTTCGCAAGTATCGATTTTAAATTTATCTAGCAGTTTTCTATAATCGTCAAACATTCCTCTTACAATAAACGCTTCAAAAAGCGTTCCACCTAGATATACCTTGAGGTTTGCTTCTTTATATATTTCTATTTTTTTGGCTAAATCTTTTGTCACATACGACGTCCCAAAACCAAGTTTTACGAAGTCAGTAAGATGAGCAGAAGCATGAGTAAAATTTTCTGCTTCTCTCCAACTTAAACCTTTATCCATCATCATGGTTAAACCTGTTTTTCTAGGTTGATTTTCCCTTGTAGGAATAAATGGTAATTCAAAATTCATTTGTAAATATTTTATTGTTTAAAATTATCTAATGTTTGTAAAATAATAGGAAAAGTTATTGCTTCTGGGTAATATTCTAAAAAATCAACGGATATCGATGGCTTTACTGATAATGCTAGGGCGAGTTGATGGTTAGCTTCGATAGTTTTGCCTTGCTTCAGCAATAATGCAGCAATTCTAATAATTAACTGAAGGTTATGTGGTTGTTTTTCTAATCCTTCTTGCAATGCTATTAAAGCGTTTTCAATTCTAGCGTTATTAAGGATTGCTTCGGATAGGTCTAGCCATATTTCTTCATTTTCAGGGTCTAATTCAAGTACCTTATTAAACGCTTCAATGGCATCCTTATATTTTGATAAATTACAAAGAATGTCACCATATATATACCAAAATTCCGAGTTGTTGTTGTCTAAATCTATAGCTTTCTGGATGTAAAAAGCAGCAACATGATTTTTTTTCTGATATTCACTAACTACAGCAATACCTGCATAAGCATCGGCATAATATGGATCTAAATGGATAGCTTTGAAGTAATAGTCTTCAGAATTGGTGTAATCTTCAAGTTTTTCATAACATTCCCCAATGTAATATAAAGTGGTAGAGTCAGGATCTTCTAACTTAAAGGTTTCTTTAAAGGTTTGAATGGCATCGTTATATCGTTCTAATAATGCTAATGAGTTTGCTTTATTAAAGTAGGCTGAGGCAAAATCTTCTTTTATTGCAATGGCATAATCATAAGAGTCAATCGCTTTTTCGTATAGTTCAGCTTTATTATAAGCAATCCCGAGACTAAACCAAGCCAAGTAGCTATATGGGTTTTCGTCGATGAAATTAGAAAAATATTGAATTCCTTCTTCTACATCGTTTTTTAAATTGTAGCAGAATGAAATTTCGTACAAAACTGTTTCGTTTTCTGGGTTTTCAGTTAAGATCTCTTTCAATATTACTAAGGCTTTATCATACTGATTAAGGCTTTCATACTCAAAGGCGATGTTAAAAAGAATATTGGCTTTTTCTATTTTATCGTCAATTAATTTTTCGGCTTTAGTATAATTTTCTATAGCCTTATGGTGTTTGTGAATTTGACTATATACATCAGCTTTGGCAAGAAAAATTTCGTGATTAAATGGTTCTAGATTTTCTAATGCATTAAGAATATCTAATCCTTTGTTAGGTTGATGACTTTCAATAAAAAATTGTGCTAATTTGATTTTTATGGTAGAAGAATTAGGGTGCTGGTTTTGAGCGAATTCCAATGTTTTCTTTGCTTTTTCGGTTTCGTTTTTATCCAAATAATAATCAATCAAATCTTCGAATTCTTCTACATCGAAAAAATAATCTTCACCCATTTCGAGCATTTGCTCAAACCGGCTGGCCAATTCTAAATTTTCGGCACCATCATTAAAAGAGTCGAAATCGTCTTCCATAGTATTCTCACACAAATTTAACCCTTTACTTTTTCTAAAGCTTTTTTTACCATTTTATTTTCAAGAATTATTTAATAATTAACCCAAGTGCATTTGGGCTTAGTTTTCAATAAAAAATTTTAAAGGATTTTTTTCTGGAAGAAAAAGTAAAGTTTATACTGAGTTTAATCGAAGTAAGAAAACATTTTTTTTTCTAAAAATTTCAGTCATTTAATCGTGAAATTAATTCAAAAGGACAAATACTATATCAAATGCAATACGAGTTTAATAATTAATTTCATGAGCTATACTTATGGAAATTGAAAAACTTTTGTTTGTTTAAGGCTATTTAGAAGGTTATATTTCCAAGAATTAGGCTAAATTTACAAGGTTAAAATAATAGATTATGACATTAATAAAATCAATTTCAGGAATTAGAGGTACCATTGGTGGAGTTCCAAACGATGGTTTAACACCTCTCGATGTGGTTAAATTTACTTCTGCTTTTGGTACGTGGATTTTGAAAAGAAATTCAGGTAAAAAATGCAAAATTGTAATTGGTCGTGATGCGAGAATTTCGGGCGAAATGGTTCAGCATTTAGTTATAGGTACCTTACAAGGTTTAGGAATTGATGTATTTGATTTAGATTTTTCAACTACACCAACGGTAGAAATTGCAGTGCCATTAGAAAATGCTCAAGCAGGAATAATTCTTACTGCAAGCCACAATCCAAAACAATGGAATGCACTGAAGTTACTAAACGAAAAAGGTGAATTTATTTCTGCGAAAGAGGGTGAAGAAGTATTGGATTTGGCAGAGATAAGTAAATTTGATTACGCCGATGTTTCTGATATAGGCGCTTACTTAAAAGATAATTCGTATCTAAAGAAACACATTGATGCAGTGCTTAAATTGCCACTGGTTGATGTTAATGCTATTAAAGACGCTAATTTTAAAGTGGCTATTGATTGTGTGAATTCAACAGGTGCAATTTTTATTCCTGCATTATTGAAAGCATTAGGTGTTGCCAATATACTTGAATTGTATTGTGAACCCAATGGAGTATTTCCTCATAATCCAGAGCCATTACCAGAAAATTTAACGGAAATAGCATCTCAAATAAAATTACAAAAAGCCGATGTTGGATTTGTTGTTGATCCTGATGTGGATAGATTGGCTATTGTAAGTGAAGATGGAGTAATGTTTGGTGAAGAATATACGTTGGTTGCCATAGCCGATTATGTGATTAAACACACACCTGGAAACACCGTTTCAAATCTATCCTCAACAAGAGCGTTGAGAGATGTAACAGAGCGTAATGGTAATGAATATTTTGCTTCTGCTGTAGGGGAAGTTAATGTGGTGGAAATGATGAAATCCAAAAATGCTATAATTGGTGGCGAAGGAAATGGTGGTATTATATACCCAGAATTACATTACGGAAGAGATGCATTAGTTGGTATTGCATTGTTTTTAACTCATTTAGCAAAATCAAAGATGACTTGTTCTCAACTTCGTACTATTTATCCAAATTATTATATTTCAAAAAATAAAATTGAATTAACTCCTCAAATAAATGTGGACGAAATTTTAATCAAAATGGAACAGAAATATAAAAACGAAAACATTAATAATATAGATGGTGTTAAAATAGATTTTCCTACCCAATGGGTTCATCTGCGAAAATCGAATACAGAACCAATTATTAGAATTTATTCTGAAAGTTTTAGCATGCAATCTGCCGATGCTTTGGCAAATAAAATTATTAATGATATTAAAGAATTGATTTAATATCTGTTTTTAAAACTGTAATGAAAATTTATTTCGATAATGCTGCAACAACACCGTTAGACCTTCAAGTTATTGAGGTAATGGTTCATGCAATGAAAGAAACTTATGGCAATCCTTCGTCGGTTCATTCCATTGGGCGACAAGCAAGGGTTTTGGTTGAAGAGGCACGAAAAAAAGTTGCTTCATTTATTAACGCGGCACCTGCTGAGGTATTTTTTACAGCTGGTGGAACCGAAGCAAATAACATGGTGCTAAGAAGTGCTGTAAATGATTTAGGCGTAACCCATATAATTACTTCACCCATAGAGCATCATGCTGTGTTGAAAACGTGCGAAAAACTTGAACATCAAAAAAATATTATCTTAAGTTTAGTTAAATTAGATAGGTTTGGCTCGGTAGATTTAAAAAGTTTAGAAGAATTATTAGTCTTGCATAGCGATAAAAAAACGCTGGTTTCGTTGATGCATGCTAACAACGAAATTGGCAATCTACTTCCACTTAAAAGAGTAATTGATATTTGTAAAACCTATGGAGCATTTTTTCATTCAGATACAGTGCAAACCATGTCGCATTATACTTTTGATGTTAGAGCCTTAAATATTGATTTTTTAACTTGTTCAGCGCATAAATTTCATGGTCCAAAAGGTGTTGGTTTTTTGTTTGTCAACCAACATATTCAATTAAAACCTATTATCACTGGTGGAGCTCAAGAGCGAAATATGCGAGCAGGTACTGAAAATATTTATGGAATTGTAGGTTTGGCTAAGGCTATGGAAATTGCATACACTCATTTAACTGAACATCAAAATCACATCTCAGCACTAAAAAATTATATGATTGAACATCTGGAACAGATTAAAGGAATAACTTTTAACGGAAATACAAAAGGGGATAGTTTATATACCATATTGAATGTTAATTTTCCGAAAAGTGAAATGAACGAAATGTTGTTGTATAATTTTGATATCGAAGGTGTATGTGTTTCTGGTGGTAGTGCATGTGCATCAGGTAGTAGTATTGGCTCTCATGTGTTAGGAGCTATCAATTCTGATAAAACTAAACCTGCCATCAGATTCTCGTTTAGTAAATTAAATACCAAAGAGGAAATTGATTTTACATTGAAGTTAATAAGAAATTGGTTTGAGTAAGAACTAATTAATCCGAGGTAAGTTAAAAAAAGTATGGGAATGGCAATTCAACAATTTAAAGACAGTATTGTGTGGCAGAAATCACAAGATTATGCTGTTGAACGATATCAACATTTTCAGTGCAGCAAGGATTTTAGCGTTAGAGATCAAATTTGTAGTGCTGCTGTTTTATTTTTCTTATAAATTTGCTCAAGAATATTTTTGGAGTAGTTATAACTTAATTTTCATATCTAACAACTATTTTAAATGAAAATCACATTTTTAGGAACAGGAACATCACAAGGGGTGCCAGTTATTGCTTGCAATTGCGAAGTGTGTTTATCTAAAAATGAAAAAGATAAACGTTTAAGGGTTTCTATTTTAATCGAACATTTAGGTAAAACCATAGTTATTGATTCTGGACCCGATTTCCGACAACAAATGTTGAAAGCAAATGTTCAACAGTTAGATGCTGTTGTTTTTACACATGAACATAAAGACCATATTGCTGGATTAGACGATGTTAGAGCGTTTAATTTTAAACAAGAAAAAGCTATGGATGTCTATGCTTCTGCTCATGTCCAAAATGAATTAAAAAGAGAATTTCATTATGCTTTTGATGAGTTTAAATACCCTGGTGTACCAGAATTAATGCTGCATACCGTTGGTAACGAGGTGTTTGAAATAGCAGGGATTCCATTTACTCCAATTAATGTAAAACATTACAAGTTGTCAGTAAAAGCGTATCGGATAGGAAATTTTACTTATATTACAGATGCCAATAATATAGAGGAGGTAGAATTAGAAAAAATTAAAGGTTCAGAAATTATTGTTATCAATGCCTTGCGAAAAGAGTTTCATATTTCGCATTTTACTTTGGATGAGGCCATCGCATTATTAATAAAATTAAAACCAAAAAAAGCATACTTAACTCACATAAGTCATTTAATGGGCAAACATGAATTGGTGCAAAAAGAATTACCCAATTTTATCGAATTAGCTTATGATGGCTTGGAAATTGTGATTTAAAAATCGTGTAGTTAAAATTTGTTATCTATATCTAACTAAAACACTACAAAATCATTTTAGATAGGCGATTTTTATTTTATTAAGGTTGCTACTTTTGATAAAAAAAAGAGTACAACAATTCTGTTATACTCTTTTTTTATAGGTTAAAAATAACTTATTGAGCTTTTTTCTCTTCTGTTTTAGCTTTGTTAGCACAACATGATTTTCCTGCTGCTTTATCTTTATCTGAACAACTAGATTTTTTATCAGCTGATTCTTTTCCAGCGCAACAGCCTTTTTTAGCATCTGCTGTACACTCTTTTTTAGATTTATCTTTTTTAGTAGTTGTACATTCTTTTTTGTTTTTACAATCTTTTTTATCGCAAACTTTGCCATCTTCACAAGGACTAGCATAAGTTAAACCAACAAAGCTACATAATGCTACGGCTAATAATAATTTTTTCATATCAATAGAATTTAAGTTTAAATTTTAGTAAAGGTAAAGTTTTTTGTCGAGTCAATTTGTTAATTAACAGAATTTAACAAAAAAAACACAATGGATTTAACAAGTCAATGCGTTAAATTGGGCCAATTGAGTAATACCACCTTTTACTTTTTCGTTAAGTTTTACCGTTAACTTAGCATCAAGTGGTAAATATAAATCAACCCTAGAGCCAAATTTAATAAAACCAAATTCATTGGTTTGTTTAGCTAAATGGCCTACTTTATCAAAAAATACAATTCGTTTTGCTAATGCTCCAGCAACTTGTCGAAACAAAATACTCCGCCCTTTTTCATCTTCAACAACAATTGATGTTCGCTCGTTTTCAGTTGATGATTTTGGATGCCAAGCCACCAAATATAAGCCAGGATGATATTTAAAATATTTTACAATTCCTGAAATAGGGTAGCGGTTGATGTGCACATTTACTGGCGACATAAACACCGAAACTTGAATACGCTTTTCGTGAAAATATTCAGTTTCTTCTACTTCTTCAATTACCACAACTTTACCATCAGCAGGAGAAATTATTCCATTTTCTATAGCTACAAAATTTCTAGAAGGACTTCTAAAAAATTGCAAAATAATGATGAATAGTAGGAATGAAAATACGTATCCAATTAGTTTGATTGTTGTAAAATCATTGAGAAACAAATAGATGGAGGTGTTTAACACCATTGTAAATATCATTACAACTAGTAATGATTGATAACCTTCGCGGTGAAATTTCATAGTTTAAATTAAAAATTGGCGACAAAAATAACAATTACTTGATGATTAAAACCAAATACGCATAAACAAATGGAACGGATAAAAACAGCCCATCAAAACGGTCGAGAATACCTCCATGACCTGGTAATAATTTACCAGAATCTTTTATGCCTAAACTACGTTTTAACATCGACTCTACCAAGTCGCCCATGCTACCGAAAATCACAATTATGATTGCTATAATTATCCAATCGAATCGGGTAATTTGTTGAAAAAAAATAGAGCAACAATAGGCAATCGATACACTTAATAAAGCTCCGCCAATGCTGCCTTCCCAAGTTTTTTTTGGTGAAATACGTTCGAACAATTTGTGTTTTCCAAAAAACTTACCCGATAAATAGGCTCCAGTGTCGTTTGCCCACAAAATAAAAAAGAATCCCCAAATTAACGGATAGTTAAAATTTTTGGTGAATTGATGGTCGCTGTAAAATCCTAAATGATACAATAACACAAAAGGCAAAACTACATAAAGTAAGGGTAAAATGGTGTAGGCAACGTTTATAAATGGATGTTTCTTTTTTCGATAAAGCTCGATAATAAAGGTGAAAAATAGGAGTAACAAAGGAACTGCAATGTATTTAACATTTATAGATGTTTGTGCAACAAATGCAAATACGCTAAATGCCACAATGGTGGTTAATAATCCAAAAAAATTAATAGGGCTGTATTCTTTGTTTTTTGAAACAATAGCATAAAATTCTTCAACACCTAAAATGGTTATTACAAAAAACAAGAAAAACGTACTTAAATAGCCAAAAGAAATGGCAAGAAGTAAAGCCAACACAAAAAAGAAACCTGTTATTGTCCTTGTCAACATTTACAACGTAGTTTATACCTCAGGTTCAGTTTTTTCATTTTTTACTTCTGCTACAATTTCTTCAACTGCTGGAGTATCTTTGTCTACCTCAATTATTGTTTTTTTAGAAACTTTCTTTTCTTCAATCAGTTCTGCTTCGAAAGTACTTTTCCCAAAAATATCTTCTAAATCGTCTCTAAAAATCACCTCTTTTTCAAGTAATTTTTCAGCTAAAATCATCAATTTATCTTTATTGTCGATTAAGATTTGTTTAGTTCTAGTGTATGAAGTTTCAATTAATGTTTTTATTTCTTCGTCAATTAACTGAGCTGTTTTTTCGGAGTATGGTTTTGAAAACGAATAATCACTTTGACCAGTAGAGTCGTAGTAGCTGATGTTTCCAATTTTGTCGCTTAATCCGTAAATGCTAACCATTGCATAAGCCTGTTTGGTTACTTTTTCTAAATCGCTTAATGCTCCTGTCGATATTTTACCAAACATAATTTCTTCGGCAGCTCTACCACCTAATGCGGCACACATTTCGTCAATCAACTGTTCGGTAGTCGTAATTTGTCGTTCTTCTGGCAAATACCAAGCAGCACCTAATGATCTACCACGAGGTATAATAGTAACTTTAACCAACGGTGAAGCATATTTTACTAACCAGCTCACTGCTGCATGTCCTGCTTCGTGAAATGCAATTGCTTTTCTTTCGTGGTCGGATATTATTTTGTTTTTGTTTTCTAAACCTCCAATTACTCTATCCACGGCATCTAAGAAATCTTGTCGACCAATCGCTTTTTTGTTTTTTCTTGCAGCAATTAAAGCGGCTTCATTACAAATATTGGCAATATCGGCTCCAGAAAAACCTGGGGTTTGTTTTGATAAAAAGTCAATATCAACGGTGTCATCGGTTTTTAATGGTTTTAAGTGAACGCTAAAAATATCTTTTCGTTCATGCACTTCAGGTAAATCAACGTGTATTTGACGGTCGAAACGACCTGGTCGAACCAATGCTTTATCAAGTACATCAGCACGGTTGGTTGCGGCTAAAACAATTACACCTGTATTGGTTCCAAAACCATCCATTTCGGTAAGCAATTGATTTAAGGTGTTTTCACGTTCATCGTTTGCTCCTTGAGCCATTCCTTTTCCTCTTGCTCTTCCAATTGCATCAATTTCATCGATAAAAATAATAGAAGGAGCTTTGTCTTTAGCTTGTTTAAATAAATCACGAACTCGAGATGCTCCCACACCTACAAACATTTCAACAAAATCAGAACCAGAAAGCGAATAAAATGGAACTTTTGCTTCACCGGCAACTGCTCTTGCTAGTAAGGTTTTACCTGTCCCTGGAGGCCCAATTAATAATGCTCCTCTTGGAATTTTCGCCCCTAAATCGGTGTATTTTTGAGGTGTTTTTAAAAAGTCTACAATTTCTTGAATTTCTTCTTTTGCTCCTTCCAAACCAGCTACATCTTCAAAAGTTACTTGTGTACTTCTTTCTTTATCGAACAATTGGGCTTTAGATTTTCCAATACTAAAAATTTGGCTACCGCCACCTCCTGCACCACCAGACATTCGTTTCATGATGAAAAACCAAATACCTACAAAGATTAAAATAGGAAAGATTAAGCTAAATATACCGCTAAACCAATCTTCTTCGGTAGTGTATTTGTATTTCAAACCGTATTGTTTTGACCATGATTTTAAATCGGCATCAAACACATCGCCAGAGCCAATTTCAAACGAATATTGTGGACCTTGATTTTGAATACCTATGGTAGGTTTTCTTATTTTTCCTTTGTGAGGCTCTACCAAAAGTGCTTCGGGTGTAAGATAAACTTTTGCAATTTTATTATTTACAACCACGACCTCTTTTACTTGGTTTTTTACTACCATTGATTCAAATTCAGAAGGAGAAATAGTTGTGCTCCCTCCTTGAAAATTGAAAAGATTTAATGAAATTAACACTAGTCCAATTATGGCGTAAATCCAGTAAAAATTGAATGGTTTCTTTTTGTTGTTACCCTTTATTGGGAAATTGTTTTTTTGTTTAGGATCTTTTTTTTCCATTGTAAAATTTATGATTCTTTTATTTTAGTAATTACTGCATCTGCCCATAAGCCTTCGATATTGTAGAAATGACGTGCTTCATCTTGGAAAATATGAACAACGGTGTTTACATAATCCAATAATATCCATTCGGCATTTCCAAATCCTTCGGAGTGCCATGGCTTGTCGTTCAATGTTTTTCTTATTTCTTCTTCGGTAGCTTTTGATAAGGCATTTACATGTGTACTTGAAGTTCCCGAACATATTACAAAAAATTCGCAAACAGCATTTTCTAAGCTTCTTAAATCAATTACAATAATGTTTTCTGCTTTTTTTTCTTGCAAACCTTTAATTGCAACGTCAACCAATATTTCTGATTCACTAATTGTTTTTTTCTTTTTGGCCATTTACTATAAAAATTAATTTGCAAAAGTAAGGAAATAATGTAACAATGTGGAAATGTAACAATTTGAATATTTGAATGAAGCAATTTGAAAATGTGAGAACCCACAATCTGTAAATTGAAATGAATATATTTGTAAGCTATGGAAAACCATTTTGTTATCGGAAATAGAATAATAATGTTGGAAGAAACACCTTCTACCAACACCTATTTGCAAAAATTGATGGGAGAAACCGAATGTTACGAAGGTTTGGTGGTGGTGGCAAAAAGACAACTGCAAGGTAAAGGACAACGTGGTAATACTTGGGAAAGTGATTCTGGAAAAAACTTAACGTTTTCGTTGTTGTTAAAACCCAACTTGCCAATTTTAGAGCAATTTTTATTAAGTCAAACGGTGGCATTAGGTATATACGATTTTTTAAAATCAAAAAATATACAAGAAGTACGTATTAAATGGCCCAACGATATTTATGTAGGCCACAAAAAAATTGCAGGAATCTTAATTGAAAATATCATAACAGCGAACAAAATTGCCCATTGTATTGTTGGTATTGGTTTAAACGTGAACCAAAAGCAATTTTCGCCAACCATTAATGCTAGCTCACTGGCCATTATCTCAAAAATGGAAGTAGAATTGAATCAAGTTTTGAGCGATTTGTTAAAACACTTGGAGTACCGTTATTTACAACTTAAAACGGATAAAATTACATTGATAAAACAAGACTATTTAAACGTGTTATTGGGTTACCAAAAACCTTTACAATACTTTATAAATAACGAACATGTAATTGGAATAATTCGAGGAATTTCTTCGGTTGGAAAATTACAGGTGGAAATAAACAACCAACTCAGCGAGTTTGATTTGAAGGAGATTAGTTTTATAGTGGAGTAGTAGTTATTTTTTCAAAAAAATTCTTTCTACTATTTTTTTCTGTTCTAAATGTTCTGGAATCTTTTCTTGTTTTGGAATTGTACATTTTGCCATCTTTTAATATCCATTTTTGATTCTTCAATACTATGTATTCTAGATATATAGGAGCTAATTTGATTATAAATTAATAGAGGTCAGTAGTTAACTGCATTTTAATTTTGCTTGATAAATTTTATCCGCCACTACCATTCTCTGAATAATATTGTTGAAGATATTATTT
>JAVHRO010000001.1:0-26172 GCA_036171675.1 Vicingus sp. | reverse complement strand
CCCAAAGGGAGGGAGACTCCCTCCCTTTGGGAGGGCTGGGGTGGGACAAACTTCAAACCCATAAAAATGGATACAGAAATAATAAATAAAACAAAAAATATAACAGTGGCAACCCATGAATTAGATTCGCTTTTTAAACCCAAAGCTATTGCTATCATTGGAGCATCTACCAAAGACCTTTCTATTGGTAATGTGATCATTAAAAATTTATTGCATTTTGGTTACAAAGGTCCAATTTATCCGATTAATCCGAAAGCACCCGAAGTACGTGGGTTAAAAGCTTATCCTACTATTTTTGATGTTCCCGGAAATATTGATTTGGCTCACGTTATTGTTCCAAGTGAATTTGTCCCTCAAATTATTGAAGATTGTGGGAAAAGAGGAATAAAGTCAGTCATCATTAATTCTGCCGGTTTTAGCGAAATGGGTGAAGAAGGCATGGCTTTACAAAAAGCATTTTTAGCAAAAGCAAAAGAGTATGGTGTTCGAATTTTTGGACCAAATTGTCAAGGAATTATCAATTGCGACCCAAAGTACAATGCATACTGCGATTTTACTTTTACGTTTCCAAAACCGGGTTCAATTTCAATTGTTGCGTTAAGTGGTGGCGTTGGAGCATTTATCATGCAAAGTTTGTTCGATTTAGAAATTGGTATGCGAATGTATGCTTCTAACGGAAATGCGTGTGATGTTTCTATTCCTGATGTGGTCGAATATTACGGTGAAGACGAAGGGACAAAAGCCATTATTTTATATACCGAAGGTTTTTCTAATCCTAAGGAATTTATGGATGTGGCAAAAAAAGTAGCCAAGAAAAAACCAATTCTTGCCATGAAAGCCGGTCGTACCGAAGAAGGTGCAAAAGCTGCGGCATCTCATACCGGTTCTCTTGCAGGAGTGGATATTTCAACCGAATTAATTTTTGAAAAAATAGGCATTCTTGCTTTTAATAATGAAGAAGAAATGTGCCAAACCTCCATGGCATTTGCTACACAACCTATTCCAAAAGGAAACCGAGTTGGAATTATTACCAATACGGGCGGACCCGCAGTTATTGCAACCGATGAATTGGTAAGTGCAGGAATGGTTTTGCCTCCGTTATCGGAAAAAGCCAAAGCTATTTTAACCGAAACCATGTTGCCCGAAGCAAGCATTAACAATCCTATTGATGTGGTGGCAACAGGTGGTGGACAACATTTTAGAAGTGCGTTGGATGTGTTGATGAACGAAGATACGATTGATTCTATCTACATCAATTTTGTTACTGCACCTTTTACCGATACCGATGAGGTGGCTCGTCAAATTGTGGAAGTAAATAAAATGCATAAAAAACCGATGGTTTGTAATTTCATGACCAACCAAAGCATGGAGCGTTACCAAGTTACCACTAAAATTATGAAAGATGGTGGTGTTCCATGTTATGCCTTCCCTACTACTGCTGCTAAAGCATTAGGAGTTCTATACAAATATCATCAGGTTAGTACCAGAAATATTGGTGAAGCAAAAATTTTTACTGATGTAAAAAAAGAAAATGCCTTAGCCATTATTAACGAAGCAAAACAAGAAGGAAAAACATTCCTTTCTTCATCACAAGTATATAAACTATTATCTCAATATGGAATTCCAGTAGCCGATTGGCGTATTGCTTCATCTGTTGATGACGCGGTTAAAGCTGCTGCAGAAATAGGTTTCCCTGTTGTTGTAAAAGCCGATGCTGAATCGTTGGTTCACAAAAGCGACATGGGCGGAGTTGCCATCAACCTAAAAAATGAAGCAGACGTTCGAGCAATTGTTGAAAACATGAAAGCCAAATTTAATGCTCCTGATTTGAAATTTTTTATTCAAAAATTCCTTCCAGGTGGCAGAGAATTAATTGCTGGAGTTAGTGCAAAAAAAGACTTAGGACACTTAATCATGTTCGGAATTGGCGGAATTTACGTGGAAGTATTAAAAGATGTAGTGTTTAAAATTGCTCCTGTCACCGAAGTTGAAGCCAACGAAATGTTGACGAAAATAAAAACTGCAAAATTATTGGATGGCGTTCGTGGCGAAAAAGGAATTGATAAAAAAAGTGTTATTGAAATTATTCAGCGGTTATCTCAATTAGTCACTGATTTACCGATGATACAAGAAATGGATTTAAACCCCATCATGGCTTTCGAAGACAAAGCTTTTGTGGTGGATGCAAGGATAAAAATTTGATATCCTCCCCCAACCCCTCCAAAGGAGGGGAGTCCCCCTCCCTTTGGGAGGGTTGGGGTGGGACAAACTTAACAACTAAAACTATGGAACAAGAAAAAAAACCTTACAAAATTGAATCAGCCAAAATAATGAAGCAAATCATGGGCGATTATTTTCTTGGTTTTAAAGATACCAAGAAAAAAGTGGCTTGGTGCACCAGTGTTGGTCCTGCCGAATTGTTACGTTCTTTTGGATTTGAAGTACATTTCCCCGAAAATCATGGGGCTTTATTAGGGGCAACACGAACTGCCAACGACTTTATTCCTGAGGCTACAAAGATGGGCTATTCCAACAACATTTGTTCGTATTTAACTGCTGATGTGGGTTCGTACATGAAAAAATCGACTCCATTGACCGAACATTATGGATTAGCAACCCCACCAAAACCTGATTTAATTGTTTTTAACACCAATCAATGCCGAGAAGTGCAAGATTGGTTTACTTATTTTGCACGAGAGTTTAACTGTCCGGTATATGGAATTACTCCACCGCGACATGTTGATGAGGTTACTCAGAAAGAAATCGACGATGTTTCGGCTCAATTTAAAGCCATGATACCAATTTGCGAACAGGTAAGCGGACAAAAATTCGATTTAGATAAATTCAAGGAAACCATTCGTTTAAGCAAAGAAGCTACCGATTTGTGGAAAGAAGTTTTGTGGACAGCAACCTCTTCTCCTTCACCCATCAGCTTTTTCGATGCTACCATTCACATGGGACCAATTGTAGTTTTAAGAGGAACACAAATGGCAAAAGATTACTACGGAACTCTTTTAGCCGAATTAAAAGAAAACCTGAAAAAAGGTGTGGGATTTTTAGAAAAAGAAAAATGCCGTATTTATTGGGATGGAATGCCTATTTGGGGAAAACTAAGACCATTAGCCGATTTATTTTTACAGAATAATGCAGCCGTTGTAGCATCAACGTATTGCAACAGTTGGGTGTTTGATGCCTTCGATCCTGCTCAGCCGTTCGAATCATCAGCAAAAGCATACACCGAAATTTTTATCAATAGAAGCGAAGAAGCTAAAGAGAAAATATTAACCCAATTAGTAAAAGATTTTAGAATTGATGGAATGGTTTTTCACAACGCAAAAACCTGTTTCAACAACTCCAACTCAAATTTTGGAATGCCTCAACGAATTACAGCAAAATTGGGTATTCCGACCTTAATTATTGAAGGCGATTTGTGCGATTTACGTTTTTATTCTGAAGGACAAAGCATTACTAAAATGGAAACTTTTATTGAACAAATTGAAGATGCAAAACAAGGGGTTTCAACCCCTTGTTAAAAAAATATGGACAAGATGAACAACATACCAAATTTTAATCCATCAGTTGATGGAGAAAAACTCACTCCAGAACAAGTAACGCAATTGTTAAAAACTACTTGTCATTATGTAGATTATGTTGTTTTTACACAAAATAGTAAAGAACAATTGGTAGCATTAATTTTTCCTGACAAGCAACTTTTAAAAAATCCGGATTACCAAAAAACACCTGAAGAAGGTTGTTTTTGTCCACGTAGTTTAGATGAAGTTGGACGTTGTTTAACAGGCTGTTTAAAAAAGGCAAATGCTGAATTAACCAACAAAAACACGCCCATTTCTTTAGCCATCATTGTTGGAGAAAAATTCATTCTCGACAATGGTAAATTAACCGATTTGGCACAAGAAAAAATTAAAACTGTTATTGAAAAATACCAAACCACATCATCCAACGATGATGTGTATATTATTGATTTAGAAACAACAAGGAGTTGAAAACAAGGAGTTGAAAACAAGGAATTGAAACAAGGGGTTGAAACCCCTTGTCAAAAAAGGGAACATGCTAACTTGTCAAATAAAATAGATAATGAGCAAAAAAAATAACATAAAAGTTGGAATTATCGGTCTTGGACCAGTAGGGATGATACTTGCAGTTAAATTGCAAGAAGCCGGTTGTGAGGTGGCTTTGTGCGAAGTAAACGAAGTAAAAGCCAACAAAATAAAAAACGAAGGATTAATTTTAGAAAACGTAATCCATCAAAAAGCCAAATTCGACAAGGTTTATAGCAGTATTGCAGAAATGGAAGGAGGTGATTTCGATTATCTATTCTTCGCATTAAAATCAAATCATACGGCTGGTGCGGTAAAACAAGCTCAGGTGTTAAACACCGAAAAATTAAGAGTAATTTCAATTCAAAATGGAATAGATGTTGAACAGTTGCTGGTAGCAGGCTTTGGGGAAAGCAAAACGATGCGTTTTGTAGTTAATTATGCCGGAAATTCTTCTTCACCAAACGTTACAAAAGTTACTTTTTTTACTCCGCCCAACTACATTGGCTCAATAAACGATGCCTGCACCGAGAATGCACAAGAAATTGCCGATTTATTAACTTCCGTTCAGCTAGAAACAAAAGCCATAGGTTCCTTCGATTTAATAAAAAGAATTTGGGAAAAAACCATTTTAAATGCAGCATTAAGTCCGTTGTGCGGAGTAAGTCGTTTAACCATGGCTGAAGCCATGAGCGATCCCGACACCGTTGAATTGATTGAACAAATCATTAAAGAAGGTATTGATGTTGCTGAAGCAGAAAAGATACGCTTTCCCGATGATTTTGTTCGCCAATGTTTGCGTTACCTCAAAAAAGGGGGCGACCATTTTCCATCACTTGCTGTAGATTTAATCAATAATCGACCAACCGAAATTGATTATTTTAACGGTAAAATTGTGGAATACGGTCGTAAACATTACGTTCGAACATCGTTAAACCTTGCATTTACCAACATGGTAAAAGCCATGACCAATAAAAACATTATTTCCAGACTTCCAGGTGCCGCTGGTGATGTAACCAAAAAAATTCTCGAAAAAGGATTGGTGAATAAAACATCCATTACTTCATTCAAAAATACCAATTGCTTTTTAGGTATTGATTTGGGCTCTGCGTATGCAAAATTTACAGTAATTGACGAAAAAGGAACACCACTTTTTAGGTATTTTTTACCAACATTGGGCAACGACAAACAAGTCTTTAAAAATGTAATGCAAACCATTGCAACCAATTTTAATATTAAATACAGTTGTGCAACAGGTTACGGCAGAAAACATTTTACCGAAACCGATATGGTGAAAACCGAAATAAATTGTGCTGCAGCTGGCGTTTCGTTTTTTCATAAAGGTGAAAAAAATATTATCGATATCGGTGGCGAAGACATCAAAGTAATTCATTGCGACAAAGAAAATAACGTAGCCAATTTTTACATGAACGACAAATGTGCAGCAGGAACAGGTTCGTTTTTAGCCGAAATAGCCGAAAGAGTAAACATCAACATTGCCGACATGAGCAGTTTGGCTTCCCTATCAAAATACGATAAAGAACTCAATAGTTTTTGTACTGTTTTTGCCAAAACAGAAATTATGAATTGGATTTTTGATGGCATGTCGCTTGAAGATATTTCTCGTGGCATTTACATTTCTATTGCCAACAAAGTGGCTAAAATGCGTTTAGATGCTGGCGTTCCAACTTTTATGATTGGTGGCGTTGTAGAACATCATCCTTATTTAAAAGACCTACTCAACGAAAAATTTAATAAAGACATTCAAATTATTGAACATCCACAATACGTGGTTTCTTTTGGTGCTGCAATTATTGCTATGCAAAATAATAATAAAGTTGAGAAAACATTAACTCTTGAACATAAACATTAAACAAACAGCTATGAAAGGATTTCACGACAAGAAAAAAGGATTTGGAATAACTTACGATAACATTTATCTCGTTAACGGAGCAAGAACTCCGTTTGGTAAATTGTGCGGAACATTAGGTAATGTTTCTCCAACCGATTTAGGAATTTATGCCACCAAAGGAGCTTTAGAAAAATCAGGAATTAAAGGTGAAGACATCGACCAAGTAATGTATGCCAACATCGGACAAAGTGCTGCCGATGCTTACTTTTTGCCACGCCATGTTGCCTTGTATGCAGGAATTCCTGAAAGCGTTCCAGCCATTATGTTACAACGTATTTGCGGTTCTGGTTTCGAAACCATTGTTTCTGGTGCCGAACAAATTAGTTTAGGAAAAGCACAAGCTACCTTATGTGGTGGAACCGAAAACATGACCCTTTCTCCAACCGTTAGCTTTGGAAATAGAATGGGTTACGCCTTAGGTAAAATTGATTTTAAAGACATGCTTTGGGAAGCTTTAAACGATACTGCTGCCGTTCCAATGGGTTGCACAGCCGAAAATGTGGCTCAAAAACACCACATTACTAAAGAAGAAGCCAATGTTTTTGCCAAACTTTCGGTTGACAGATACATTGCTGCTCAAAAACGTGGCTTTTTTGAAGATGAAATCGTTAAAATGAATTCTGCCGAATTTGCTATCGAAGGACTAAACACCAGAAAAGTAAGACTTCCTAAACATGCTATTAATTTTAATACCGATGAAAATGTTCGCCCTTCTAATTTAGAAGATATGGCAAAACTACCTTCTGTTTTTGCTCGTGATGGCGTTCAAACTGCTGCCAATTCAAGTGGAATTGTTGATGGAGCTTCTTCGGTAGTGGTTGCCAATGGCGATTTTGTTAAAGCTAAAGGATTAACCCCCTTGACAAAAATAGTTGCTTCAGCTACCAGTGCAATCGACCCACGAGTAATGGGATTAGCTCCAGTTGCAGCCATTAATTTGTTATTAGAACTAGCTGGATTAAAACTATCCGATATCGGCTTAATAGAAATTAACGAAGCTTTTGCTGCTCAATTTATTGGTTGCGAAAAAGAGTTAGGTTTAGATAGAAACATTTGTAACGTAAATGGTGGAGCTATTGCGTTGGGTCATCCATTAGCTGCAACAGGCGGAAGATTATCGTTAACTATTTCAAGAGAAATGAACATTCGTAAAGTAAAATATGGTATTGCTTCTGCTTGTATTGGTGGTGGACAAGCTACCGCTATTTTGTTTGAGAATACAAACGTTTAAAACTAATCGTCATTGCGAGTGAAGTGCAACGCAACGAAGCAATCTGCACCATCGAAGGACAGATTGCTTCGTACCTCGCAATGACGAAAATAATAATAACATGGAAAAAATGAAACAATGGCAAATGACTGAACTGAAAGCCGATTTTAAATTGGTTGAAGTGGATGTGCCAACAATAAAAGATGATGAAGCCTTGGTAAAAGTCGCCGGTTGTGGCGTTTGCCATACCGACCTTAGTTTTTGGCACGATGGTGTTCGTACAAAAAAAGAAATGCCGTTGACGCTTGGTCACGAAATTAGCGGAACTGTTTTGGAAGGACCTGCTCATTTAAAAGGAAAAAATGTAATTATTCCGGCAGTTTTACCTTGCGGTAATTGCGAATTGTGCAACAAAGGTCGAAGCAACATGTGTCAAAATCAATTGATGCCAGGAAACGATTTTCATGGGGGATTTGCTACTCATATTGTGGTTCCTCATAAATATTTATGCCTTGTACCCGATTCAATTTTAACCAACTACAAATTAGAAGAATTAGCAGTTATTGCCGATGCCATTTCAACGCCTTACCAAGTAGTGAAAAAATCAGAATTAGAAAAAGGTGATTTAGCTATTTGTATTGGTGTTGGTGGAGTGGGCGTTTATGGAGCTTTAATAGCCAAAATTATGGGAGCAAAAGTGTTGGCTATCGATATTAATGATGAAAAATTAGCCAATGCAAAAAAGAACGGCATTGATGCAACATTAAATTCCAAAGGCTTGGATAGTAAAGAGATAAAAGCAAAAGTAAAAGAAATTGCTAAAGAATTGGGTGCTCCAAAATACGGTTGGAAAATTTTTGAATTTTCTGGAACTACTCAAGGTCAAGAATTGGCGTTTAACCTCATCACTTTCACATCCACATTAAGTATTGTTGGTTTTACCATGAACAAATTAGAAGTTCGTTTAAGTAATTTAATGGCATTTGATGCTAAACTAATTGGAACGTGGGGTTGTAAACCAGAATTGTACCCCGAAGTGGTGGATTTAATCGCTACCGGAAAATTAAATATCAAAGATTTTGTGCAAACATTTCCGTTATCACAAATCAACGAAGTGTTTAAAAATTCGTTAGCACATAAATATGATAAACGCTCGGTATTGGTACCAGCTTGTTAAAAGCCTCCCCAACCCCTTCGAAGGAGGGGCTATGAGGTTGAATAAATAAATGACTAGAAAAAATAATATGTACACAAAGTCCTTATCCAACTATATGTTAAAAGGCATAGTGTGTTGGATTTTCCCCCTTCGGGGGATTAAGGGGGCTCTTAAAAAATAAACACTATGGAAACATTAAAAAATCACAACATTGTAGAAGGATACAATTACACAGACATCCTTTTCGAAAAAAGACCTTGCTTAAACTTTGACGGAACACCTGTTAAAGGACTTTTTAATGCTTGGATTATGCTTAACAATCCAAAACAATACAATTCATATACAACAAAGGCTGTTAAAGAAATTATTTTGGCGTTCGGACAAGCTTCCAACGACAGAAGTGTTGTTGCTGTGGTATTTACGGGCGTTGAAGACAAAGCTTTTTGTACAGGCGGAAACACCAAAGAATATGCAGAATATTACTCAGGTCAGCCACAAGAATATTCGCAATACATGCGTTTGTTTAACGACATGGTTTCAGCCATTTTAAAATGCGAAAAACCTGTTGTTTGTCGTGTAAACGGAATGCGTATTGGTGGCGGACAAGAAATTGGTATGGCTGCCGACTTTACCGTTGCAAGCGATTTAGCCCGCTTTAGTCAAGCCGGTCCAAAACATGGAAGTGCTGCTATTGGTGGTGCAACCGACTTTTTGCACCTCTACGTTGGTATTGAACGAGCCATGATGTCGTTAACTCTTTGTGAACCATGGACAGCTCACCAAGCCTTAAACTTAGGAATGATTACCGATGTTGCTCCAGCACTTAAAGTGGACGGAAAATTTATCGCCAACCCATTGGTAAACATCGAAAAATATGCTGATGAATATGGTCGGATAATTTTTGGAGCCATGAAAACGGGTGAAGAATTGGAAAAGGGTAAAGAATTGATGGCAAAAGGCGTTGTTGATTTATCGAAACTCGATGAAACGGTAAATAAATTGATTGCCAAATTATTACACACGTTCCCGAATTGTTTACACAAAACATTAACCGAAGTGCGTAAGAAAAAACTAGAACACTGGGACATGAACAAAGAAGGTAGCCGTGAATGGTTAGCCTTGAACATGATGACCGAAGCCAAAGCAGGATTTAAAGCATTTAACGATGGTCCTAAAAACGATAGAGAAGTTGATTTTGTTAAACTTCGTCAACTTTTGGCTGAGGGTAAAGAGTGGAACGATGAAATGCACAGAGCAATATCACCACAGTATAAAAGTGCAAACGTATAATAAACGCGTCATTACGAGTGGAGTGCAATGGAACGAAGCAATCTGCCTAATCGATATACAGATTGCTTTCTGCCTCGCAAAGACGATAAAAAAGAAAAAATGGAAAAAATTAAATTAACCTATACGCACAACAACACCGTTGCCAACCTACTTTTAGACGATGGTAAAGGCAATGTGTTAGACAATGTAATGATGTTGGAAATGCTAAATTGTTTCAAGCAATTTAAGCAAAATAAAGACCTTAAACTCATTACCTTTCAAGGCGAAGGTAAACACTTTTCTTTTGGAGCCAGCGTTCCTGAACATACTAAAGAAAAAGCAGCAATGATGATTTCTACTTTTCATCAACTATTTTATCACATTATAGATATGGGAATTCCCACCATGGCAAAAATATCCGGTCAATGTTTAGGCGGAGGAATGGAATTGGCACTAGCTTGTAACTTTATGTTTGCAGATAAAACTGCAGTTTTGGCTCAGCCAGAAATTATTTTAGGTGTTTTCCCACCACCAGCATCCATCATATTACCATTAAAAATTGGCAACGCTAGAGCCGAAGAAATCCTCCTAACAGGAAGAAACATCAAAGCCGAAGAAGGTGAACGAATAGGTTTGTTAAACCAAGTTTTTGAGGATAAACAAGCTTTAAACTCAGCAGTTGATGAATGGATTACTAAAAACATAGTTCCAAAAAGTGCATCTTCTTTACGCTATGCTAACAAAGCTAGTCGCTCCTTTTTCGGACATATTTTAGGTAAATTTTTAATGGATTTAGAACAAGTATATGTTCATCAACTTATGGAGACTAAAGATGCTAATGAAGGCATCAACTCCTTTTTAGAAAAAAGACCACCCGTTTGGGAAAACTGCTAACACAGTGTAAAGTAAAAAGTAGAAAGTTTATAAAGTAACCATCACCCACTTTACCCACTTTATAAACTTTTGGCTTTACACACTTTATAAACTCATTAATATGAAAAAAATTAACATTGTAGGAGTAGTAGGTGCAGGAACCATGGGTGCTGCCATTGCTCAAAAATTTGCTCAAGAAGGCTTTACCGTTTATTTAAACGACAGAGAACAACAATACATTGATAAAGGAGTTGCTGGTATTAGAGCAATTCTTGAGCAAGGTGTTGAACGTAAATTATTTACACAGGAAAAAGTAGAAGGAATTATTAACAATATTAAAGGAACCACCAATCAAGAAGATTTAAAAGTGTGTGACTTAATTGTTGAAGCCATTTTCGAAAATTTCGAAGTGAAAACTAACTTATTTAATGCGTTGGATAAAATTGTACCTGTTGATACCATTTTAGCAACCAATACCTCATCTTTTTCGGTAACCGAATTGGCAAAATCAGTATCTCACCAAGAACGTTTTATTGGGTTGCATTATTTCTTCCATGCTGCAAAAAACCGTTTGGTAGAAATTATTCCTGGAGCTAATACCTCAACCGATACCTACAAAGCCATACAAGTATTTTCGGTACAATCAGGGAAAGATGCTATTACCACCAAAGATGTAAATGGTTTTGCCGTAAATCGATTTTTTGTTCCTTGGATCAACGAATCGTGTAAAATGTTGGACGAAGGCATTGGAACCATTGCAGAAATAGATACCATTTGCATGAAAACCTTTGGTATCGGAATGGGACCATTTGCATTAATGAATGCCACTGGAGTTCCCATTTCATTTCACGCACAACGTACCTTAGAAAGTTTTGGTCCATCATATAAAGTGGCTCGATTACTCGAAAAACAAGTTGAAATTGGCAAAAATTGGGATTTATCAGGAACTGGTACCGTAAACATTACACCAGAAGTAACAAAAGCGGTTAACGACCGAATTTTAGGTTGTACTTTATTTGTTTGCTCACAAATTTTAGAAGAAAAAGTATGTACAGCTGTGGATTTAAACCGAGGTGCTAAAATTGGTTTAAAATGGCGTTTTGGTCCTGTCGATTTAATGAATAAATACGGAGAAACAGAAGTAGCAAACTTGGTTAAAAATTATGCAACTATTTATAACGAAAAAATTCCATCAGGAATTGAGGCTAAAAATTGGGCTATGGAGTTTGTTACACTTCAAGTTAACGGAACTGTTGCCACCATTACCATGTCGCGCCCCGAAGACATGAATGCTTTAAACGAAGATGTAATGGACCAATTGGATTGCAAATTCTCGCAAGCCGATGCAAGCCAAGATATAAAAACCATTATTTTAACGGGCTCTGGAAAAGCTTTTGTGGCTGGTGCCGACATTAAATTTTTTGTAAAAAATATGCAATCAAATCGTGTAGATAAAATTGTATCGTTTACAAAATACGGTCAGGAAGTATTAGAAAAAATTGACAAATCGGCTAAAAAAGTGGTGGTAATTTTAAACGGATTGGCGTTGGGTGGCGGTTTAGAATTAGCCCTTAGTGCCGATGTACTGTTGGCAGTGCCCAAAACCAAATTGGCTTTTCCAGAAACAGGTATTGGTATTTACCCAGGCTTGGGTGGAACACAACGTACTGCTTTAAGGGTTGGTAAAGGGTTGGCTAAATATTTAGTGTTAACTGGACCAATGCTCGGAGCAAAACAAGCCCTAGAAATTGGTTTAATTGATGGCATTATTCAACCTAACGAAATTTTCGACTTTATTTCGGGTGAAAAAGCAATACCAGAAAAAGCTAAAGTTAATCTTTCAGAAAACTGGAAATCGATTGAAGCACTTTATGGTAAAAACAGCTACAAAGCCATTATTGATGGTAACTATGTAAACAGTGGTATTGAAAAATACGAGATAGAAAAAATGGCCAAAACCATGAAATTTAAAGCTCCAATTGCCATGAATTTTGCCGAAGAATTAATTGATGCTGCAAAAGGACCACAATCGGAATTGGATAAATTGGCTGCTATATTTACTACCAAAGATGCCTTGTTGGGTTTAACCAACATTGGCCAACGCGTAGTGTATACAGGCGAATAAAAACGCTTTTTATTTTAAAATGTGAATAAGGAATTATCTTTATTCGCATGCTGTTTTATACAACTCTTGTCCTAAACTGATTTAGATAAAATAAATGGACAAGACATTTAACCCAAATTATACAATCGATAACGCTATTTCGTACCGTTCTGATTTTTAATTATCCTAATGATTAGTTTGTGTTTTAAATATGTAAAAGCCTATAATTTAATCTAATCGCTTCTTAACATTAAGATAACATATACTTAATAATTTGTTTATTGGTGGGTTTAAATCGAATGTTATTTTTGCCATGTTGTTCAAAACAAATAAATAAACATGTTAACTAATTGTAAACGTATGGATAAAATTAAATTATTGTTATTAATTCTTGTTGCTGCAATTTCATCAAAATCATTTTCACAAGAAGAAGTAAAAGTCGAAGAGTTTAAACCAAATGGAAATATGTTCGGTAAAGTTTTTGCCGATTTTCATTATGATTTTACTGATAAAGCTAATAAAACCGCTTTTGAACTAACCAGAGCTTATTTTGGTTACAATCATAGCTTTACTAAAAAAGTGAGTGGAGTGGTAATGATGGATATTGGCTCAAATGATTTAAGTGTTTATTCTGCTTACTTAAAAAATGCATTTTTAAAATGGGCTGCTACCGATAAATTAACCATGACTTTTGGTTTAGCTGGAACAAAACAATTTAGCGAACAAGAGAAACTATGGGGTTACCGCTATATCGCAAAATCTTTTCAAGATCAGTACAAATTTGGATCGAGCGCCGATATGGGTGTTTATGCAGATTACAAAGTTAATGAGTATGTAAAATTCGATTTGAGTATAAATAATGGCGAAGGTTATAAAAAAGCTCAAGATGCAGATAGCGATTATAAATATGGTGCAGGGTTAAATATTAGCCCTATAAAAGGATTGATAATTAGAGGCTATTATGATATCGTAACTATACCTACTAAAGGCGATACCACTACTGGTTTAAAAGAAAGCCAATCATCGATTGCTGGATTTATTGGATACAAGAACGAAAAATTTAGAGTAGGAGCAGAATACAATGTGCAAACCAACAACAATTCTAATTTTGGAAAAGATTTGTCAGGAGTTTCAGGATATTTATCGGTAGTAATCAACAATAAATGGGAAGCTTTTGGACGATATGATATGTTGTTATCTAACAAAATTAAAAGCACAGATTTAAATAATTGGAACATTGGTAAGGATGGTTCTACAATAATTGCCGGTTTACAATATAAACCTACTAAGGATGTGTTGATATCAGCAAATTATCAAGGTTGGACTCCAACTCAAGGAAAAGAAATTAAAATAAATTCTACCACCTTTTTACCAGAAAAAGTTGATACTAAATTCGTGAATAACCCTATCGTATATTTAAGTTTAGAATACAAATTCTAATTGGAACATTAACCTAAAACAAAAGTTATTAGCCAACTAAATAGATGGCTTAATATTTACTTAACATTGGTAACAATTAGTTAATATATAATTAATAAGGCTTTAACAGCTATGGAGAGTAT
This sequence comes from Vicingus sp., assembly GCA_036171675.1. Lineage (GTDB taxonomy): Bacteria > Bacteroidota > Bacteroidia > Flavobacteriales_E > Vicingaceae > Vicingus. Next base: position 12,028 of record JAVHRO010000001.1, on the reverse strand, counting down.
TCATATTAGCTTTGTCCAAAAAATAAATAATTATAAAAATGAAGAAAAAAAACAATAAAATTTCAACAATCCTATTAGGACTAGTGGTTGTAATGGGATTAACATCATGTGGTGGAAATACAGAAAAAAACCAAACAACACCCGATGAAACAGCATTAACTGGAGAAATTAAAATAGACGGTTCAAGTACAGTGTATCCAATTACTGAGGCAGTTGCCGAAGAATTTAGAACCAGTAATCCTAATGTTCTAGTTACTATTGGTTCTTCAGGAACTGGAGCAGGATTTAAAAAGTTTATACGAAATGAAATAGCTATTTCTGATGCTTCAAGAAAAATAAAAGACGAAGAAGCAACATCATGTAAAGAAGCTAATATTTCGTACACCGAAATAATGGTTGCTTACGACGGTTTAGCAATTATTACCAACAAAGACAATACATGGCTAACCAACATTACTGTTGATGAATTAAAGAAAATTTGGGAACCTGCAGCTCAAGGAGTTATTAAAAAATGGAATCAAATAAACCCAGCTTGGCCAAACGAAGAAATTCATTTGTATGGACCAAGCACAGCTCATGGAACTTACGATTATTTTACTGAAGAAATTAATGGAAAAAGTGGAGCAAGTAGAGGAGATTTTACGGCATGTGCCGACTACAACGTATTAGTTCAAGGTGTTGCAACTGATAAATTTGCTTTAGGATATGTTGGTTTGGCTTACGTTGAAGAAAATGTAGACAAATTAAAATTAATTGGTGTTGATGGTGGTAAAGGAGCAATTACTCCAACTGCTCAAACAGTTGCCGACGGAACTTACGCCCCTTTGTCAAGACCATTATTCATTTATATTAACAATCAAGCATTAAAGAAAGCAGAGGTAAAAGCTTTTGTTGAATTTTATATTGACAATGCTGCCGCACTTTCTAAAGAAGTTGGATATGTTGCTATGCCAACCGAAAAATATGAAGAACAAAAAAACAAATTAAAATAGTTTTTAGTTAATTACAATAGGTTTAATATACACAACATGAAGCTGGAATTAATTCAGCTTCATGTTGAATTTTTGGAACGTTGAGAAAGATAAAAGAAAATATTATTGAAAAGGTGTTGTTTTTATTCGCCTTTATTACCATTTTAACCACAATCGGTATCATATTTATTTTAGTTTATCAAACCATTGGATTTTTTAAAGAAGTTTCTATTGTCGAATTTTTAACCGATACTCAATGGACCCCACTTTTTTCCGACAAGCATTTTGGAATATTACCCCTCTTATCCGGAACGTTACTTATTTCATTTATCGCATTGTTCTTTGCCTTACCAATAGGCTTGTCAATTGCTATTTATTTGAATGAATTTGCCCCTAAAAACTTTAGAAAAACCATTAAACCATTATTAGAATTATTGGCAGCCGTACCAACCGTGGTTTACGGTTTTTTTGCATTAATTGTGGTTACCCCATTTTTACAACAACTATTCCCGACCATGTCAGGTTTTAATGGGTTATCTGCTGGTTTGGTTATGGGAATAATGATTATCCCTTACATCTCATCGCTCAGCGAAGACGCATTATATGCAGTACCAAAATCATTACGTGAAGCCTCTTATGGTATGGGCTCGACAAGATTACAAACTGCATTTAGAGTTACAGTGCCTGCTGCCTCTTCTGGAATTATTGTTTCAGTAATTCTTGCGCTTTCAAGAGCTATTGGAGAAACCATGATTGTTGCAATAGCGGCAGGTATGCAGCCGCGTTTAACATTAAACCCATTTGTGCCAGTAGAAACAATTACCGCTTATATTGTACAGGTTAGCTCGGGCGACGTTCCTTTCGGCTCCATCGAATATAAAACTATTTATGCAGCAGGAATTGCATTGTTTGTTTTTACATTTATCTTAAACAACATTAGTTTTTGGATAAAGAAAAAATATCAAGAAAAATATGACTAACACCGAACGCAATAAAATAAAAGACAAAATATTTAGCGTTTGGGGTATTATTTGTACCCTAATTGGACTGGTTTTGCTCGCTTTATTTATTGGCTATATAATTACTAAAGGCGTTACAAGAATTGATTGGGATTTTATTACCAGTTTACCATCTCGTAGAGCCTCAAAAACTGGAATTTACACAGCTTTATTTGGCAGTGTTTGGGTGTTGTTTTTAACGGCAATAATTTCAATTCCAATTGGAGTTGGAGCCGGTATTTACCTAGAAGAATACAATAAAAAAAATTGGATATCAACTATTTTAGAAATTAATATTGCCAACCTTGCCGGGGTTCCATCTATTGTTTATGGATTGTTGGGATTGGAAGTGTTTGGACGAATTTTAGGTTTTGGTGGAAGTTTATTGACAGGTAGTTTAACCCTTTCTTTATTGGTTTTACCTATTGTAATTGTTTCAACCAGAGAATCAATTAAGGCTGTGCCAAGTTCTATTAAAGACGCTTCAATGGCTATGGGGGCAACCAAATGGCAAACCATTTGGAATCAAGTGTTACCATCGTCAATTGGTGGTATTTTAACGGGGGTAATTTTAGCTATTTCTAGAGCAGTAGGTGAAACCGCCCCACTTATCGTAATAGGAGCATTAGCCTATGTCCCATTTATTCCAAAAACACCAATGGATGAATTTTCTGTGTTACCTATACAAATTTATAATTGGGTATCGCGTCCTCAAAAAGAATTTATTATAAATGCTGCTGCTGCTATTATAATTTTACTATTCGTAACATTTTTAATGAACGCTATAGCGGTATATTTTAGAAATAAATGGCAGAAAAAAATTAAATGGTAATTAGGAACGATATTTTTGAAAAATTAATAATATGAAAGTTTTTGAAACCCAACATATGACACAAGAAAATAAGGTGCTTTCCGTAGAGAAAAAAATAATAGTGGAAGCTAGAAATGTGAACGTTTTTTATGGACATTTTCAGGCGCTTAAAGACATCAATATCGCTATTAAAGAAAATTCGGTTACTGCCTTTATTGGCCCTTCTGGTTGTGGAAAATCTACTTTTTTACGTTGCTTTAACCGCATGAACGATTACATTGAACAATTCCATATAAAAGGTGAAATATTAATCGATGCTGAAAAAATTTATTGGAAAAATGTGGCGGTTGAAGAATTAAGAAAACAGGTAGGAATGGTTTTTCAGAAACCGAACCCATTTCCTAAATCCATTTTCGAAAATGTTGCTTACGGCTTAAAAATACATGGAGTAAAGGATAAAAATTTTATTGAAGAACGAGTGGTAAAATCGTTAAAAGATGTTGCTTTGTGGGATGAAGTTAAAGATGAACTTAAAAAGTCGGCATTGGCACTTTCTGGTGGACAACAACAACGATTATGCATTGCCAGAACTTTAGCTGTTGAGCCAAAAATAATTTTAATGGACGAACCAACATCAGCATTGGATCCTATATCAACTGCAAAAATTGAAGAGTTAATGTTCGAGCTTAAACAAAAATATACCATTGTAATAGTTACTCATAACATGCAACAAGCAGCTCGTATTAGTGATAAAACTGCATTTTTTTATATGGGCGATTTGGTTGAGTATGACGAAACAAAAATTATTTTTACCAATCCAAAACAAGAAAAAACTCAAAATTACATAACTGGAAGATTCGGATAGTTTAACAATTATCCTTTATTCATCAACCTTTAACATTTAATTATGACCCATTTAGATTCAGAAATAGCACAAATAAAAAAACAAGTTATTGAAATGATGTTTTTAGTTAAGCATCAACTTACTAAAGGTAAAATTGCCGTTTTAACTTTTGATAGGGATTTGGTTCATGAAATAAATACCAACGAAAATAGAGTGAACGCCATGGAGTTAAACATTGATAGGGCTGTTGAAGATGCTTTAGCTCTTTATAGTCCAGTGGCTGTTGATCTACGTTTTATATTAGCGGTATATAAAATTACCGCCGAATTAGAACGAATTGGAGACAATGCTATTGGTATAGCAAAATACATCAACCATGTGGATGAGCAACTTTCTAATGAAGAATTACAAAAAATACGATTTATAGAAATGTATGAAAATGCATTGTTAATGCTCGACAATGTTTTTGAAGCTTTCGAAAAAGAAGACACTAAATTGGCTCGACAGGTTTTTATAAAGGACAAAGTGTTAAACGAAATAAATTTAAATGCAGCCAATGTAGCTATTTCTCTCATACAACTTAACCCAGACAAAATTAACAACTACTTGTATTTACTGTCAATTATCAGAAAATTAGAACGTGTTGGCGACATGGCTAAAAATATTGCCGAAGAGCTTATTTTTTATATAGAAGCTAAAGTTTTAAAACACAATTCAAAAGAAGCAGAGTAACTATTTTTTTTGGTTAATAACTTAGCAACTATTTTTTGATGTAATTAAATTTACTCAACTAGTTTTGTTACAGGTAATATTAACATAACATTAAATTAACATGGGATTTGGAATTTTAGAGCTATTAAGGCTTGTAGGGGCCTTAGGATTTTTCATTTATGGAATGAAAATCATGAGCGAGGGTATTCAAAAAGCTGCTGGTAGCGGTTTAAGAAAAATGCTTGGTTTCATGACCAAAAACAAGTATTTAGGTGTTTTATCGGGATTTCTAATCACTTGTTTAATTCAATCTTCATCTGCAACTACTGTTATGACCGTTAGTTTTGTAAATGCTGGATTAATTTCTTTGATGCAGAGTGCAGGGGTAATGTTAGGCGCTAATATAGGCACAACAATTACTTCGTGGTTGGTGGCATTATTAGGCTTTAAAGTAAGTATGTCGGCATTATCCCTTCCATTAATGGCTTTTGCAGTTCCGATGTTATTTGCAAAAAAGAATAAAATAAAATACTTAGGAGAATTTATTTTAGGATTTGCTATATTGTTTTGGGGTTTATCGGAATTAAAAGATGCTGTTCCTGATATTAAAAGCAATCCAGAAATATTAAGTTTCCTAGGTAATTTTGCTCATACCGGTTTTTTTAGTAACATTTTATTTGTACTAGTTGGTACAGCTTTAACAGTTGTCATTCAATCTTCTAGCGCTACAATTGCATTAACACAAACATTATGTTTTACTGGAATTATACCTTTTGAGGCAGCAATAGCGATGGTATTAGGCGAAAACATTGGAACAACCATTACTGCCGAATTAGCAGCAATTCCAGCTAATGTTCATGCAAAACGTTCAGCTCGTATTCATACCATGTTCAATATTATTGGTGTTTCATGGATGGTTTTTGTAATATCATTTACTCCATTTTTAGATTTATTAAATTGGTTTGTTACTTCGGTAATGGGAGAGCCCAACACCTATACTACTGAAGGTATGCCAATAGGATTAGCCGTTTTTCATACCACCTTTAACACATTAAATGTTCTCATAATGATTTGGTTTTTAAATTGGCTGGTAAAAGTTGCTACGAAAACCGTGAAATCAAAAGGAGAGTTTGACGAAGAATATCACCTAGAACACATTAGTGTTGGTTTAATGGCTACACCAGATTTAGCAATTTTTGAAGCACAAAAAGAATTGGTAAAATTTGGCAACATCGTTAAAAAAATGAATGGTTTTGTTAAAGAATTGATTACTGAACAAGACTCCAAAGTTATTAGTATTGCATTGGCACGTATTAAAAAGTATGAAGACATTACCGATAGAATTGAAACGGAAGTAGCTGATTATTTAACTAAAGTATCACAAGGAGAGATGAGTGAAGAAACTTCACTAAAAATTAGAGGAATGCTCCGTATAATTGTTAATCTAGAACGAATTGGCGATATTTTTTATCAAATCTCCAAAACCATTGAACGAAAACACGAAAATAAAGTGTGGTTTACCCCTCAGCAACGTAAAAATGTTCTGGATATGTTTACATTAGTCGAAGACGCCTTAAATAATATGTGTTCTAATTTAAATGCCAATTACGAAGAAGTGAGCATAGAAAAGGCAAAAGAACTTGAACTTGCTATTAATAATTTTAGAACAATTTTAAGAAAAGAGCATTTCGAAAATGTTGAAAAAGCTGAATATGACTTCAAGAGCGCAACAGCATATAGCGAAATTTATAGTGCTTTAGAAAAAGTAGGAGACCATATTATTAATGTTTCTGAAGGTATAAAAGGAATTCATTAATGTTGGCTTAATAGACAAAAATTAGGCTGTTTTTGATTAAATAATTCCAAGTGGACAAGGGGTCTAGGCTAATATAGCTCATGCTGAATAATGTAATTTGTTAATTGCTTTACATTTCCTAAAGGTGTAGGGCTGATGGTTAATGGTATTTTTACCTTTAAGTGGTAAAAAATAGAAGGTTTCCCATTTAAAATGGTGGTTCTAACAAAGCGCGAACAATTGGTTCCATTCCAAACGAAAGGACCATATTTATAAGGGCTTTCGTGTTGCATTTTTTTTGCGTTTCGGTAGGCACTTTCAAAATTTATTGAACAGTATGATGCATGCAATTTGCCAGTACCATGGCAAGATTTGTTTTGCTGCAATTCTGCCAATATTTCGGTAAAATTTTCTATTTTCCACTCGTTGTTATATACTGCTTTAGTATGAATAATCAAGTCATGGTCAGTTTCCATATCTCTAACTCTACCATATCCAAATGGTGCATGATATCGACCAAAGTCGAAATAATTGCAGCGTCCAGTTTTGTTCTCAATTAAAACCACTGCAGCATGACCAACTTTGTAATAAAAGTTTTTACTCAACCCTGTTATTTGCATTAATGGGTCGTACCAAGCTCCAGCTTGTTTGCATAGCGTTTCTGGCCATGCTATTGCAATTGCAAATCCGTTTTGATTAGTTGTTTTCAACAGATTCAAATAAAACGTTTTTTTCTAAAATTGCTGCTGTTGCTTGTAATTGTTCAAAAAATACTTCAACATCTTGTTCCTGCATATCGCCATTGGTAATTACTAATCTTAAGGTTAAGGTTTGATTAATATACCCATAGTTGACGAGGGATTTTCCTGTTTTTCGGAGTTCTTCGCGTAAAACTAAATTAAACTGATTGATGTCAGAAGTATTTTTTGGAACACACCTAAAACAAACGGTAAATGATTGGCGTGGCGATAAAAGTTCCAAATTACTCGTGTTTAACACTTTTGTTTCGGCTAATTGTGCCAAATGCATAAGGTTGTCAATGCGTTTTTCGTAACCGTTTGTTCCGTAGTATTTCCAGGCAAACCAAAGTTTAACTGCATCTACTCTTCTTCCACATTGTATGGATTTTTTACCTAAATCTTCCACTTGTGTTAAATCATGGAAAAGATAATCCGCATCAACATCAGCAATATTATGATGTAAAGTTCCTTTGGTCTTTACCAATAATGCAGAGCATATTAATGGAATGTTCATGAGTTTATGCGGATTCCAAGCAAAGGAATCGGTTTTTTCAATTCCATTGAGTAAAACCCTATTTTTCTCACTTAAAATAAGCGATCCACCAAATGAACCATCAGCGTGAAGCCAAAGGTTATATTCATGACAAATTTCAGCAATCTCGTCAATTGGGTCGTATGCTCCGAGCAAAGTAGTGGCACAGGTTACGGCAACAAAAAAAGGAGTTTCTCCGCGCTTTTTTGATGCAATAATTTCTTGCTCAAGCAACTCAGGAATCATTTTCCCATTTTCGTCAGCTTTTATTTTTATAAGGCTTTCCGTTCCAATTCCGATTATGTTTGCCGCATTGGCAAAAGAATAGTGGGCATGTTCGTTAACAAATGCTCGGAGTTTTAAGCGTTTGTCGTACCCTTGATGCCTCGATTCTGGAGCAATCTGATTTCGTGCCGAAAACATAGCTACTAAATTGGCATTACTTCCGCCACTTAAAAAAATTCCATCACCATTTTTGTATCCAGTGTATGAATTCATAAGTTGAATCATTTCTGTTTCAATAAGTGTAGCAACAGGAGCAACCTCGTACGTGTACATTGAGGTATTGGCTAAAGCAGTAAAAATTTCGCCAATAAATGCCGGAAAATTGAATCCTGAATAGAGTTGATTTAAAAATTGAGGGTGATTGGTATTTACCGAATTATCCAAGTATTTATCAATTAATTCTAAAAACTCGTGTTCACCAACTCCTTTTTCTGCAATAGCAAAATTAATGGCATTGTGTAGTTCAAAAGGGGCTTTGTAATCAATAAGTGTATCTTTTTTTAGATAATCGTTTATCTTTTCAAAAACTTGGGATAGAATAATGTTTTGGCTCATAGGGTGTTATGGTTTTATTATTTCTACAATGTTTTTATTGGTAACAGGGTCATTGGTATGTAATTCAACTTTTGATATTTTAGGAAACCAAAAAGTTCCACCATCAATTTGGATAAAAATACGATTTACTTCCACTTCTTTATTATTCAGTTGAGTAAAAACTTTAAAATCTCCACTAGAGTCCTTTTTTAACACAAAATCACGTTTTTTATAGGATACAAAATGAAATTTAGCATAGTTTTCTGAGGAATAAATATACTCCAACCCATACGCATAATGTTGTTGAATCCATGTTAAGGGTTTAATTGCTCCACCTTCGGTTTGCCTTCTCCAATAAGGGTAAATAGGTTCTGTTATACTTAATGTGCCTGTTTTTTCAAGGTTAATGTCGTAAAAAATTTCATTAGCATCTTTACTTCGTTCTATTTTAAATAAATGAGTAATTTGTTGAGTTTCATTTTTTTTGTTAGTGAAAGAAGTGAATAGTAAAAAAATTGCAAAATGGAAAAAGAAGTACTTGTAAAACTTGTCCATATAATTTATTTTTTACCAACAGTTTTACCTAATTCAATAAATTCATCAGGATTTTGGTAACCACCTGTTCGAACAACAATTTTTCCATTACCATCCAAAAATAATAAGGTTGGATATCCGCTCACCGCATATTTTTGAGCTAACATAATTCCCTCACCTTTTTCACCGTCAAAAGCCACATTAACAAACTTTTGATTGTATAATTTTCCAACTTCGGCATTTGAAAACGTGTTGGCTTTTAATCGTCTGCAGGGTCCACACCAAGTAGCGTAGATATCGATAAAAACTAATTTATTTTCTTTTTTGGCTTGTTGTAAAACTTCTTTAAAAGTCCCTTTATTAAATTGAATTCCTCCTACTACATCTTCGTTAAAGTTTACTGTTGGTGATTTAAATGCAACGATTAAAATTACCAAAATAGCAGCCGAAATTATTACTATCTTGTTCATGTTTTTTTGGTTTTATTAATTAAAAATAAAGTGTTTTTAAAAAGTGGCATCAACAGTTACAGCAATACTTTTAGAAATATTGGTTGAAGGTTTTCCTTTTTCAAATGCAATTTTATAATCTGCCAATACAATGGTTAGTTTACTTGATACCGAAACTACGCCAGCTTTAACTGTAACAGTTGCATTTTCTTCAACTGGTTTGGTTACCCCATGTAATTCGAAAGTTCCATTTACTTTAGCACTATATGTTCCGTCTTTTTTTAAGTTTAAAGCCGAAAGATTGGCAATTTTTCCAATTAATTTTGCTTTTGGAAACTTTTTGGTGTCTAAAAACTTAGGGCTATTGTAGTGTTTTTGCATCAATGCTTTTTCAAATTCAAAACTTTGCATAGGAATGGAGAAAACTACTTCACCAGTTTCAGCCACCAATGTTCCAACAGCTTTAAAGTTATTGGCTGAAATATCTTCGGCTACCGTATGCGAAAATATATTGATGTGCGATTTAGTGGTTACTAATTTTTGAGAAAATGCAGTATAGGTTATTGCTGATACTGCTACGATAGTTAAAATTATTTTTTTCATGATTATTGATGGGTTAAATTAAAATTTAATAGGTTGATTTTTATAAACATTTTTCGTCACAACGATGTCCTTTTTCGCCATGAGCTAAAACACAAGCACCGGGTTTACATGCTGCATTACACACATGATCTTTTAAAGTGGTTTCATCTACTGCAGCAGTTTCAGCACTTGCCACTTTACACTCATCGGTACATTCATGCCCTTTTTCGCCATGTGCAAACACACACGTTCCACCTTCACAAGCCGCTGTGCAAACGTGGTCTTTAAGCCCTTCTTCTTCGGAATTATTGGAAGTGGTTAATTGTTCATTTTCGTTATTTTCTGTTTTTTTACATTCACTATTACACGCAAAAAGACTTGCAGTGGTAAATAGTATTAGAATAGATTTTTTCATGATTTTAGATTATTTAATTATTAGTGACTAGTTTTTATTTGCTATACTACATTTTTCCATAATTACGTTTTCATACATTTCTAAGTCAGCATCAAATGATGCTCCAGAACGTATTACTCCTTTAATAGAAACAGATTGTCCTACTGTTAGATTTACTGTTGATGAATTTGTTTCGGTAGTAAAGGTACAACTCACTCCAGCTTTGCTTTCTCCCGATTTTAAAATAATTTCGGCATTTCCGTTAAAGTCTTCATTGATGGAAGAAATAATTCCGTTTACTTCTAAAATTTTAGATTCACCTTCTTCATCTAAGTAGTTATCGTTGGCAGAAGTTGGATTGGTTAAAAACTCCTTGACTACCTTATCAGCACTAATTACCATGTCAGTTTTAGCTGTTGTAATATTTCTGTGAGGCATATTAAAGAGATAATAGATCACTCCTCCTCCTATTAATAATCCTATTAGAATTATAATTCCAGCAATCTTGATAACTTTTTTCTTATTCATTTTTTTATTTTTTAGTTGATTAACATGGGTATAGTCGATTACTTATTATGTTCCTGACAAAAATTTTACTGAACAACAAATTTTCCAGCCGTAACGAGCTTGTTATCAATAACAATGTTGAAAAAATAAATTCCTGAATGGTAATTTACTGAGTTAATATCAATAAAATTTAAATTAGTTTTTAGTGGTGAGAGACTGTTTCCTTTTGCATCGAATACTTTTATTGTGGCTTCTTTTCCCCTTTCATTACTAAATAATAATTGAGCATTCGTTATTATAGGGTTTGGTCTAATTTGATAATTTTTCTCTTCGAAATTAATAATCTCTAAACCAATGGTTTCAGTATTTCCATACCCACCCAAACTCAAACGATAATTATTAGTTTGATTTTTTACAGGATTTTCGTCTTTGAAAAGATATCGAATGGGGTGTGAACTATGTCCACAAACACCTTTAATTTCTCCAATTTGAATAAAGGCAGAGTTGTTTACGGATCGATAGATTTGAATGCCATAACAAGTGAATCCTGAAGAAATTTGCCAATCAAGTACTGCATCTCCTTTTAGATTTGAGAGATGAATGTAATCGAGGATTTCTTTTTCTTGTGAATGAACTGCTGACATTGAAGCCAAAAATATCCCTACCGAAATAATTGATTTTTTGAGTACAACTTCCATGGTTACCATCTTTTTAGGTTATTTATCATATTATTTTTAAGTGTATCGTTATTGGTTGTGGCTTTATTAGACAAACTTGTTTCGGTATTGTGTTTAAAAAAAGTATCAATTGCTTTACTTTGTTTAAAGTAAGCATGACAAGTTTTACAAACCATCAAGTGAAATTTAAGTTTTAAATTTTCCAGAAAACTTAGTTGAACAACAGCTTGTTGTTCAACCATTTCGGTTGCTTTTTTACAATTAAGGTGTAATGAATGGTTCATTTCTCAGCTAATAGTTTTATCTAATAGTCGAAGATGAATTTAAAACCTGACAAGAAAATTAAAATAAGTTGTAATTATTTGTTTTTCAACTAATTAATCTTTAACAACAACTGTTGTTTTGTTGAATGGGAGGGCAAGGTACTGTTCCGTAACTGCAATATACACAACAATCTCCTTCGAGTGGTTTTAAAACTGTTTTGCAATTTTCACATTCGTAAAAATACTGACAAGCATCGGTGGGCATGGTTTCTTTCTTCTGGTGTCCGCAGTTGGGGCAAGTAATGGTTGAAGTAAGTTCTATTTTCATCTGTAGATATTTATTATGCAAGACCGTTGCATAAATTGATTTTGTAATTTTTTTAAATTTTCCTATAGATACT